>DEBI01000083.1 GCA_002348465.1 Gemmatimonadales bacterium UBA2960 | reverse complement strand
CACTTTCGATTGACGGTCCGTGGGCTGAATCCATCCGCGGGGCGATGGTGCAGTTGCTCGGCCACTGCCCAGACTGCCTCACGCAGCCCGGCGTCTAAAATCCGCCAAAGCTCTGAGGGCCCTATGCGTGAAATTTCACGCAAGGTCTACACTTAGGATCAGGAGCATCCATAGGCGTCTCACAAGAGACGATGGCCCAAAAACAGTTGGACCATCACAAAACTTGAACCTTATTTTGGATCCCTAGCAATTAACGATCGTCCGGCTGGATGGCGTGCAACAAGTCTGAGTATTGCTGGGAATCCAATTAGGTCGGCGAAGAGAGCAAGCACGGCCGCGGAAGCGGTGAGGAACCCGATCAGGAATAGAGCCTGGAAGCGCGAGAACATTAGAGAACTGAAGCCAGCAACAACGACTACCGTAACGAGTACGAGAGCTGGGCCTACCTCTCGTATCGTCTGGACTAGGACAGCGCGGACTTGATCTGAGGACCTTAGGTTTCGAGCAAGGGCTCCAAGGAAGTGGATGGTATCGTCGGCGACGATTCCAAAAGCGATCGCAAAGACAATGACGTTAGAAGGTTTCAGATCGAATCCTCCTAGGCCCATCAGCCCCAGAAGAAGAACCAGCGGAATTAGGTTGGGGACGACGGCTAGCAATCCAAGCGACACTGACCGAAACATCCATGACAGTGCGAGCCACACCAGTACAATAGAAAAAACGATACCGGGGAGGAAACTGGAAAGAAGTTGCTCCCAGAGAACCGTCGTCAACTTTACTGTCCCGGTAGCTGTGGCCTGGCCAGTTGGTGGCGGATGACTCTGCAGTCGTTCCTCGACGCGAGCTGTGAGAGGTGAGAGCACCGGGGAACCTTGATCTTGAACTAGAACAATTACCTGACCCACACCTTCGTCGGGAAGATAAACGTCCCAAAGCACATGGTCGTCCTCAAGCTCAACCAACGAAAGCAAATCGTCGATATCCTGTTCAGTTCTGACTTCAGTGCGATTGATCTCTTCAACAGGATCGGCCCACCCAGACTGAGTGCCATAGGCCTCTCCCAGTTCACTCATTACCTGAGGCAGGCCGATCGATCCTAGTACTGCCGTATCCTGTTCTACGAAAACTTGAAACTCCTCGATCCATTTCAACATCTCGGGCGAGTGTCCCTGGTGACCCTCCTGTTCGAGGTAAACGTTGATTTGAAAAAGCCCAAAGCCTTCGCCTTCGATCCAACGCAACTCTTCTAGAATGTTATCGCTCTCTTTTAAATCATCGATAATGTAGGCCTCTACACGAAGTTGGCTCCCAACAGCGAGACCGACTGCCAAAAGGAAACCGAACGCTGCTATCGGCCACATCTCGGGGAGCCGCAACAGTGATTCAATCCTCTTGAGTATCCCCCGCCATAGACGCTCACCCCACTCTTTGTAGGGACCAAGGTCTTTGCTACACGCAAGCAAGGCCGGGAGGAGTGTTAATGTCACTAGGTAAGCAACGATTACTGATAATGCCGAAATGACTCCGAACTCGCCGATGAGATGATTGCGAGTAGCAATAAGGCCCAGAAATCCCAGGGCAGTCGTCAGGGACGTAAAGAAGCAGGAGCGAGAAAGGCTTGTGAACGTGTGCACTACGGCTTCATTGATCGCCCGGCCATTTCGCCACGATTCACGTGCACTAACGACGAGGTGAGTAGCATCCGATAAGGCGACCACCAGGATCACTATAGGAACCACGCTGGTGAGCACAGAAATGCTTTGTCCAGCGTACCCCATGAGACCGAGAGTCAGGACGATCGCCGGGGCTACGCCAACGAAGCACAGGGCTGCAATAGAGAGTCTTCGGAAGTAGAGCCAAAGTATGATAAAAGAGATAATGACGCCGATTCCAAGAAGCTTTGTCATGTCGGTCTCAAGTGCTAACGGAATCGTCGCACGTAAGACGGGTAAGCCGCTTAGCACTATACGACCAGACGTTTCAGACAAATCAGCGATTGTCCCCTGGAGAGCGGCAGTCACCTGCCTGCGGCGGACATCATTATTTTGGTCCGGTGCCAAAAACCCATGTACTCCGAAGACCGAGAGATCTTGATTCCAGAGTGTGCCCACGAGAAGTGGGTGCTGGCTCCTCGGCTCCACAATAGCTTGCAGCATGGAGTCTGAAATCTCACTCTGGTTCTCAAGGCGAACGACCTCCACATTGCGTTCACCATCAATGATGACTTCTTCGGTGAAGTCTGTTGCTCCGATCCATCGCACTGACTCAAGCCCCGCGTTCCCGAAAGCATCCGCGAGTTCACGAAGTGTCTCGTAATCACTGGCATTAAAAGGGCCTGTGATCTCTAGAAATGCCGACACTTGAAGATCTTCACGCGGGAAGTGTTCCTTGTATTGCTCGAAGACCTCTTGAGCATCTCCGTCGAATACCAAGAACTGCTCGGCTGAATAGTCGACGCGTACAGCCCTAGCCCCCAGAAGTCCTGTGATGAAAAGGCCCGCATGCAGTATGATTACGGCTAATCGGTGTTTTACCAGGAACCGGAAAAACTTCTCGATATGCAGACTCACGATGACGCATCCTGGTAATGAAGAATCATCCTCCCCCCAAGATCAGGAAGTGCACGGGTAAAACGACCAAGATCGCCAAAGCGAGGCACGCCGGCTGAAGCCTCATGTTCCAAGGCGTTCGCGCAGGCCACCCCTGCAACTTCCTCATGAGCCAGTAGAAGAGCGTTGCGAAACCCGCTATACAAGCTGAAGTGAATAGGGATTGAGGCCCTATACCTCCTGTGGCCCTGAGTCCCACGGGTCCTACCAGAACCATGGCTAAGACAAATAGTCCGAGCGTAACTGGGACCGATGTAGGCTCTCTGCTTCCAGACTGAAATGGTCTCAATTGTGTGACCAACATCATCGTCAGTTGTCCAACTACAAGACCCACGAACGGAGCACGCAACGCATCACCGCTCAAAAGCCATTCGGGACCCGACATGACTCGCGGTATTACATCGTGAACCACAAGGGCAACCATCATCACGACAACCGCGTATAAGGTTGCGAGCACTTGGTGTTGGGCATCGTGACGATTCACTCT
>DEBI01000097.1 GCA_002348465.1 Gemmatimonadales bacterium UBA2960 | reverse complement strand
ACTAAAAAAGCAGCTTTGAAGCTGCTTTTAAATGGTGGCGGGGGGGAGATTTGAAATTCCGACCTTCGGGTTATGAGCCCGACGAGCTACCAGACTGCTCCACCCCGCAACAGGACGGGGAATTTAGTTGAGCCCTTGAGAAAAGGTCAACCCAGCTTGCACCCATGTAGCAGAGGGATTGTGTGACCATTCCGTTAGTTATTGAGTGAGCACGTGCTTACGTTTCAGTATGAGTCCGGTTGATTTAGCAAGCCACAGCGGTGGAAGTGCTAGGCGATATCGTTCACCCTTTTCAGGTTGGACGAGCCTGATAGCTTCCCGACCCCTCGGGAAGCCTTTATTATCTCGGTTCTCGGGACGTGGCGCAGCCCGGTAGCGCACTGCAATGGGGTTGCAGGGGTCGCCGGTTCGAATCCGGCCGTCCCGATATGGGCCCGGAGTCGCGAAAGCGGCTCCGGGCAGTTGCATCGCGTGCATGTTTGGTTACTAGGGAAACCAACGCCTATCTATAACGTACCATGAGACGCGCTAGTCGAAGGCAGCATAGACATAGATAAGATCAAACTGTGCCCGGCTTGATTAACGAGTTGAGCGTGGTGAAATCGGACTGGACCGGGACATGTTCTAACAATGAAGCAGCCTTTTGTTTTAACCGCCTGCGTGAGCGCAGCTATTCTCGCTTCCGCGTGCAGTGAAGAACCGATTATCGAACCCGTTGGGCCCCTACCCCCACCTCTAAATGGTACAGCTTTCATAGACCCGGACGTCTTAACGGTGCAGGGTCCTAATGCTCTAACTGGTTTGACGCCGCTCGGAGTAGGTTCCCGGGTCATGTATGACGGGCGTATAGAAGCTGAAGCCACGTACGATACATGGCTCTTTGAGGCGAGTTTCATCCCTTCTCTCCTTCTTGAGATTCGGGTCAACGCCGAGTTCGACAGTATTTCCGCGGTAGATCTGGCAGATCTATATGCGGAACGTTTTGGTGTGCTGCCTCAGGTGCTCAGGGAGGGTGTCGAGACACTGTCGGTTCACGGTGGCCTTGAGAGTATCGTAGGTTTGAACCGGGACTTAGTTGTGCATGCGGATCAGGGCGAGGCACACCGTATACAGGGTTTCCTGGAAGAGGTAATGGCGCACGAGACGGTGCACATATCCCTCGATGCGGAACACAGTTCTTCTCCGAACTGGAAAGCAGCTCAGGCAAGTGACTTCAGGTTTATTTCCAGCGTTGCCGATGCTTCTCCGGACACTGAAGACTTAGCTGAGAGTTTTGGAGCGTGGCTTGCTGTCCGGTGGGCCGGTGACGGGATCACCGATTTTCTGCGAGCGATCATCGAGACTGCAATACCAGCTCGGCTTCAATATCTCGACGATCAGAATTTTGAAATGTATCTGGTAGTCGATTAGGTACGGAGTACTAGCCTCTCGGTGCTGCAGGAGCGGCGGGCATGCATAATACAAGGAAGTTGTAGAGACTTTCACCCTCCTCTACGTAGACAGCATCGCTAACTATCATCTCTGCCTCTGTGCCCAGAGACATGCTGGAGTCGTAATAGTTGAATAAACAGTCCACGCTGTCTCGACGAAAACGCAGCGATGCTTCGTTCGGAGCGTCGCGTGGATCCGGAGTTCGGGACCAGCCACTTTCGGCGATGATCTGGTAGAAACTTCTTGCAACTTCGGCTGACTCCAGACTGGATGAGCCAGCAGCTGTGACTCGGCACCCAGGAACCTTCGCCTGCGTTCGCCAGTCGTCGATCGTGTCCGACTCGCTGAGAGCAATCATGAGCATGGTCTCCTGCAAGAACCTCTCTGCGCCTTCGCAGAGAGGTTCTTGACCAGCCAGTGGCGCTTGCCCCGCTATGATGATGAGTGAGGCTGTGAGTGTTGGGATTGCTCGTTGCACGATGAGGGTCTCGGTTGAGATAGTTTCGCGGGATAAGCTCTTGGTCTCGGTAAAACCATAGTACGCTCTATTCGCGGCTGTGGTCCGTGTTTGGGGTCATCAGTTATGTTCTGCCTATAACCATTAACCGGTATCTGAAGTGTATGAAAAATAGGAATCTTGACCTAGCACTCCTACTGACTCTTTTTGCATCCTTGGCGTGTGCCGCTGAGCCTTCTCCTCCGGCTGAAGCGGTGATGGCGAGTATTCCGGACACTCTACTTTCGGTCGTTACAGAAATAGGCGTTCGTAACGCGCGTATGCCAATGGACAGACTGGTTACTTCTGGACAGCCGACACAGGAGCAGATTCGGGGACTTCAATCGGCGGGCATTGAGCACTTCGTATCCCTTCGCCCGACGACGGAGGATGGTGCTGGATGGGAGGAAGAATTGCTGGTCGGTGAAGGAGTTCAGTTCGACCGTCTTCCGATTTCGGGTTCAGGATCATTGACCCGCGATAACGTCGAAGCATTCGCTGCGATACTGGATGAGGTTGGCGAAAAAACCGCAATGCTATACTGCGCCAGTAGCAATCGGGTCGGTGCGATGCTGGCCTTGAAGGCACACTGGGTTGACGGCGAGTCGGCCGAGGAAGCTTTAGAGTTGGGTCTCGCCTCTGGCTTGACCAGCCTCGAGCGCTCGGTGCGAGACCTGCTAGAGCTAGGATCTAATACTCCATAGGAGATCAGCATGTTATACAATGCAAAGAGACTCGCCTGTATGGCTCTGGCTATCGTGGCTATGGGTCCCATTTCTGAGCTATTGGAAGCTCAGGAGTCTTATGACGTGGTCATCCGAAGCGGCCGAGTGATGGATCCTGAGACCGGCCTCGATGCAGTTCGAAATATTGGTATCAATGGTCAAACCATAGTGGCGATCTCCGAGGATGAGCTCGAAGGAGAGACCGTTATAGATGCGACCGGTCTAGTGGTATCTCCAGGCTTTATCGATTTGCACGCCCATGGACAGTCAAACGCTGCTAATCGCTTCCAGGCACGTGACGGTGTCACGACAGCCCTTGAGTTAGAGTCGGGTGTCTCTGATCTCAGAATTTTCCTCAATGAGCGCGAGGATGACGCGATCCTAAATTTTGGAGCAACGATCGGTCACGGCGCTGCCAGGACGGCAGTGATGCCTGAGTATGCCGAGGAAGTCCGGACAACCTTGGCGAGCATCGACTCGGAGCCGACCGGGGCTCAGTTAAGGGAGCTTGGGCGAGTTTTCTCTCAGGGCAACTATGACGAGCTTGATAGAGCCCTCTATCCACAATTGTTTGAGCGTATAAAGGATGGCATGGACGCGGGAGCGTTGGGTATTGGGATGGCTCATCAGTACTACCCGGGTGCCAGCAGGGATGAGATCTATAGGGTCTTTGAATACGCCGGGCGAGAGCAGTTCACCATTTATACTCACGTTCGGTCGATGGGCATCGATGCGATTCAAGAAGTGGTAGCCAATGCCGCTTCGACGGGTGCTCCTCTGCACATTGTCCATCTCAACAGCTCTAGCCTCTGGGAGATTGGAACTAATCTTGATCTGATACGGGGCGCCCAGGAGTCTGGGGTCGACGTGACAACAGAAATTTACCCGTACACTGCCGCCTCAACTTCGTTAGAGTCGGCCATCTTTGATGAGGGATGGCAGGAGCACTTGAGAATCGACTATGGGGACCTTCAATGGCAGGATACGGGGGAGCGGCTTACTGAAGAGACTTTTCGATCGTACAGGGAAGAGGGCGGGATAGTAATTATTCATATGATGAAGCCGGACTGGATTGAGATGGGGCTCAAGGCCCCTCATACCATGGTGGCCTCGGATGGGATGCCTTATGCCCTAGGGGCACATCCACGTGGTGCCGGCACCTTCTCCAGATTTTTAGGCCGATACGTCAGAGAGGAGGGCACTCTTTCCCTCATGGAGGGGCTCCGGAAGATGACTCTCATGCCAGCTCAACGGCTAGAGTCGATTTCACCGCAGATGACGCGAAAAGGGAGGATCCAGCTTGGGAGTGACGCCGATATAACCATCTTTGACCCATCACGCATTATAGATACCGCGACGTTCGAAGATGATCTGTCGTATTCAATCGGTGTGGAGTACGTGTTAGTGAATGGATCGTTCGTTGTGCGGGAAGGAGAAAACGTCGAAGGTGCGCGCCCCGGAGTGCCGATTGTCGGGCGAAGGATCGTTTTCTAGCCCTTAACCCTCAGTGACCAAGATTGATGCTTGGGTCCTATCTCATTCCTGCTGGCTCAAGACGAATAATCTGGGTTGGAGGTCCATCCTCCCACCGAGTTCCGCCGTCGATCGCTAGATAGATGAGGCCGTCTAGTCCTTGCTGGACTTCTCGGATCCGACCCATGTCCTGGAGAATAATCTCTTCGCTTACGACCTCTTCTCCCTCTATCCGCAAGCGGACAAGACGTTCGCCGCTCATTCCACCGACAAACATGTCACCCTTCCACTCCGGGAAAGCATCTCCTGTGTAGAAGATCATTCCGCTCACTCCTATGGATGGCACCCAGACGTGAGCTGGATCATCCATGCCGTCTTGCTGTGTTCCGTGATGGATTGCTAGACCCGTTCGGTAGTTCACACCATAGCCTACGACGGGCCAACCGTAGTTTGAGCCACTTCGGAGGAGGTTGACCTCGTCACCGCCTTGGGGGCCATGTTCGTTAGACCAGACATCCCCTGTTTCCGGATGAATAGCTATCCCTTGGGCATTGCGGTGCCCCCATGTCCAGATTTCTGGAAGCGCATTTTCTCGGCCTACTAGAGGGTTATCGGTTGGGACGCGACCGTCTGCATGAAGCCGGATCGTCGTGCCATTGTGATTGATTAGGCTCTGTGCTGGATGGGCCCATAGGTCGCCTGATGATGGCCACTGCCGATCTCCAAGGGTGACGTATATGTAGCCCTCTTTGTCCAGTGCGATACGACCACCCCACATTGAACTGCGCTCACTTCCGTTACCGTTCGCCTTGGCATGGAAGATCTCCTCAAGATTGTATAGCCGGTCGTCTTCATAGCGTCCTCTCGCAACCGCCAGGGTACCGAGTGAGTCTGGGCCCGGTTTGACATAGCTCAGGTATAGGAGGCGATTATGTTCGAATTCTGGGTCTAGTCTTACATCGCGGAGTCCAGCTTGCTCAAGGCCATTCATCGCACGAGCCCCTCTTCCTAAAGCGATAATGTTTGGAAGCCCCTGAACCGAGTCGGTCAGCAGAACATCATCTCGGATGATCCGAAGCCGTCCGGGGCGCTCGGTCACAAGTAAGTCACCGTCCGGCGTGAAGACGAGTGAGTGAGGATTGATTAGCCCGTCGGCTACTTCGACTACTCGAAAGTCATGGTACTTGGATTGAAGGTGTGGTTCAGGATGTAGCACCGTTTGGGCGGTAAGTGCGTTGGTCAGCGCCAGTGCAGCTAGTCCGGTCAGTGCGATTGACCGAGCAGGCGTCGAGAGAATTGGTATGATCATGTTGCCACTCGAAGGGGAGTCGTCCGCTATAACGGTGTTCATATTCTAGGGCTTTGATGGGATACAGGTAGTGTGGGTACTTGCTGGTCGGAAGTTTGTGCAGTAGCCCTGATGGATCCTTATACGCTGGAGTGACTCTGCTATGAACTGCTCAACGCCCCGTCTCGGCTGCCTCTTTTTCCGCACTTCATTCATGTTCTTGATACTGCTGGTAGCCACGGCGTGTGGCGGGTCTGACATGTCAGATGCAGTCGCGTATGAGGGTGTCCGTGTGATAACAGGTGACGGCACTGTGATAGAAGAAGCGATCCTGATCGTGCAGAACGGTACCTTTGTAGAGGTTGGGCCTTCGTCAGATATAGATGGCTCAGCGGTCGGGTCTAGGGTCGACCTCTCGGGAAAGACGGTGATGCCAACGCTGAACAATGCGCATTTCCATCTTCCTTCTGAGCGAGAAGCTCGCATACTTGAGCTTCAGCAGGCCGCTTACTATGGGACAGGTGCAACGTTTAGTTTTGGACTTGATGAGGGCGCCACTGGACTTGTGATGCGGTCAGAGCTTATACAGGATGGAGCTCGTTCTCTGTCGGCAGGTCGAGGGATTACGGCCCCTGAGCCAGGACGTAGCGAAGTTCCTCACTGGGTCACAAGCGAGGAAGAGGCCCGCGCGGCGGTGCAGGAGCTAGCGGCGCAAGAGGTCGACATAGTGAAGATCTGGGTGGACAGTCGCGGGGGACAATACCAGCGGCTGTCTCCTGCACTTTATAGCGCGATTATTGATGAGGCCCACGGTCATGGCATCCCAGTTACAGCTCATGTATTTAGACTAGAGGACGCAAAAGGACTCCTTGAAGCAGGTGTAGATGTTTTTGCTCATGGGATCCGGGATGTAGATGTCGATGATGAGGTGATTGAGATGTGGAGGGAACGTCCGGAGGTTGTCTTAATTCCGAACTTGCCGGGGCCGGGCCTCCCCGTAGGTGACATGTCCTGGACTGCAGGGACTGTGTCAGCGGAGCGGATTGCTCAGATGGAATCAAATCCGACGTCGTTCAGTGACCAAGCTTCGCAGG
This sequence comes from Gemmatimonadales bacterium UBA2960, assembly GCA_002348465.1. Taxonomy (GTDB): domain Bacteria; phylum Gemmatimonadota; class Gemmatimonadetes; order Longimicrobiales; family Gaopeijiaceae; genus UBA2589. The sequence goes on along the minus strand of DEBI01000097.1, from coordinate 10,014 downwards.
CGTTCGGGATTCAAGCCCGGAACCTCGTGCGCTTGCACCAAGAGGGGATCCGAGTTGCCTTCGGTACTGATGGGGGTAATTCATGGACTGCGCACCAGGAACTTGAAGACATGGTCCGGGCCGGACTCAGTCCCTCTGATGTTCTGGTTGCAGCGACCAGCGCGGCTGCGGCGGTTATGGGACTCGATGAAACGGGGCTGATTGCCCAAGGAAAAAGTGCCGATTTCATAGTGCTTGAGGCCAACCCATTAGATGACATCACAAACACTAGAGGAATTATTGACGTGTATTTGCGTGGTGAAAGGATCGACCGGCCAGGGATTTCAGCCAGAATACTAGGGACTGATCAGCCATGAAGTGTCGAGGTCTCCGCTTAATCGCTGCGGCTCCGGTTCTGCTTTTTCCGTGGTACTCGGTGGATGCTCAGGAGCTTCTGCCCCCTGAAAGTCCTCTGCCAAGTATCGAAAAGGTGAAGAACTATCTCCCACATATGACCCGTCCGGAGGTTCAGGAGTTCCTGACCCGTTCCGATATGGTGATCATACCAGTCGCTGCTCTTGAGCAGCACGGGCACCATCTCCCGATAGGTACAGACTATCTAAATGGACTTGAGCTCGCGAAGCTCATTTCCCAAAAGGCCGATGTGCTTGTGGCACCCATCCTTTTCCCAGGACAGTCTCCATATCATATGGGTTTTGAGGGAACGGTGACGCTTCCTTCAACCTTGATTCAAGAAGTCTATGTCGAGTCAGTGAAGAGCTTAATCCGTCACGGGTTCAAAAGGTTCTTGATGTTGAATGCTCACGGCGGGAACACGGCAACAACTCGGTTCATAGTGGATCGTATTAATCAAGAAACTGCAGGTATCGCCGTTGACCTTCGTTCTGTCCTTGGCCCGTTCCTACCGGTTATTGAGCGACCGATGGACCCGGGTCCTCCAGTCTTGGACCGACATGGCGGGACTGGTGAGACATCGATGTCGATGTACTTAACCCCGGAACTCGTGGATATAGAGGCCGCAGAACAACCAGATGTATTTCTTCTACCTCACCTGGAAGCAATGCTTCCCGAAGTGCTGGCAGGTGACCCGACTGCCCTGACGCTCTTTTTGGCTGAAGGGCTAAAGGACGAGGTCACAGAAAAAGGAACCTCGGCTATTGAAATGACTTCAGATGGAGTTTGGGGTGTTCGTCATCCAAGAGAGGCAACAACTCGGAGGGGGCGGATTGAGGCGACCTCAATGGTCGCAGCAGCAATTGGCTTCATTGGTAGGTGGAACGAGCTTCGCCCTCCAGGGACCTGATAGAAGAAGCTGGAACCTGAAAATACCGAGGTCGATGTGGTCGTCAGTCTCTGAGTTCCCAGAAAGTCTCGACTTCTGCCGCCATGTTACCCGGCAGGGATCCCATACCGACGGCGGCGCGGGTGCCTGTGCCAGCCTCTTTACCGAAGATGTCGACCATCAGATCACTGAAGCCGTTTATGACTTCGGGTTGCTGCGAGAATCCGGGGACCGCATTCACCATGCCGAATGTGCGGACGAGTCTCGCGACACGGTCAAGACTCCCGATCCTTGCCCTCATAGTGGCCAGTATGTTGATGCCGCATTGACGTGCCGCTGCCCTACCCTCTTCGATCGTGAGGTCTTTGCCTACGATTCCTTGATGTCCCGGAGATGCATCGGGCATCCGAGGTGTGTGCCCGGCTACATATAGCATGCTTCCAACGATGTGAGTACCGACGTATGTGGCTACTGGAGGAGGAGGTATGTGAAGCTCAATCCCCAGTTCCGTAAGTCTTGCCTCTGGACTTACTTGCCAGGGCGCTTCGAGTCGGCCTTGCTGAGCTTTTGCTGCACTTGGGACGAGCGATGCTAACGAAGCACCTGCTGCACCGCGAAGAAGTCGTCTTCGAGATAGGATCTCAAACATAGCAATGTCCTTAATGTGTTCGGTTTAGAAAGATGATTGGAGTGACTCACCACTTTGGCCCGAGACGGTTTAGCCTGGGCTCATGAGCTTTCCGCGAATCTTGGCTTAACTCATCTGTGCCAGTCCGACCTGAGCGAGAACAATGAGCATGACCCTCTGCACACCGAGCGCTCCGTCTTCGTTGCGGAACCACTCGTCTAGTGAGTGTCCACCGAATCCTTGGCCACCACCACCGATCGTGATAGCTGGAATGCCTAGCGAGATTGGAATATTGGAGTCGGTCGACGATCGGGCATAGCCCGGGAACAGACCGAGTGCGTTGGTTACAGCCGTCGCTTGCTCCACGAATGGATGGTCTAATGCTATCTCTCCTGACGGTCGATCTCCTATCATATCGACATCGACGGTGAGCGCTTCTCCTCGCGTGCGCAGAGCGTTCTCCTCTGCAAGAGCTCGCTGCACCGCGCCTTGGAGTATGGCATCGACGGCCTCAAGCGTCTCGTCTCCTTCCGAGCGCATGTCGATTTCCATCCATGATTCGAATGGGACTGAGTTGACGGATGTGCCACCCCCCATCCTTCCCACGTTATAGCTAGTCCGGTATGGTGCATTCGCGGTGTATGGGGCCGCTCCATCTTGGAAGTAACGTATTGCGCGGCCCATTGCGTGGGCCGGATTTGCCAAGCCGAATGCTCCCCATGAGTGTCCTCCCGGTCCCCTGAACGTCACTCGGTACCTGTGAGAGCCTAGGCCCATGTGGGTTATACCGTTAGGACTCGTCCCGTCGACGGAAATGAAGTGGTCGATCCTAGGGCCACCCTCCCTGAACAAATGCTTTACACCTCGCAGGTCGCCCAGTCCCTCTTCACCCACGTTTCCAATGAAGAGAATGTCGGCCTCAGTGCGTATATTGGCCTCATTCATAGCTCTGAGGACCGCTAGCACGGTGGTTAGGCCGCGAGTGTCGTCTGAGATTCCTGGGGCGAATATCGTATCACCACTTACTCGAACGGTAACGTCCGTCTCAGGTGGAAAAACGGTGTCTAAATGCCCGGCGACTGCCAAAACCTCGCCCGTACCTGACCCACGCCGAAGGCCGATCACATTACCGACCTCATCTGTCCACGCGCTGTCCACACCCAACTCGATCATCATCTCAAGGAAGGCTTCGGCTCTTTCTTCCTCCATGAAAGGGGGGGCCGGGATCTGCGTTAGTGTCACGAGATCATCCATTGTCTGCTCGTCCGTTTCGACAATGTGATCAAGGGCAGTACGGACTGCCGGGTGGTTCATGATTTGCTCTATCTGACGGTCGTAGTCCGTGGGAGACTGAGCTGTCACAGACGCATTGGTTACGCCCATCAGCAGGGACAGTAAGAAGGCGGAGGAGAGGAGTGGCTTCATGGCACTAGGTCGATTTCGGATAGTAGACTTATAAAGATCAATGTAGAGCGATACTGCCCAGTACGGGGAGAGGGAGGCTGTTTGAATCTGAACGCCGCAGAAAGTGTTGTGAATTAAACCTTGTATGGTTTCGCTGTTGAAACTACCGTGTTCGCCCCCGCGAAACTGCTAAATCAGGAGTTCTCGAAGTGAAGAAGATCGCCGCTGCTGTTTTATGTATTGGCCTGCTCCCGCAGTCCTCTCAGGCTCAAGATGTGAAGGAGCAGCTAGCGGCCTTCATCGATGCCAACGCCGACCAGTACGCGGCGACGGCCCAGCACATTTGGGATCTCGCTGAGGTCGGATACATGGAAACCGAGTCCTCTGAAACCCTTCAGGGTGTGTTGCGCGATGCTGGGTTTGAGGTCGCATCGGGTGTGGCCGGAATGCCGACGGCATTTGTGGCGACATATGGAGGTGGAGGTCCGATCATTGGGATTATGGGAGAATATGACGCTTTGCCCGGGATTAATCAGAGCCGGTCTTCGTCGCCTGATCCTATACCGGGTAAGATTGCCGGCCACGCTTGTGGACATCACTTGTTTGGGACCGGCTCAGTAGCCGCAGCTCTCGCCGTGCGAGATTGGCTAAATGAGTCAGGGACACCAGGAACAATTCGTGTTTATGGCACACCCGCTGAGGAAGGTGGGGCTGGAAAGGTTTACTTAGTACGTGAAGGGCTGATGGACGATGTGGATGTCATGCTGCATTGGCATGCTAGTTCAGTTAATAGTGCCAGCGCTTCATCTTCACTTGCGAACAAGTCTGGAAAATTCCGGTTTTACGGGCGGTCATCTCACGCTGCCGGAGCTCCTTGGAGGGGGCGCTCAGCGCTGGATGGCGTGGAGGCCTTCCACTACATGATCAATCTCATGCGAGAGCATGTCACCCCAGCTGCCCGCATTCACTATGTAGTAACGTCGGGGGGGTCCGCTCCTAATGTGGTGCCCAGTTTCGCGGAGTCGTACATCTACGTTCGGCATCCCGACCCTGAAGAGTCACGGCGGATGTTCGACTGGGTGACTCAGATTGCAGAGGCTGCAGCCATGGGGACTGAAACGCGAATGGAGCATGAGGTGATTCACGGGATTTATAACGTGCTACCAAACGAGGCTTTGGCGCGTGCAATGTTTGATAACCTCAATGAAGTCGGGGGCGTCGAGTATAACGCGGAAGAGCGCGAGTTCGCTGAGGCGATACATCGCACCTTCTTTGGAGCCGCTCCTCCTCTGGAGCGAGCTCAGATGATAGAGCCTTTCGAGGTGATTGAAGTGGGACAGGGAGGTTCGACCGACGTTGGCGACGTATCCTGGGTGGTGCCGACTGCTGGCTTAGGGACGGCAACTTGGGTCCCTGGAACATCGGCACATTCATGGCAGGCTGTTGCTGCTGGCGGCATGAGTATTGGGAATAAGGGAATGATTAATGCCGCTAAGACACTAGCGTTTACCATGTATGACCTGTTTACCAATCCAGAGTTGATTGATGCGGCCCATGAAGAATTCGATCGTCGCAGGGGTCCGGACTACGTCTATGAGCCACTGCTCGGCGACCGGGATCCGCCTCTCGACTATAGAGCGAGTGTAGTTGGTGGTTCGGGGAACAATTGACCGGCTCCTTTTGGTGCGAAGCCCTGAATTAATCGGTTTATCCCGTCATGGTCAGCTTAGGGTAGCCTCTACCGGTCTTGCGAGCTTGGCTTCCTAAGTGAGGGTACTCCTCGTGGGCGCGACCGGAACTGTAGGGTCTGCGATTGGTGCCGCGCTCGAGTTAGCTGGAGACTCCGTGATCGCGGCTGGGTTCTCGTCAGGTGATCACAGGGTTGATTTGGCGGAGCCACGAGCGGTGCGGGCGCTGATTGATGCTGTCGGGTCTGTGGATGCGATAGTGTGCGCAGCTGGCGTGGCCCAGTTCGGCTCGGTGGAAGATCTCGACGACGACGCCTATCGAATGAGTTTTGAGAACAAGCTTATGGGGCAGGTAAACTTGGTGCGTTTTGGTCTCGATACGGTTCTGCCGGGTGGTTCGTTTACGCTGACAAGTGGAACGCTGAGCGTTCGTCCGACGGCGGGTGCTGCGGCTGTCGCTATGGTAGGTGGTGGAATCGAAGCGTTTGTTCGAGCAGCAGCTCTTGATCTTCAGGGCCGATACAGGGTGAACGCGGTAAGCCCAGGATGGGTTGCAGAATCACGCCAAGAGTTAGGCCTAGAGGCAATGCCAGGTATCTGGGCCCACGATTTAGCTGAGCATTACGTGTCGTTCGTGCATGGAGATCGAACGGGAGTCGTGGAAGAGGCGGAGTTTAGTCCTTAGGATTTACCTCTAGGTGGTCTCTAGGGTCGCCAAGGGTATTCGGGCCTTCTCAAGTGCCAGTCTGTCTCTTCCTGAAATGCCATTCCGAAGTCAAGGGCGCTTTGGTCTTCAAAGGGCGATGCGACGATTTGCAGACACAGAGGCATTCCGTCGGGATCGAAGCCACAGGGGATGTTCAGTCCTGGGTGACCGACAAGATTAGCGATGTAATTCAACCGAGGAGTGCTAACATCAAAGTCCTCAGGTGGTTCCCACTCGTGTCGGGCCGGGATCGGCCACCCGTCTCTCACTTCTCGCATACCCGCTCCATTTGGCCACGTGGGTGCGATAACGGCATCGTACCGAGACAAAATGTCGTCAGCTTCTCGAGTTAGCTGACTTCGAATACGCTGGGCGGTCAGGTAGTCTGAAGCGGGCATCATCCGGCCCGCCATCCATCCAGCGGCGCGATCTTCATTGAAGGAAAACATTCCGCCCGCTCGCCCGTCGGCGAAAAGCGGTTCGAAAATCGTACCACTTTCGACGGTGACGATGGTGGTGAACAAGGCCCCGGTCGGGTAAGTCGGCAAGTCAATGTCTTCGATTATCACGCCCATAGATTCCCATACATCCAAAGCTGTCTGAAATACTTGGCGGTTGTGATCCGACTGGCTTAACAGGAACTCCCGTCGATGTACGCCGAGCCGTCGGCCACGCATAGAGCCGGGGTTGGCGCGAAACCTGAAGGGACGATCTGTTGAGGAATTATCTCGCGGGTCGAATCCGACTATCTGTTCAAGGATATGCCCGCAGTCTTCAGCTGAACGTCCGACAGGTCCGATCTTGTCTAGGCTCCATGACAACGGCATGCATCCGTACCGACTCACTCGGCTGAAGGTCGGACGTAAGCCAGACGCGCCTACTGAGGATGCTGGAAATACGATTGAGCCCCCGGTTTCGGTTCCGATTCCAAAACCGATCAGGCCAGCTACCGAGGCCGACACCGTCCCACTAGAAGATCCAAAGCTACTGCGGTCAAGCTTCCACGGGTTGAGCGCTGAACTCGTATTTCCTCCTGCGAACTCTCCCAGTGACATCTTAGCCATGAGAACTGCGCCAGCGTCGGCGAGGCGCTCTATTACGGCGGCATTTCGTGTCGGTACCCGGTCTGCGAAGATGCCCGAGCCCCAGGTTGTGCGGATACCGTTGGTGTCGAGCAGATCCTTCACTCCGTAGGGGATTCCATGAAGGATGCTGCGCCGGCGACCTGCGCGCATTTCTTCATCGGCTCGCTGCGCGGCCTCTAGGGCATGATCGCGGGCGATTGTTACCATCGTGGCGAGCATGCCATCATGATCTGGTCGGGGTTCGCTTGGAAGCGAGAATGGTGGCGGGTCGAGCGCTTCGGCTCGGTCGAGGAAGATGCTGGTGAGCTCGACCGATGTGATTTGTCCTGATGCTAGGAGTTCGGCCTGCTCTCTGACCGTCATGAAATGGATTGGAGTGGACTGCATCACCCCCTCCGGAAGATGGTGAGTGGCTGTTCATCACTATCTAGAGGATAAGATCTCAACTGGTTCGAAACCCGAACGCTTCTGGTCACCGCTCGCCTTAGACGCTCGAGTTCCTCGGGCTGCTCATAGAATCCCCCTTGTCCTTGGACGTTTAACAACGTGCGAACTGTCTCCGTGGAGACTTCCCCTGTATTGGCTACTTGAACGCAAGCTTGCTGCCAAGCTAGCGCCATCGCGGCGGCACCTGCGCCTGCAATCTTCGTGAATTGTTTACGATCAATATTCATGATGTGACCCCTTGAAGTCTGGGAGCTTGGGTCTACTATGGCCGCCGTCGGCTCACACTTATGAAGCGTGGTTATAACGTGGATGACAAGGGAAGCCTGCTAATCCATAGCGGCAATGTGGTCACAGCGACAGGAAGTTCACGTTCGGATGTGCTCGTGCGAAATGGAAGCATCGAAGCTGTGGCGCCTGGTCTGCACGGGGCGACCGAGGGCGTCGACCGAGTTATTGATGCAACCGGACACTGGGTAATGCCAGGGGGGATAGACACTCACACTCATCTCGCTCACCCGATTGGTCGACTCGGTGTTACTACCGCTGACGACTTCTACACAGGTACAGTAGCTGGCGCTTTCGGGGGTGTGACAACGATCGTCGACTTTGGCCTGCAGGAGCAAGGCGGAACCCTAGGTGAGGCTCGTCACCAGCGACTTGCCATGATCGCACCCGATGCTGTCATCGACTATGGATTCCATATCATCGTGACTGACGTTAACGAGAATGTCTTAAGTGAGATGGAGGGGCTAATCAATTCAGGCTTCCCTTCCTTCAAGATCTATATGACGTATGGAGATAAGAAGATCGGTGACGACGACCTGATTCGTCTAATGGAAGTCACTGCGGAACACGGCGGACTCATATACGCTCATTGTGAAAACGACTGTGCTGTCACTCATTTGATTGAGAGACACCTCGCGGAGGGCAAGACAGGCCCAGCATACCATGCTACCAGCCGGCCCCCAGAGGTAGAAGCAGAGGCGACTAACCGAGCGATTATGCTAGCGGAACTCGCGGGGGCGTCGATCTGCATTGCACATGTGACCTCTTCAGGTGCGGCCAGACATGTTGCGGAAGCTCGAGCGCGTGGCGTGTCTGTTTGGGCAGAGACCTGTCCGCAGTACCTAGTGCTCGATTCCTCCGTATACGACGCCGGGGCAGGGTGTGAAGTGGCTAAGTTCGTCTGTAGTCCGCCGATGCGTGATCACAGTCATGTCGATGCTCTCTGGGAAGCGCTTGGGGCGGGATCGATTCAGCAAGTTTCGTCCGATCATGCCCCGTTCCGGTTCGAGGGACAGAAGACTGGCGGTTGCGACAACTTTACGCAGATTCCTAACGGATTGCCTGGGGTCGAGACACGCCTTCCGATTGTATTCACTGAGGGCGTTGTTCGGGGTCGACTGACCCCTGAGCGTTTTGTGGAGCTTACGTCTACTGCCCCTGCTCGGATCTTCGGCTTGACTAAGAAAGGACGGATAGAACCGGGAGCTGACGCAGATTTGATCGTGGTCGACCCAGACCGGGAGCTGACGGTAAGTGCTGCGGTGCTACACTCCGATATTGACTATAGTCCTTACGATGGTATGAAGCTGAACGGATTTCCGACGTGGACGATATCTCGTGGTCAGGTGATTGTTGATGAGGGAGCTCTTTCGGCAGAGCGGGGGCGAGGGCGCCTAGTTGAGCGTGTCCCAATTGACCGGCCGAGCCTCCAGTGATCGAAATTAGTCCTAATCCTTGTTGCAGCGGCTCCAGAAGAGAGCGATGTCTTGTAAGCTGTTGGGGCTCCCTGTTAGGGCTTTTCCCAAGGCTAGGGGATTAGGTCCGTCCGCACCTCATCAATGATGCCGTAAAAGCAGCACCATTCGCCCTCCAGTACAGAGGGACGCGAGCGCAGTCCGAATACTAGGCCCTCTTCTGGTGCGAGCACTTCAGCAGTGATCTTGCCGTAGAGGTCATAGATCCTACCTAGTGGTGTTCCAGTGGGCATGATCTTCTCGAATACCATCTCTCGGTCGCCCACCCACATTCCTGATGCAGGTGCAAGTAGGGCTTCTTGGTAGCCCATGCGCCATTCCGCGGCATAGTCGGCTTCGCCTGGCGCCATATTGTAGTGACGCATCACGTTCAGGTACCCTGCGGCTAGGTCATCTGCGATGGTGTGAAAATCCTTCGTCAGGGTCCGGCAATTCCCACCTAGTTCCACTGTCACACCCGCTTTGCCGATTTCTGCCATTTTTGATGCAGGGTTCGCGCCGCCGACGCCAGATTTGAAGACTAGGTCCCATGGCTTTCCCATGGCGGCTGCGAGTTCGAGACTCTGGGGGTTGTCCGCAGCGAAGATCATGTGAGCGAGATAGCTGTGTTCTCCACCCGAGTGCACGGCTATTTGTAGGTCACAACTGTCCTTCATTCCTATCCAGTGAGCCCAGGCCGCTCTCTCAGTCGGGTATCCGTCCGCGCGTCCCGGGTACATCCGGTTCATGTCATAGGTAAACGAGTCTAGTGGATCTCCTCTCTTTCCAGCTTCAAAAGCAGGCACGTTCATAGCGGGCACACCGATCACTGTTCCTGAGACCTGATCCGGGTCTAGTTGATCAAACAGTTTAAAGATCGAGAAGGCACCCTCCGGTTCGTCGCCGTGTGTTGCGCCATTGATCCAAAGCCTCGGCCCATCGCTTGAGCCATGACATACCAAAAGTGGGATTCGCTTGGGTCGGCCATCGGCCTCTTCCCCCACGGGCAATGCGGAAGTGCCAATCGTGCCGGCT
>DEBI01000103.1 GCA_002348465.1 Gemmatimonadales bacterium UBA2960 | reverse complement strand
CCATGACACCTTCTCGGACGATTTCACAACCTCTTACTCAACGTCTTCACTACTGGGTTTGTCATCTAAATCGAGCGCAGCCGAATTGATGCAATAACGCAAGCCAGTAGGCTGAGGACCGTCCGAGAACACATGTCCTAGGTGCCCGTCACACACAGCACAGATGACCTCAGTCCGCATCATCCAGAGTTCTTTGTCCGACTTAGTGCGCACGTTTGCATCATCCAACACATCATAGAAGGACGGCCACCCTGAACCTGAGTCGTACTTTGTCTCGGACGCGAAGAGAGACGCACCACACCCCCGACACATGTAGGTGCCCGTCCGCTTCTCATTGTTGTACTTCCCAGTGAAAGCGCGTTCCGTGCCCTTCTCTCGGAGCACTCTGTACTCAATTTCCGACAACTGAGCACGCCACTCCCGATCACTCTTTTTAATTCGTGGTGTCACCTGCGCCCCCCGCTAATTGATCCTGAGGATGAGACCCCATCCGTTGATGAGTATATCCTCCGTCAGGTTGCATGTCGCCCAACTCAGATATCAGAGAACCTGATCCGTCACCCATCCAACAAGGTCTGATGGCGGGATCTAAAGTGGAAGTGCGGGTATGCCATTGACATCCGTCGCCCGGACCCGCCGATTGGCCGGTCATTTAGTAAACACTCGGAGTAATTATGAGCGACTCATTGGTCACCCATATGAAGTGGGACGACGTAGAGCGTGAATCCGTCACCCACGACATAGCACGCCAGCTCTTCACGGGAAAACGGATGATGCTCGCCCAAGTTTTCTTGGACAAAGGCGCTATCGTTCCGAAACACTCGCACGATAACGAACAGCTCACATGGGTTGTTGAGGGAGCTCTTAAATTCTGGCTGGGGAACGAAGGCGAACCGGGGTACGAAGAAAGGATTGTTTCCGCAGGAGAGGTCATGTACATCCCGTCCAACGTGCCACATAAGGCTGAGGCACTGGAAGACACTCTAGATGTGGATGTTTTTAGCCCACCTCGACAAGACTGGCTAGACGGCACCGACTCGTACTTCAAAGATCGCTGAGCTCAAAGGAAAATCATGGATTTAGGAATTCGCGGTCGAGTCGCGGTGGTTGCTGGGTCAAGTCAGGGCTTAGGGCGAGCCATAGCTGATGCCCTGGCGGCCGAAGGTGCCGACCTAGTGATCAACTCGCGTTCTCGTGAAAAGCTCATGGCCGTAAAGTCAGAGATCGTCGAAGCAACGGGAGCCCGGGTAGAGGTTGTTGAATGCGATCTGACTCCAGCTGACGGCGCAGCCGAGCTGATAGCTGCCGCGGAAAGCGCATTCGGGCAAGTAGATATCCTAGTCACAAACACGGGTGGGCCACCCGCAGGAATGTTTGAGGACCATTCAGTCGAAGTATGGGACGAGGCCATCCAGCAAAACTTCAATAGTGTGGTCAATCTTGTGCGCGCAGCTCTACCGGGGATGAAGACGCGCCGGTGGGGTAGAATCGTGAACGTTACGTCCGTTTCAGTGAAGCAGCCCGTAAAAGGGCTAATCCTATCGAACGCGATTCGAGCAGGAGTAACCGGGTTCGCTAAGACGATCTCGAACGAGGTTGCCGAATTCAACGTTACCGTGAACAACGTCTTGCCGGGGTTCACTAGGACGGAGCGGCTTATCCACTTGGCCGAAGCGGTCGCCGAGCGGGATGGGATAACGGTCGACGATGCTTACGCTGGGTGGACTGGGGAGATTCCCATGGCACGACTCGGGGAACCGTGCGAACTTGGCTCAGTAGCTGCGTTTCTATGCTCCGAGCACGCATCTTACGTAACAGGCCAATCAATTGCCGTCGACGGCGGCTGGATCAAAGGACTTATCTGATGGGAGCTGTGGGATTTCAGGAGGCAACCTGGATCTGGAGAGACGGCGAATATGTGGCCTGGCACGAATGTAAGGTCCACCTCCTAGCAACAGCAGTGCAGTTTGGCACGTCTGTATTCGAGGGGATCCGAGCATATGAGACGCCTGAGGGTCCGGCTGTTTTCAGGCTCGATGCACACATCGACCGACTGATCGATTCGGCAAAAATATATCGGATGGCGACTGATTACTCAGCAGATGACTTGGCTGAAGCGTGTTTGGATACCATCCGAAAGAATGAACTCAGAAACTGTTACATCCGCCCCATGATCATACGCGGATACGGCACTCCAGGACTTAACCCAACTCTAAGCCCCATAGAAACGTACGTTGCCGCTTGGGGGTGGGGTACATACCTCGGGGCTGAGGCACTGGAGGCCGGAGTGGATGTCTGCGTCTCCTCTTGGCAACGAATGGCTCCGAATACATTCCCAGCAAGAGCCAAAGCAGGCGGTCACTACGTGAACGCTCAACTGATGAAGATGGAAGCAGTACAAAATGGCTATGCAGACGCCATAGCACTCGGACCCGGCGGACTCGTCTCCGAAGGCAGCGGCATGAACCTGTTTATCGTCGACGGGGGAAAAGTCATCTCTCCGGTTCTCGACGGTACCTCGTTAGTAGGGATAACCCGCAGTGCGGTAATGCAGATCGCCATGGACCTAGGGTACGAGGTCGAGGAACGTCCAGTTCCAAGAGAATCCCTCTATACGGCAGACGAATTATTCTTTGCCGGCACTGCGGCCGAAGTCACCCCAGTACGAAGCGTAGACCGGATCGAGATCGGTGAGGGTAAAGCCGGACCGGTAACGCTCGACATCCAGAGGCGATTCCTACAGACCGCCCAGGGTAAAAATGATGACCCACATGGATACCTAACACACGTGTAGAACTTTACAGCCATCCCAGCAGCAGCATTTAGAAGAGCATCTGCTTCGACTGGTGAGAGAGCCTTCTACACGAAAATGGCCCTAGCGGAAATCACCGTCCTGAGCTGATCAGGAACGAATGCGTTGAGCGCAAAAGTACCCCTCAACCCACTCGGCATGAACACCACTTCGCCAACTTCCGGA
>DEBI01000024.1 GCA_002348465.1 Gemmatimonadales bacterium UBA2960 | reverse complement strand
CCAGATGAAAACATTGCAAATAAAATGAGTCCATGGTCTCATTTGAGAATCAAAAAGAGTCCTCGCGAGCCTATTACCGCGCCTTCTCACCTAAGGTGGCTCAAACTAATTGCCTAAGTTCAACCGATTGAGCACACAAACTCTGGGTAGCCTGGCAGAGGGCCACGATCACGGCAAAGCAACATGAACTTTCGACACCTACTCGGCTCACGCGGCTTCCAGCGGTCCAGCGGTAGCGAGCGGCGCTCGCGTCACCGCTTCTCTCCGACGGCGCCGAGGGTGAACCACCGGTCCTAATTAAAGACCTAAATGGCATCCATGCGACACCATTTGGACAGAGAACACCAATCAGTGGATGAAGTCAGACCCCGCCGCCATCGGTGACGGAATTCGGACGGTACTCACGCTCGGTTCTTGGGTCTGAAGCCCTGCCAGAGTCTCACGTTCACCAAAGGTGTTCATTAGAGCTTCGATCGAAGAGAACCGTTCTGCCTCGAAGCGGGCCATCAAAGCAACCAAGCCACGCCTCATCTGACCCAATACTAGACGGGCTTCTCCTAGACCTGACGGAACAGGAAAGCGGACGTGATAGGATACCGCATCAGTTCGGGAAGACGGGTCCTCCCGATGGATATCCGCTTCGGTGAACGCCACTCCAAGAGCGTGCTCAAGCTGTGGGTCAGCCGCCTCGAAGGCTGTCTTGAACAACAGTGAGCACGTGTCGTAATCCAGATAAGCCCGAGTCAAACGGCCCAGCCCCATCTTAAAGCGGATCGAAGTTCCTTCATGTAGGTCAAGATCACGACAAATATCGCGGAACCCGACCCGAAGAAAGGTCGGGCGAGAGAGTGGCCCAAATCCGATGCGCTCGAGGACCGTAAGCCCAAGTTTCCTGCTGTAGGCTCTAATGGCACCGTACTCCTGCCTAGCGGAAGACTCGGTAATTAAAGCCGCTACATATTCCACCGTCGGCTCGTAAACCCAGTCAAGCACTACTAGTTCGGTGCTCAAATCCAGCACTTTCACATTGCCGCTGCCCAAGTCAACAGCTGCTGCTGTAGAAGCAAAACGTCCGTCGACGACCAGAGCAAGGCCGATATCTTCAATGCGGCCACCCGAGGTGTCCGCCTCATGAAGATTCCTATACTGAACAACCGCACGGGTTAATGGGATTTCACAAATACCCGGCACGTCACCCATAGCATCCGGGCGAGTCTCGGTCTGAGTCATCGAATGAAGCTGCATCGCGGCTCCTCCGGAGCTTGGCGAAGTGCGTTTAGCAAGGGAGAGCGCCTCTGTCACAAGGCCAAGTTGCTCCAGATATCAAGTGCAAATCCAACACCCTGAGCACATAACAGTTTTACAGTGTTCAGAGAGGGGCCCCCAAATAACAATCTGTTTAAGACCATCGCAAGGGAAAAATATGAATGGAATCTGGTGGTTGCATCGGATTCGTTACTCAAGCATCATTTCATTGATGATCGACCGTATTCACCGGGGCACACTGATTACTTGAAGGCGTATCCCAGCCAAAAGCCGCCCACCCCAGCCGAACGAAGGCGATCACTGGGCTTCATTGAAACTAATGAGAGTTCATGGGCCTGCTTCCTCGTAACGTTCGAGGCCACCGGCTCGACATGGCATGGCTATATAGCGTTTCGTCCCAGTCATTCAGAACTCAGTTCGGAAGAAGTATGTACCACGCATATCTTCGTAGAGAGTTCCGAAGCACAGATCCACGAAAAAGCCCGGAGCCTAGGACGTCCGCTTCTGAATGGGTTACTAGAGTCAGCACTGCACACCAAAGGCCTCTGGGAGAACAAGCCGACCCAGCTGCGTGGACAATTCAGGGCGCTCCTCAATACAAATTCGGCCACGTTGGCAGGACCCTGGATCGACGATGCCATCGATATTTCAAAGGACGAGCTTGAGCGTCTTCGCTCTCTATACGAGTCGTATCGGATCGATCAGGTATGTCACTTTATATCGATGGTAGATGCAGATGACTTTGCGTACGCGGTGGACAGCATACTAGAGGGCGAACGGATAGACTTTCGCGCCAAAGACCGGCTGCAGTTCGCCCGCATTGTGATCGATCACATAGAAGAGCTTATGCCGCTGCCTGACTTCGAATCGTGGGCTAGGGACTTTCTTGCGCACCCTGAAGCATATCGCCTTTACACGCATACGCTGCATCGTGAAGGTCGATTGCCTTAGCCATTCAACCAAACGACAACCCACGGGTCAAGAAATAACAAAGTCTAGGGCTGTTGCCCCTGTAAGCGGCCATATTTAGCTTTGGCAGCTATACTGTAACGGTCTATCACTAAGGATGTGATTGTCTTGGAAGTCGTCATACAGGACAACGAGAGTCTCGACCGCGCCCTGCGCCGTTTCAAGCGGAAAGTGCAGCGGTCGGGACTTTACTCAGAACTACGCAAGAGGCGCTACTACGAGAAGCCAAGTGCCCAACGGAAACGCAAACGTGAGGCCGCAGTTCGTCGTGAGCGAAGGCGCCAACGCCGTAAGCGCCCGTAGGCGCCCAGAAGCGCTGAACTTATAGGAAAAGGCGGCCTCCATGTTCTGGGAGCCGCCTTTCTCTCTTTAAACCGGCGGGTAGTCCTCGAAGCATCTTCGATTCTTAAACATGTGCGCTTGGCCTCTATATCAAGCAGAGACCAAATGCTCCTCAGAGCGGAAGCGGAACCGGAGTTTCTCCACTCCAGTCGTAGAATCCTTTTCCTGTCTTTCGACCATAGCGGTTCATAGCGACAACCCGTTTCAGTAGAGGAGGAGGTGCGTAACGCTCCTCCCGATATTCATCGAACATGATCTCCGAGATCTTGTAGAGCGTGTCGATGCCAACAAAATCACACAGCATGAACGGTCCCATCGGGTACCCGCAGCCTAACGACATCCCGGTGTCTATATCCTGAACACTTGCTACGCCCCGCTCCAGCTGCCGAATCGCATCGAGCATATAAGGAACGAGGAGGAGGTTCACTACGAAGCCTGAGTTATCCTTGGCAGCTATCGGGACTTTCCCAAGAGCCTTGGCAAATTCGAATGCCCGGTCGTAGGTCTCCTCACTCGTTGCTATCGTGCGTACAACCTCAACCAACTTCATCACCGGTACCGGGTTGAAAAAATGCAAACCGACAAAGCGGTCTGCACGCGCATTGGCAGCCATATCCGTAATAGTGAGCGAGCTTGTGTTAGACGCAAAAATCGTGTCAGGTGAGCATAACCCATCCAGCTCACTGAAAAGCGCGTTCTTGAGTTCCAAGCTCTCCACGATCGCCTCAATAATGATGTCGCAGTGAGCGATATCTTCCAAAGCCGTCACAAACGTAAGACACTCCCACGCAGCATCGCGCTCCTCAGGTGTCAGCTTCTCTTTCTCCACCGCCCGATCCATTGACTTCCGGATCCTTTTCTGTCCGGCCTCGAGGAGGTCACTGTTCATCTCGCGAACAGTCACCTTGAAGCCACTCGTGGCCGCCACCTCCGCAATACCACTGCCCATGAGCCCACAGCCTACGACTCCAACGTTGGTGATGCTCAACTCTTCCTCCTTATAATGAATCTCACTCTGCGCCTTCTTCTGTTCGTGAAAAATCACGGGCAACCCCGTGAAAATGTCGCTTGACCCAGCGCCTCCATGAAGCAGGTGGAGGTTCTAACGCCTCTCCCGTCTCAAGACGATCCAACACCCCGTTGATTTCGGCTATAACCTGCGCGGTTTTCATTCTACGCCGTTGCACCACCCCATTCCCAACAGCTACCCATACTCCTAAGCAGGTGATGAGCCCCGCAACGCTCGCCAAAGTGATTAAACCGCCGGTCACTATCCCGCCTAAAACAGTAACCAACGCCCCGGCTGCAGCACCCACAACACCTCCTCCCAAAGCCGCCTGAGCGATCCAGGAAGACCTATTTCCCTGATCGACAAGTAACTCTACCAATACCCGCTCATCGTCTAGCTTCTCCAGACGAACCTCGACAGACTTCGCTGAGGCGATGTAATGCTCCTGTGACGTGAAGCTCGCTGCTCGAGCGAGCCGGGAAACCCAATCGACAGCCGGCTGGTAGACGAGAAGATCTGAGGTCCTGCGGACAGGGCGAAGTAGCTGCGAGGCTACTAGGAAATCGTCTAGCCGATTTTTTAAGTTGACTTTAGCGTCAGACACTAAACGCGAAGCAGTTACCGTTTCAAACCCAAAGATACGATCTAGGGTCGTGCCGCCACCTCCTCTGCTTCGAACCTCCATAAGAGCCCTGCGCACGTCGGTTTCACCTAGCCCCACCTCTGACGCTATTCGAAAAAGTTCGACTTCACTAATTCGTCCCTCTTTCGCATCCAGATCCGTAGTCGCCAGTTCTGCGGCACGTCGAATGACCCAGTCGAACTGCTGCCTACTCAGATTCCTAGCGGTCTCGTCACTCACGAGAGAGAAGTCCCTAGTGGCACGACCTAGAGCGCTTCTACGATGACGGCTCCACCCTGACCGCCGCCAATACAAGCAGAACCTAGGCCAAACTTCCCACCACGGCGTCTCAGTTCATGAAGGAGATGAATCGTGATCCGTGCCCCTGATGCTGCTAGAGGATGCGTGAGCCCTATTGCCCCCCCGTTCACATTCGTTGTTTCAGGATCTAGACCAAGCTCTTTTTCGACAGCCTTGTACTGTGGCGCAAAAGCTTCATTCACTTCGCAGAGGTCGATGTCTTCGAGAGCCAGGCCAGCTTTTTCAAGAGCCATCCGAGCGGCCGGAGCCGGGCCAATTCCCATGACTTTGGGATCCACGCCGACGAAACCCCATGACAGTATACGACCGATCGGCTTGACTCCGTTTGCTTCCGCCCACTCAGCGCTCGCGAGAACTGCACTCGCCGCCCCATCACCAATCCCGCTGGCATTTCCGGCTGTTACAAGTCCGTCTTTACGGAAATAGGGGCGCAATCCTCTCAGAGATTCGAGATTTGTGTCAGGGCGTATATGCTCGTCAGTTGCGTAGACCTTCTCCCCCTTTCTGGACTTGATCACGATCTCGGCAATTTCGGCATCGAAATACCCATTGTCCCAAGCTGCCTTTGCTCGTTGATGAGAACTCACGGCCACCTGATCAGCCTCTTCCCTCGTGACCGCATAGCGGTCTGCAAGCTCCTCGGCGGTTTGAGCCATCGTGAGGTCGCAGTTGGTGTCCAGTAGAGCCTCCCAGAGCAGGTCTTCGAGGTTGGAGCCGGCTGGACCCAACCGGAGTGCCTTCCCCCAACGGGCACCACGAACGACATGTGGTGCCTGACTCATAGACTCGGTTCCACCGGTCAGGCAAACATCTGCTTCACCGAGAACGATTTCTTTCGCCCCCTGGACAACCGCCTCGAAACCCGAACCGCAAAGCCGGTTGACTGTCAGTGCAGGGCGATCTTCGGGTACGCCAGAGCGGAGCGCTACGTGCCGAGCCAAGTAAATCGAGTCGGACGACGTTTGCAGGGCATTACCCAGAAACGTGTGATCTACCTGACTAGGTTTAATGCCTGCTGTCTCGATTGCAGCTCGGCTACTGAACACACCCAAGTCAGTAGCAGTAAAATCCTTGAGTGAGCCACCGAAGGTACCGAAGCCGGTGCGCTTACCTGAGAGAACGACTACTTCGCGTGAATGACCCTGCGTTGCCATGAAGCCTCGAATAAATTTTTTAAGAGAGATCTCAGTCACTGAACTGAGCACTACCCCTAGCGGCGCAGCCGGTTCACCCCGCTAAGAGCGCCTTTATGAAGGTTAACGGTTACTAGGATTATTACTCCGATCCCCGCCCACAAAAATAGCCCTAGTGGGTCGACCCAGTTACGCACTCGCTACGTAAGCGTCACGAATGTGCTCAACGATCGCAGTCCCGGTCTCCGTTGTAGAAAATTTGCCACCAAGGTCCGGTGTTACCTGACCCATCCTGTATGCGGACAGAATTGCGGCTTCGATATACTCTCCTGCAGTATAGTGGCCGAAATGATCCATCATCAGCGCGACGCAGCGAATCGCTCCGATCGGGTTCGCCTTACCCTGACCAGCTATGTCAGGGGCAGATCCGTGGACGGGCTCGAAAAGAACGTTGCGACCAGGGTGGATGTTGGCTGACGGGGCCATACCGAGACCACCTGTTATTTCTGCCGCTAGGTCGCTGATGATATCACCAAAAAGGTTTGACATGACAAGGACCTGGTAACGCTCCGGCCTGCGCACAAGGTCCATCGCCATGGCATCAACATACATCTCGTCTACCTCTATACCCGGATACTCGGAAGCTACATTGGCAAAAGTACGTCTCCACAGGTCGCCGACATATCGCATAACATTCGCTTTATCAACCAACGTCACCCTGTCACGTCCTCTTGAGTCTGCAAACTGAAAGGCGGCCCGAATGATTCTTTCCACACCATGTCGCGTCGCAAGGTTCTCCTCTATAGCGACCTCGGCCGGCGTGTTCTTCCTGGTTACCCCACCCATTCCGGTATATTCGCCTTCCGTGTTTTCACGAAAAATCTCAAGCCGAAGAGAAGAAACGGACGCGAGGGGAGACAACTCAGGGGAAATCAGGACGCACGGCCGGAAATTCACATAGAGATCCAGCTTGAAGCGCATTCCGAGAAGGATGTCCTTAGCATGCTTGTTACTCGGAACCCGAGGGTCCCCTAGAGCTCCCAAAAGAACGGCGTCGTGATCCTGATCAAGTGACACGAACTCGTCATCGGTTATAGTGATTCCATCTCTGAGGAATCGATCTGCTCCGAGATCCCATTCTACTAATTCGAAGTTTACACCCTCGGCTTCCCTAACGAATTCGAGAACCCGTCGAGCTTCGCGAACGACTTCGACTCCAATTCCATCACCAGGGATAAGTGCTATGCGTGGCATGCAATGATGTTTCGATTTGTGACAGACGAGCGAGAATCGCTCGGCAGATTACGGTATCCCAGAGGGAGGCGCCACCACGATCACTCCGGATCCGGGCTCACGGTTACCCTCCAGCAAAAAAGGATAAGCACCGGGCGAAGCATCGACGAACGAGATCACGAACCGCGCTCCATTCTGAAGTAGCGGAGGAGAGGCAGCCTGGTTATTCAAAACCATGAATTCCCAAGCATCCTCGCTCATAGATGTCGAGTCAAAACGTACCTCGTGAAGGAACCAGTCATCGGACACGAACTGTATGTAATCCCCTTCGTGAGCCAGGATCGAGTCCGGGTAAGCCAGCTCTTGGCCCACCATTGTGAGTCTGACCGTATGAACGCGATCAGTTCCCGACAGACCCAACTCTTCAATCAGCTGCAAGTCCGGACGCAAAGCCGGGTTTGCTTGCTCGCAACCTACACTGCTCAATGATAGAAAGGCTGCGATATACCGCCAGCGCAGACTCAACTGAACGCCAACAAAAACGTCAAAGCCCTATTCCTCAAGTTCTAGGAGAATGAGGCCTGCTTCGACGGCGGCACGAAGAAAATGCTCGGGATCATCACTCGGGACGCTGACACCCGCCTGCCCTAGCCATCGTTCAGCAAGTCTGCGCATGTATTCCTGAACCGTTTCGTGGCCGAAGCCTGCCTGATCGCGCATTTGGCGAATTATTTCAGCCCAGTCACCCCGCAACAGATGCCCGTCGGCAAGCCGGATCATGCGGGAGTCCTCCCCGCCCTCTTCGTGGAGTTCAAAAAGCTCAAGCTGGCTAGGGTCAAGATAGACATTCGTATGAGTGGCATCCATACGGCTTTCGACGTCTGCAAGGAGTCGGTCTATGGGGTCCTCCATCTCCTCCAGCTCATTGAGCCTCTGCTCCCATGGCGCAAGCCTCGGATCCCCGGATTCCACGTGCCAGAGTGTTCTCTTGAGTTCCATCAGCCGCCACACGGCAAGAGGATCCCAATGGTCTTGAGGCGGAACCTGTTCCAACTCTCTCAAGGAGCCCTCCCAGTCACCGCGGTCATATAACAAATGACCGAGAAAAATACGTGCTTCATAGAGATCCGGATTTAGGCGAAGTGCTCTTCTAACCTGACGTCCTGCTCTCACCTCATCACCAAGCCGGTGCAGAGTGTAGCCGAGCGCTGCTGCTGCCTCTGCGGAATCCGGGCGGCTCGCCGCTGCCTTCGAGAAGATGTCGTAACAATCCGTGTACAAAGCGGCCCTATAGAGGGCTCGGCCGATCGTTAGCATCAGCTCGACATCATCATCAAGCCCCATCGATACAACACGATCGAAGAGACGAAGAGCCTGACGGTGCTCCCCAAAGCGCAAAAGAGTTTCACCCAAACCGACAAGAGCATCTTCGTGGGCTTCATCAAGTAAGACTGCTCTTTCAAATGCGTGCCGCGCCCAAGCATACTCTTCACGGGCAAGCCGGGCGTAGCCGAGACCAACGCAGAGATCAACTGCTTGGGGGTATCGTGACAGACCCTCCTTTAGCACCTCTAGAGCCCCGTGGTAGTCACCTTTACTGTAGAGTTGGTGCGCCCGCTCGTCGTATTCCTCAGATGAGAGGAACAATGCGGACATCTACTAGACTCCCGATTGAGCCACGGGCGATCGCACAGCAGAGGTCATGCGGGCAATTCTAACGCGCGTGCTCAATTCAGGGTATACCACCACCGCGTCCATTCTGCTCTTAACCCAAACCTTCAGACTTTACCGTAAGCGATACCGCAGTGATTGCAAACCAAAGCCTTGCCAGCCCGGACCAGGCGCTCATTTATCACGCACCGCGGGCATGCTGGTTCTTCACCCGATGTTAGCGCATCCCTGACCTTCTTTCGTTCGGTCCGAGTCGCTTTACGTATGGTCACCTCGTAGCGAATCCAGGACGCATTGCACTCAAATATGCCGACCGCATCCCCCGTCTCCTCTTGGCGAATCCCAAGACAAATTAGGAACCCCCCGTTAGGGGATTCCATCTGCTGTCCAGCATAATATTGCTTCAGCAGCTGCTTTTCGCGGTCCAGCCGAAACGCGTCGCCCAAGTGCTCCCCCCGGTCACTGTCCGGAAATCTCATAAATCCTTAGCAAGCCGCAGGCTTCCTAAGCGATTTTAGACAGAAAAGTGGGCGGAAGTATACCGCATCTTAACAACTGGTCAACCAGCCTACTCTAGTCCAATTGTCTTATTCGAAAGAGAGCAAAGCGGAAATTAGCAAAGACCTAACTCAGTCCCGCCTCTGAAAGCACAATCGAGGATATTAGAATGAATGTCTCAGGTGACGGCTTCTTCAACCATTCGAGAAGTGGCTTCACCGTGCCCTATGGCAGGCTTGCAAAAACGGATCCCGATGTCGTGTAAATCTCGAAGATCAGAATCTGATAAATCAGGGTAACGCTCCCCGATGTAGTCTATGGTTTCGTTCATCCAATGCACCTGATCATCTGCGGCTGCCTTCAGGACGCCGCAGCGATGTACATGACTAAAGAGTTCGTCACGTGCACGCTCGAGGAGCTTCTCGTGGGACAAATCATTCTCCTTTATGTATTACCGTTCGCGCCTTTAGCGCGATGGCTCAACGTCTTAGCTTCAGCCTTGGAAACTAATCGTGATCGGTTCTTAGATAAACCGGAGCACCAGTGGAACAAAGCGACGGCCTTAACGCAGTCGAACTCGAAGTATTTCGGCACCTTTTCACCGCACTCGCGGACGAAATGGGTGCCGCTCTCAGGCGTGCTTCGTTCTCGCCCAACATAAAGGAGCGGCGCGACTATTCGTGTGCACTCTTCAACCCGGATGGAGAAGCAGTTTCACTAGGCGACCATATGCCGGTCCACCTTGGTGCCATGCCGATGAGTGTGACAGCGGCGCTCGAAGAAGTGGGAGTGATTGATCCAGGCGATGTGATATGTCTTAATGATCCGTTCTGCGGGGGAACGCACCTTCCAGACATCACTCTTATCTCGGCAGTGCACAATCCCACTGGAACACTAATGGGTTATGTAGCCTCCAGGGCGCATCACTCAGACGTCGGAGGATCCACCCCGGGTTCAATGCCACTAGCGAGGGAAATCTTCGAAGAAGGTCTGCGCATACCGCCAATCCGACTCTACAAGGGGGGCACTCTTAATCAAGAAGTATGGGCCATGCTTCTTGCGAATGTCCGAACCCCTGTCGAGCGTGCTGGAGATCTTGATGCCCAGATTGCAGCACTCCACACGGGATCGACTCGACTTCTAGAGATCGGTGAACGACGCGGGACCACCCGAACGCTCTCTGCCATGGACGAACTGATCACTTATGCGGATCGACTTGTGGCCATCGGTCTTCAAGAAATTCCGGACGGCACATACAAAGGAGCAGACGTAATCGAAGATGATGGGTTTGGATCCGGCCCAGTGCAGATCATCGTTCGTATAGATGTGAGAGGGTCCCTGCTTCAAATCGACTTCTCCGGCACCTCCCACCAAGTCCCGGGAGGCGTCAACGCTGTGGAGGCCATCACGTCTTCGGCTACGCGCTACGTAGTCCGTTGCGTAGTAGAAGCACTACTGGGAGAGCCGCTGCCAGCAGGTGGCGGCTCCATGTCCTCCATAATACTCAACCTACCTGAAGGCAGCGTAGTCAACGCCTCCGCTCCCGCGTCTGTAGCCGCAGGAAACGTTGAGACCAGTCAACGCATCACCGACGTACTATTCCGGGCTTTCGGAAAAGCGCTTCCCGATCTAATACCGGCACTATCTCAGGGCACAATGAACAACACAACGATCGGCGGCACCGATCCAAGAACAGGTGAGACGTTCGCGTATTATGAGACAATAGGAGGTGGGATGGGGGCAGGCCCCACGGGTGATGGCCTAAGTGGTGTACACGTTCACATGTCTAACTCGCTTAATACTCCTGTTGAGGCGCTTGAACACGCATACCCCTTCCGGATCACCCAATATAGTATCCGTCGCGAATCTGGTGGCAGCGGGAAACACAGGGGCGGTGACGGCCTCCGTCGCGACCTCCAGGTGATCGGTCCATGTAGGGTAGCGCTCCTAAGCGAACGGAGGGAACATGGGCCCGCGGGTGCTCAGGGTGGAGCAAACGGTGCATCAGGCGCAAACATACTCATCCGCGACGGAGAAGAACGCGTGCTTCGAGGAAAAGACACCTTTTGGATTGAAGCTGGGGACATTTTGAGTATTCGCTCACCCGGAGGCGGGGGCTGGGGCCACGCCGAGGACTAGGAAAAAGGGGATCTTATGCAGCTTCGATTTTCGGCCGTCTGCGAGGACGCTCAACCAAGGACCGACGGACGCTTGGACGTCAACGGAGTATTTCACTCTCTACCCGCACCTGGGTTCCCAGCACTTCAAGACCACATGGTTCTTGTGATCGTAATCGAATGGGATCGTGAGGACTACGGCCGTTATCGTTTCCAAGTAACACTTGACCATGAGACAGAACCGTTTTCTGAACGGGTCCTAGACGTCGAAACAGAAGTGCGTAAGCCGACAGCATTTGAAGCGGGCGCAAAGACGCCAGTCATAGTCCCGATGCACGAGGTCCTGTTCCCTCATTCAGGGCAGTACACGTTCCGGATTAAAGCTAAAGGCAAGACAATCGATGGACCGGGTGTATACCTAGTAGAAGTCCCAGAAGCGCAGACCGACACCTGACGGAGGCTTCTATGGCAACTAGCCTCGTTCCAAAAGGCTATGTCAGTTGTCAGCACCCTAATGGCGAGTTCATGTCGTGGGAAGGAGCCGCAGGTCACATCGCTTCAATTCTAGAGAAGACGACACTCTACGACTGGGCGAAATCCCAAGAAGACCGTGTCGCTCTCTCAGGTCGGGGCCTCGTCCCTTCCGTCCGAGCTCCTCTTCCAGGTCCGGAAGCGAGGTCTCGCTGGGCAGTCCGCCATTACCTTCGAGGAGGTCGAATAACGACGCATCTAGGGGACCTATATCTAGGAATTGGGAAACCGAGACCCTTTTGGGAGATCAAAGCAATCGAAACGGCCCGCGCTCGGGGCATTCGCACCCCAGCAGCCGTCTGCGGGGCAACCTACTCATTCGGTGCTACTTATCGTTGTGATCTAATCACCGAAACGATACCCGATGTTCGTACACTGACCGAGCTTCTTCTGGAACAAAACGATCTGATTCAATCATTAAACAGTCTGGCCCGAGCCGGCGATCTGATCCGATCACTCGATAACGCGGGCGTCTATCACGTGGATCTGAATGCAAACAACATCCTCCTGCCGCAAAAGCTCGGTGAATCTGCGTGGGTTGTGGACTTCGATCGTGCACGGATGACCGCACCAGGATCGACGAGCTTAGCTAGCAAAATGAAATGCCGCCTAGTTAGGTCAATTCTGAAGATCAGAGCACCTATAGGCAGAGAGTGCGGAAAGAGCGAACTCTGGAAAGCCCTTTCCGCGACGAGTAAACACCAATGAGCGTTATCTCAGGGAGCACTGACGGAGGGCAGACGATCAAGGGACGTATCGTTTCAGGAATCGGTTGGCAGGGCCCGCCACCTAATGAAATCTGTATTGTGATGCTCTCTGCTATAGGAGACGCCGTCCACGTCCTACCCGTGGCTACGGCCCTGAAAAGAGTTTGGCCACAAACCAGAATCACGTGGGTGATTCAACCTGCCGCAATGAGCATGGTGCAAGATCATCCAGCCGTAGACGATTTCATCATCTTCTACCGTCGCCGCGGATTATCAGCATGGAAAGGCCTTCACGACATTGTTAAGAAAATGCGAGGTCGCCAATTCGACCTTCTTATCGGTTTGCAGGTGTACCTTAAGGCCGGTCTAATCACGGCCCTCGCACCCGCTCGGATCAAACTGGGCTTCGATCGCCTTAGA
The DNA here is from genome assembly GCA_002348465.1 of Gemmatimonadales bacterium UBA2960. Lineage (GTDB taxonomy): Bacteria > Gemmatimonadota > Gemmatimonadetes > Longimicrobiales > Gaopeijiaceae > UBA2589. The sequence goes on along the minus strand of DEBI01000024.1, from coordinate 2,189 downwards.
GCGCGTGACGGCCAATGGCTCTTCACGAATGTTCGAATCCCGGCCCGGGGACAGCGCCACGTTCAAGACCAATACCTAGAGTTTCTTGAGTACCTTGGGATCGATCCTAATCCAGTCGAGTGGGGGCTGACCTTCACTCAGAGGGAGCGAAGCCTGCAGGCAGACTTTTTTGAAAGAATCCAGCGTCCAGTGTGTGCCGTGGTCATCTCTACGAGTAAGACCAAAAAGAACTGGCATGTTGAGGGGTACGCGAGAGTCCTTGAAGCCTTAGAGGTGGATCACGGCTTCCAGCCAGTAATCGTTGGGGGAGCCTCCACGACAGAACGAAGAATCGCTGACGAGATCCTCGAGCAAACAGAAGCTCAGGTGATCAACAAGCTAGGCGATGACCTCCGGCGCCTTATGTGGATCATAGATGGTGCTGTGCTTCTCATCTCTCCGGATACGGGCCCTCTCCATATCAGTCGTGCTCTCGGCACACCCGTGGTGTCCCTCTTTGGGCATACAAACCCAAAGCGTTCGGGGCCATGGGGCGCCTTCGAAGACCTAATCGTAGACGGTTACGCTGATTATCCTGGAGAGAAGTACCCGTTAATGCCTGCCTACCGAGACGGGATGGGACGAATCCGCGTAGCCGACGTACTGGAAAAAATCCACGTCGCAGCAGCGCGCTACATCGACCCCTGACCGATGATGAGCCGAGCGAGCAAACTTCGGCCACCACCGATCTAGAGCGCCCACAACACCTTAGCGCAAAGCACCATGAAAACGGAGATGACGCCGACAGAGGCCTCCCACTCTTTATTTCGGTGATATTGGGACCAGCAAAATCCACCGAAATCCATCTCATTTCGACTAGACCAAACAGTAATCCGAGGGAAGAACATCGGCACACTCGACGCATACTCGCTGTACACGTCTGGAAACAACTCAGTGAGATGGCGGACCTCCCTCTCCATCGTTTTAGAATAGATGGCGATGTAAAACGCTAAAAAAGCTAGGAACCAAAACCACTGTCCACCTGCCAATGCCACCCCTAAGCCGATACAAAATGACCCTAGGTAGAGTGGGTTCCGTGTTAATGCGTAGGGACCGGTCATCGCAATCTTCTTATCCTTATGGATCGTGCCTGCCGACCAGCCTCTAATCCAGAGACCGGGCAAAGCGAGCCCGGCTCCAAGCAAAAGCGAAACCATGTCAGGACTCGCCATCCACAAGAAAGGGAACACCGCCAACCACACGGTCTTCAAGCGCAACCTACGCATGGTCAGTGGCACCATCTGAGGACATCAGAAGTCAGTGAAGGTCGGAGCCGGGGGCTTCGCTCCGTCCCCTTGACGCTCGGCCCTCCTTGGCCGCTAACCGAGATAGAGGGTTCAGCGGATGCCCTTCAGTGATGCTTTGAAGGTGAAGCGTCAGTGACCCGGGGAAATTCGGGATATCCGACTTCACGTAAACCGGGATCCGCCGTTCATCGTCGGTAAAGTGGATCTCACCCTTCCCGCCCTGTCCAAACAATCCATCCGTCTGGATCTCCGGCGACACGACAATAGTGTTGTAGACGACGCCTTCGGTCTCTCTCTGATCCCTTCGCAATACCGTCACCTTCACCGGGTTGCCCTCTTCCTTGAAGTAGCGGTTCAGGGTGTAAGTCTTTCCCACTTCTAGGGGTAAGGTGCGTATGAAGTATATGAACGCAATCTCATCAAGCGGTAACGCAGACCCCAAGTCACCCCCACGATCGAAATCTATCCGCTCCCATCGCATTATTTCCGGATAAAACTCCCAGTGTCGGTAGCTTTGGTAGCCAACTTCGTCGATATCTCGGATGTAACGCCAAGTTTGCAAGGTTGTCACGTCGAACCAGGTCTGGTACATGTCGTTCACCCTAGCTGGCCCGATGCCACCCTGAATGCCAAGGTTGACCCGGTAAACCGGACTTCCTTCATGCTCCTCTATGTTGAGGACACTCATGTAACCATTCCCGGCATTAAAGATGCCGACCTTTACCTTGTACTCTAGATGCTCTCCTGGACCGAAAGGAGCAGGGGCAGCGAACTGATCAACTGGAACATCTCCTTCCTCAAGAACCGCAGGAACCTGACCTTCCCAGATGTCGTAAACTGACCGCAGAGAGTCGACAAGAATGTCTCGTGAAACTCGTTCCTCTTGGGCTTGAAGCGGTGGGA
>DEBI01000132.1:6581-23223 GCA_002348465.1 Gemmatimonadales bacterium UBA2960 | reverse complement strand
CGCACCGATCACTACTCCAGTGGCTCCTTCGGCTGGTACGATCGGTGCTCCGAACGTGGCATCTGTGTTGGCTTCAGAGACTAACTCTCCTGAATGTCTCCAAGCGCCATCATCCATTTGGTATTCGAAGACTCGACCGGCCCCTTGGATTCCAGTCGAACTTTCTGCTCCCGGTGCACCTATTAGCAGTCTGTCACCTACGAATGCCATGGCGGCCCCAAACCCATCTGCATTGGCCGAGACAGGTGAGGAAAATCTTTGTTGTTCTGACCACCCCCGTGCACCTCGTCGGTAGGCGATGACTTCCCCAGCCGGCTCATCGGGGACATCATCAGTCGCTGTTCGCTGTCTGGGGCGGAGCCTACTCCTGTCGGTCGTGACGTTGGCATGGCCTACCAAAACCCAGTCTCCTTCAGCCGCCAAGGAGATCCCGTAGTCAACACCGCAATATCCATTAAAGTCGCATCGTGGATCGATTCCAGCGGATGTGTCCTCGGTCACCATTGCATCGAATGACCAGCCTATGCCGTCACGTTGGAAGGCGAAGACGGATCCTTCTCGATTTGCGACGAGCAGTGAGTTCCCTGTAAGGGCTAAAACAGCGCCGAACCCATCCGCCCGATCGGAATTGGGTGCCGTGATTATGGTTGCTTCTGTCCACTCCGATTGAGTCTCACCGCGTTTGTAGACGTAGACCATTCCGGGGCGGAACGTGTTATTCGGTTCGCCGACCAGAAGGGCGTCACCATCTATGACGACTGAGTTCCCGAACGAACCCGCCTGAGCGAGAACTGGAGAAGCGGTCATAGCGACCAGAAACAGGGCGAGCGCAAAGCGGTGTAGGGCAGTCATGTGATCTCCGAGTTTTGTAGATCCGGCTAGGCTACGCAAAGCAACGCGATACGACAATGTTATCAGCGATTTCGGTAGCTTAGATGTCCTTAGGTTCTATATATCTAATGTGTTACTTACCCCGTCGGGATCTGAGCTATGAAGTCCACTATGAGATTCACGCTCACACTTGTTTTGTTTTTGGTTTTAGCCGCTGGAGGGCCGAAAGTTCAGCACTTTGGGCTATCCAAATCGATCCCTTCTGCAGACTCAAAGGTTGTATCCCCGGGGCAATTACAACTCTGGTTCACACAAGCTCCGCAAGAGGGCTCTGTTACTATTCGTCTTGTCGATTCTGGTGGAGACCTGGTGGGAACGGGAGAGCCAGTCCGGAATTCGGAAGATCCCAAATTAATGGAGGTCGATGTCCCGTCAGTGCTAGATGCAGGGGTTTACACGGTCGTGTGGCGGGGTATTGGCGATGACGGTCATGTGGTACGCGACGAATTCGGCTTCGAGGTCACACCTGAATGCTGAGTTCTATGCGTTAACGATCGAGTCGCCGATAGGGGTATGCTAGGGCCGTCTCCCGTCTGACCGCATCAGCGGGTGAGTGGAGAAGACCAGGGTATCGTATACGGCGTCAGCGGGTCGCGTCCCATCCGGGAAGTCCGATTCCTTGTCCGGGTACTCGGGTCGTTCGTGAGAATTCACGTATGCCGATATCAATTGCGCCTCTTCGTCTGTGAGTGTGCCAGGCGCTGTGAGCGGCATCGCATGTTTTATATAGCCCGCTAACTTCCAAATCCGAGCGGCTCCGGCCCCGTCATTCCAGGACAATGGACCCCAAAGTGGACCTGGTTTTGCTAGAATGAGGTCGATGCCTTGCCCATCAAGCCCATGGCAAGGAGCGCAGTGGAGGTTGTACAACTCCTCACCCCTGTTTACGTCGAGTTCTTCAATAGGGATACGGGCTTCAACCGCGATCTCGTTTTGACCGAGCCATGCGGGCCTTTCCCCCATCGCGAAGCCCTCCGAAAGCCAATTCAGGTAAGCGTCGAGGGCCAGCATTACGGGATGATCGTATGGGGGTGCAGTTCCATTCATACTTCGTTTAAAGCAACCGCCGATCCTGTCCTCAAGGCTCACTAGTCTGTCGTCACGCCGTCTGTATTGTGGGAAGGTCGCTGCCACACCGAGTAATGGGAGTGCCCTATCCCTTTGCCCGGCGTTGAGGTGGCAGTTTCCGCACGTGAGATCGTTCCCAACGAACTCGGATGCGTAGGTCTGTGGGTCTTGGCTGATCTGGAATCCTAGACGGATCATGCTTGCCATCCGCGGGTCTGGATGGATTGAATCTGCCATTGGGTCGTAGAGCAGTTCGCCTACACGCTCGAGTGTGGCCGTAGAAGGTATCAGTAATTCGGGGTCCTGGGCCGTTGTCTCCGTATCCGAAGACGCAGACCCTGAAGGCGTGCACGCAACAACAGTGAGCCCCATCACCGTTACTGCATTCAGTGAGGCTTTTCGTATCGTCATCTTCCGCAGGCCGGTCTGTTTCATCTTGGTCATGGATTGGACACAAACTTACTTCTCGCAATAAGTCACACGCATCAATCTGCGGAAGTCCGAGACAATGACATAGGGACAACTGTCCCCGAACTCGTCTTTGTAATGTATGCGGGGAGCTCTCAATGAGACGAAAACTCCGAGAGGCTAGCGACTGCGGTGAGTGTCCCCATAGCTTCCCAGGCGTGGATTTGGTCTCATTCTAGAACGCCTGAACGGGGGAGAAATAGTCGTGACTGGATCAATGATTCGATCTATCGTCGCTGTTGCGCTTGGGGTTGCGTTTGTAGGCACACCTTCTGCTCTAGAGGCTCAGGCCGACTTCGCCGGCACTTGGACTCTTTCCGTGACAACTGATAATGGGGTTACTAGTCCGAGCCTTAATCTCCAGCAGGATGGAGTCAGACTCACAGGGCGGTACTCTTCTGAAGCGCTTGGTGAACAGAACGTGCGGGGATTGGTCGATGGTAATGACGTGACGATTCGTTTCAATGCCAGCATGCAGGGTCAAAGCATCCCGGTGGTCTACAGGGGCACTCTCGATGCCGATGGACGTCTTACAGGAACCATCGTAATCGCCGATGGCATGTTGTCCGGCACGTTCACAGCAACTAGGCAGAGGCCTTAGGCTGGATGCTCAGTTTTGTTTGAGCTCGGTCTGAGCTTTCCGGATGAGCTCGGCCCATTGATCGAATTCATCGGGATCCCATACTTCGTTCATCGTGGCTAGTGCTTCAGCTTCGGGCACCTCTTCCACGAGGGTCCGGTACATGTATACGAACGCTGATGCCCGCATGTTCGCAAAACAGTGGACGAACACCTTGCGCCCTTCGTTGGCCTCCATGACGTCGAAGAACATCCTCACGTCAGAAACTTCAGGGCTCTCCCAATCCACAGGTATGTGCACGTATGTCAGTCCCGTTTCTGCAACTAGAAACCCCTCTTCCCCGTTACGACGCTCGTCCGCTATAGCAAGGTTTACGACGACATCGTAACCCTGCTCCGATAGCAGGGGGATTTGATCATATCCGATCTGGCCCGCTGAGGAGAGATTTGCATCTACGACTTGAAAGTTGCGGACTGTCTCAAGCGGTTGAGGGGTCGTCTGTGCGGCTATCGGTGAGGTGACTAGAGTCGCGATCGCGACTCCTATTATCGTGGTAGAAGTGTTCATGCGATTGATGAATCCCATTTTTTGGGGTTGGCCTGGGTCTGAAGCTTAGCACAAAGGAGGAGCATGTTACCTCACTTCAGTTCGAACGAATAACCACTTTGAGGTTAGCTCCTCCAAAGAGATTTCGGGTACCGTCATAGTGTGAAGTTGTCCGTCCTCGAACCACGAGATTGTAAGGGTTACTAACCCCGACCCTGGTGGAAGCCCGAAGTGGACAGGCCCGACGCCTTGGGAAGAGTAGCCCCCTCCTGTGTCGACGAGTCGAGCTGATAAAAAACCGTCTGATTCCCGTGAGATAGTCACCTTTGTTCCAGCGCGAGCCCAGTTGCCCGCTTGGTTTATTACTGCGACGACCAGCGACCTGATCGCTAGCTCTGGGACTAAATCATTGCGGTAAAGAGGATGTTTCCCCTCGGCGTGATTATTCGCCAGCGCGACATCCAAGTCTCCATCGTTGTCGTAGTCGGCAAAGCGCACACCGTGGCTCGCGCCGTGCTCCAGCATCTCAGCAGGAAGAGCTTCCGTGAATCCTTCGGGGCCACCGATAAAGAGGTAGTCGCGTGCCTCCGCTTCCGATGACAGGAAGGTGTCGACATACAGGTCGAGCCAGCCGTCGTTATTTATGTCACCCCAGTCTGCGGCTACCGAGTGGTGGTCACCGGCCAGTGGGGTGCCGGGTGCGACATTGACGAAGGTACCGTCTCCTCGGTTCTCCCAGAGAACATCGGGTCCGTAAGAGGCAACGAATAGATCAAGGTCCCCGTCGTTGTCGTAGTCTCCTACCGCGGTTCCGACACTTCCTAGGTCCTGAGCTCGTCCGGGTTGGTGCATTCCGAGCTGTCGTGCAATGTCTGTGAACGTTCCATCACCGTTATTGCGGAAAAACCCATCTTCGTCGCCATTCTGATTAGCGGTGAAGGCGTCTAGGTCTCCATCGTTATCCATGTCGAACCAAGCGACGCCGACTGTTCTCCGAGGGTCTCCAATGTTGCTCTCGGCGGTCACGTTCTGAAAAGACGTGCCGTCATTTCGAAACAACGTGTTCGGTCGATCTCTGAATGCCACAAAAAGGTCGAGATCCCCGTCGCCGTCGTAATCTAAGAATGCGGGTTGTCTTGTTGTGCCACTTTGACCGATGCCGAGCTCTCCAGCGACATCGGTGAATGACCCCTCATCATTGCGGTATAGGCGGTTGTCGATGCCTAGCGCCGCAAACCCGACGTATAGGTCGGGATCTCCGTCGAGGTCGTAGTCTCCCCAAGCGGCGGCGCGAGTCTCCTCCTCGGCTGCGAGCCCTGCTTCGAGACCAACATCTACGAAGCTTCCTTGGTCATTTCGATAAAGGCGATTAGGAGCGTTGCGAAACCCGACGAAGAGATCTAGGTCACCGTCTCCGTCATAGTCGGCCCAGGCATTTGTTTGTGCCCCTGGATTGGAGAAAAGCTCCTCCTGCAGTCGAGAGAAGTTCGGTATTAACCCTGCCTCTTCGTGAGGATCTTGGTCACCCGAACGGGTTTCGCCAGCACAGCCTGTGGCGATCAAGAACGCTACTAGAGTCAATTGAGTCCGATTAGTCATGCTCGAATCAGGCTTCTGGTTGTTCCTTAGGCAAGTCCCGCTCTAATACTAGTCCGACCTAGTTGCTGTCTAAGGAGTATCGACCCCACCTTATCCTCTTCATTCCAACATCGGAGCTTAGATGGACAACTGCGCGCACTTTGCCATCACTAACAAGCGGGTCGTTCGAACGATCGGGGTCGCTTTCGTCAGCTTGATTTTGATTTCCTGCGGGATGGACGAGACACAGCATCGTGTAGTTGTTGCGTCCTTCCAGCACGAGACATGCACGTTCTGTCCCGGCGGTGACATTTCTGAAGAGGACTGGCTCGGTCGATTAGAAGGAGACGAAGTCCTAAGCTCTGGAGGCTACGTGCGTGGTTTCGTAGCTCAGGCCGAAGACTACGGCGATATCGAATTGATTGGGCTGAGGTCACCGACAGGGGTATTTGGTGGCTCGTCCCGTAGCTGGAATACTCAGGAGGCATTCGACGGCTTCGTGAACGCCATGCTCGAAGATTTAGAAGCTGTAATGCCTGTTGATGGGGTATATCTGGCCCTCCACGGTGCGATGGCTGTGCGCGATATCCCAAGGCCTGAGGCTGAAATCGCTCGACGCTTTAGAGAAGTAGTTGGTCCTGATGTTCCCATCGTAGGGACATTTGATCTGCACGGGAATGAGGATAAGGAATTCCTTCGACACGCTGACTTTTCTTTTGTTACGAAGCGATACCCACACTATGACGCTGCCGTGCAGGGCGGACGTGCGGCACGTGCTATGCATCGAGTTATGGATGGCACATATGTGCCGACTACGGCAACGCGTAAGCCAGGCGTGATTACGGCTACCGTTCATCAATGGACGGGGCAGTCACCTTCAATGGACATTATGGAGCGGGCTCGACGCTGGGAGGCGCGAGAAGACGATGCCTTCGTGAGCATTTTTTACGGTTATCCATGGTCCGATGTGCCTGACGTCGGTGCAACAGTTCAGGTGATGACAAATGATGACCAAGAGTTAGCCGAGCTCATCGCTGACGATATGAACGATTTCATATGGCGGGTTCGGGAGGACTTCGCCGTAGCGGGTTATCCTCTGCCAGAAGAGGCAGCGGCGCAGGTGAGTACTGCGGTCGGGGCTGAGCTGACTCCGGTTGCAGTAGGCGACCACTCCGATCGAATGGGTGACGCCACACACATTTTCAAGGCGTTTGAGGCTGCTGGGGTCGAACGAGTGCTACACGGTGCCATCAGTGATCCCGAGTTGCTCGAGCAATTGGTGGAAGCTGGAGCTTCTCCAGGTGACCCGTTCGATGAAGAGATAGGTGGATTCACTCCGTCAGGGGGCACGCCCGTGCGTGTCGTTGGCGAACTTGCTTATCTAGGAGAGTGGAGGGGCTATGAGACCGTAGCGGTGGTGCGGTATGGTAGCGGTAGTGCCGTAATTATCGTTCCCGCCTATACACAGATCACAGATCCTGAGTCATTTAGATTCGGAACGCTTGACCCAGCCGAGTTCGATGTGTTCGTCGTAAAGTCACGTGTGCATTTCCGGCGCGGTTTCGACGAAACGGGCTTTGCATCGACCATTGTTGTGGTCGAAGCGCCAGGGCCATTCGTTGGCACCACTTATTTAGACGCGCTGCCGTATGAGCACGTCGACCTCTCTGCGCTTTACCCATACGGTGTCCCGGAGGGTCGGTAGGTGTCCTCTCCCCGGGGTGCTGAAATGGATCAGGCCCGTGGCAGGCGCCGGATTCCCCTCGTATGTTGGCGTAATCCAGCGAACTCCAGGGCACAACTGAACAACAGACTCATATAAACGGAGCAAGAATAAACATGATCAAGCGCCCATTCATTATCGGCGCGGCCCTGGTCGCGACAGCGGCTTTTATGGCCGCAGAGGCTTCGGCCCAAGATCCGTCCACACGTTTCGGTCAGTGGAAGATGGACTCGGATGCGCCTGCACCGGCGATCAACATTATGACGTATGAGCCGTGGGGCGACGGTGGTATGTCGATCACTGTGGCCGCAACAAATTCTCAGGGTCAGGACTCTGAGTGGGGTTATGACACCATGTTTGACGGGGAATTCCGCTCGGTGTGGGGTCAGGAGAACGCTGAGACGGCGGTCGAGTGGGTCAATGCGAGCACGACGCGAATCTCGAATTCACGAAATGGCCGCGTTACCCAGGTGATCATCAATGTTCTTTCCGAAGACGGCAACACGATTGAGAACGATTACATTCGCATGGATGAGAATGGGAAGATCACTGGCGTAGGACATGCCACCTATCGGCGGATTCAGTAGACGTATAGGTCCACGCACAGAACTAGGACGTTGATGTTGCGATCAGAGTGGTCGAGAGATCTACACCTTCGTCAGTGTCCCCGAGAAGTGGGAGAACTTCGGCTTCACTGGGGTATGCGTAGCCCACTCGGCCCGTAACAACGCATCTGAATGTTCAAGACCGGTTACATCCTCAACCCGAAGCACGATCTAGTATGGTTCCTCGGGCTTCCGTTCTTTGCTGTAGCGCTCGCGCTCGGGTTTCAGGCGTGGTTGCCGTACGTGGCAGTTGCTTCAATCAACTTGTGGATCACCATACCGCATCACTATGCGGGTTGGGTTCGGTCCTACGGAATGCCGGACGTGTGGGATCGATTCAAGGATCGGTTAATAATAGGCCCTGTGGTAATCATCGGATTCACCATTATGGGGCTACAGTTTGCTCCGATCACGTTGCTTTTACTGGTCACGGCCTGGGATCATCAACACAGCATCATGCAACAGCATGGTCTAGGCCGTATCTATGATTTCAAGGCAGGTGCAGGGCTGAAGCAAACGAGGCGCTATGACCTCGTGCTCCACTGCGTGCTTTACGCCTTCATGTTTCTGAATGCGCCCATGTTCAAGTTCCTTTGGATTCGGGAACTACATCGGATGCGAGTTCCTCTGTCCGTGTCGTTTGTGGACGCACTGCTCATGGTCAGTCAGGTGGTCCTAGTCGGCTACCTGATCGTGTACATGTTGCATCTTTGGAGAACTCATCAGGCAGGGGCGATAATAAACCCCGTGAAGTACGTCTTTATCTTTGCAAGCTACTTCCTTTGGTACTTCGTGGCGTGGAACACGAACTCAATTCTTCTCCACGCGGTGGCCCACAGACTCATGCATGGTGTTCAGTACATCGTGATGGTGTACTCGTTCATGAGAAAGAGTCAGGAGAAAGGAACATTCCGAAAGGGGCTATGGAGCAAGCTGACAGGTCCTGGACATTTGCGGTGGTTCCTTGCGGGTGGAGTGCTCTATGCGGTGCTATTTCAGCTTGTCATAAATCGACCTCTCGACGAATTCGGTTTCGGTGTCGTCAATTTTGCGCCGTACCCGGCAATCGATGAATTCGGTGTGCCGGCTATGGACTACGCGAGCGGTTACGCGCTCTTTTCACAGATGATGATCTACGCCTACGGATTGATGCATTACTATCTCGATTCATTCATCTGGAAGGTCAGTGACAAGCAGACCCAAAAGGGTCTGTAGCGCTCCCAGGGAGGTTTCGTGGCCCATACAACTGACAACGTTCCTTGGTACCGGCGCTACCGCATGTTGCTAGGCATATATGCGATCGGACTGCTGTTTGGGGGTCGAGAGTTTCTTGTTGCTCGGGCCGGCACCCAGGTTGACCCAGGCTCGGAAGAATGGTCGCGGATGGCTGCGGTGATCGCGGAGATCAATCCTGCGGATGCCGATACCGACTTTCTGCTGGCTATGGAAGCACTACAAGAGGGTGACCAGCCAAGGTACATCGAGTACATGGAGTCCGCGCTCGGTAAGGGAGTCAAGCACAACAACCTCCTGCTTTCTGAATACGCCCATCACCTAATGCGTATACAGGCTCCTTTCCAGAGCATTGATATTGCCTTGAATAGGTGGCGAGAGAATCATCAACTCTCTTTTGAAATAGTGAGCCTGCCTCTGGGTCAGGGGCCGGCGAGCCAGCAAGACTATAATGCGATCCGTCGTGAGCTTGATGCGATCGACTGGATTTACGAGTGGGAACTTCGCGAGCCTTCGGGCGACATGCTCCAGTGGGTGCTGCTCCTCCAGTTCGAACCTGCCAAAGAGGCTGCAATACGGGATGTTATTGAAGCCACATCCATCCTTCTGCTCCCGCCCGAGGCTCGCTCAAGGCTTCGAGTGCGTTGTACGAGCTGGGAGGACTGTCAGTCGCAGGTCCGTTAAAGATCTAGCGATGTAACGCGCATCAAAAAGCGTAGATGTGTGAAAGCTAGAAGCCCGGTCCCTGAACTGATCGGGGACCGGGCTTCTGATCTTTGTCTTAGGGGCTTATCTAGGTTCAACAAGACTCGACGAAAGTACCGTCGGCGTCATGATCTTATAGATGGGGGCAATGGCTGGTTCGCCGCCGGATGTTGTGCCGGGGCGTGGTATCCACGCATCCATGCGGTTCCAGTATACGACGTTGTCCTCAGTTTCGACCTCTAGCATGTGGGCTACTAGCCTACCTAAGTACTGCGATGTTGGAACTACGTACGTACCAGCGGGAAAGTCTCGGGTTTGCGTGATGACATCACCAACCTGTATCCGTGTGACTGCCTGATGGTTGTATTGTCGCTCGTGTTCAACACCCGCGACCGTGTATGCCTGAACTTCTAAAGTCACGGGCTCTAGGAGTTGTTCAACTGTGATGCCGTGACGGAGCAGGAGAGCGACGGCGTCTTCAGCATCGCGCGGGAGCACGTAGGCCCACGGCCGATCTCTGAGTGTTACAGCCACAGGCTTTTTCATTAGCCGGGCGCCGGTCACTTCAATGGTGTCTACGGGCATTGCAGGCTGGTCATTGAAATCTCCCCCGCGGACGATCACGTAATCGACGGGGTAGTCTTCGGCAGCATATTCCATTTCCACAGCGATCTGGCCTCGTGGCTCCGCTCCCATCGAGATTGTCTCTGCCCTAGCATCTTCTACAGTGCTGACGAGGTGCTCTGCATTGGCAACCACCCATTCTGCCACTGCGAGATACCCCAAGTATCCAGCTCGGGCACCTATCTCTAGCTCCTGTCGTGGTGCTTCAAACAAAATTCCGACCGAGTTTACCATACCTCCATAGTTCCGGCCGATTCGGACCTGGGATCCGCCTGTGTTCCACTCTTCTTCATTTCCCCGCGAGTAGTACCACGCCATCATGTTCTCGACCCCTAGTTTGGCGTCGATCGCCGGGAAAATTTCGTCGTCACATAGGAGCGTGAGTTCGATTGCTGAGTCGTAATGGCTGGTGCACTGATAATTGAGGTTATAAGGCCTTGCGCCTCCGTTGTGGCCGTCGATGAATAGATGCGGCCTCCATTCAGTGATCATGTTCTGCACATAGGACTGAATAGTGGCGTGTTCGAGTTTCACATAGTCGCGGTTCAGGTCGATACCCCATGAGTTACCGCGCTGCCCTCGTTCCGTCGCTTCGAACCCGTCGGGGTTGATTTGCGGAGCTACCAGAATGGTTACTTGATCGAGTAAGTTGTTTGCCGCTGTTCCTCGGGTGGCTAAATCCCTCATCAGTACTAAGAGGCCTTCCCGGAAGGTGCGTTCACCACCGTGTACGTTCGCTGCGAATAGGATGACTGGACGGTCTAGAGCCATCGCTTCCCACGGTTCCGAGATCAGGGGTCGCGAGAAGATCGCGTATGGGAGTTTCCGGCCTTCTCGGGTTTCACCGTATGTCCCCAGCCTCATGTCTGACGATACGCCGCGCAGCTGCTCTAGGTAGTCCCACATCTCAAGGTGGCGGGTGTGCGCAGAGAAACCGTTTAGTTCGGCGGCAGTTCGAGGATGTCCTTCAGGCACGGGGTCCCAAGTGACGACTTGTGCCCCGATAGGAGATGAAAGGAAGAAGAGTGACGTCACTACACCAAGCAGAGTTGGGCTGTGGTAGCGGTTAGGTAGATCGCGTGTGAGGGACATCGGTAGTCCTGTTTTGCGAGAATCGCTGGTTGCTCTTCTGAAGGTAGGCGTCACCTCGGGGAGCGGGGAAGGGTGGTCTCGTTTAGATTCTTCAGGCTTCACTGAGTTTATGAACGGAGAAACACGTGTGAGTGGTGCAGTTGTCGTATCCCAGCTAGGCGGACCTGAGGTCCTTGAGTGGGTCGAGCGGGATCCAGGAGAGGTTGGGCCTGATGAGGTGAGGGTCAGGCATACTGCCGTAGGTCTGAATTTCATTGATGTTTATCATCGCACCGGCCTATACCCCCAGGAGCTGCCCTTCACCCCTGGGGTGGAAGGGGCTGGTATCGTCGAAGCCGTTGGGAGCGAGGTCAGTGATCTCCAGGTAGGCGCCCGGGTGGCGTACACGAGTAATGGACCGATCGGCTCTTATTGTGAAGTCAGAGTGATACCTAGATGGCGTCTAGTAGAGTTGCCTGACGAGATCAGCGAAGAAACGGCCGCTTCTATGATGGTTAAGGGGTGCACCGTAGAGTATCTGGTCCGCCGAACTTACGCCGTGCAAAGCGGTGATAATGTGCTGCTCACAGCTGCAGCTGGAGGTGTTGGCCTGATCGCTTGTCAGTGGTTGAGAGCGCTGGGTGCGAACGTAATCGGGACGGTAGGGACTCGGGAAAAGGGAGAGCTAGCGAAGGCAAATGGTTGCGACCATGTAATACTTTACGATGAAGAAGATATTGCTGAACGGGTCGCTGAGATCACTGACGGGCAGGGTTGCCGGGTGGCTTATGATTCGGTGGGTGCAAGCACGTTCGAGTCATCGCTTAAATCGTTATCACCCAGGGGCTTATTAGTAACGTTCGGGAACGCGTCAGGGCCGGTCGAGCCTATGTCTCCTCTGCTTTTGGCGAAGCACAACTCATTGTTTTTGACGAGGCCGCGTCTAGCAGACCATTACTCTGACCCTCGCGAGACCGCCGAGGGTATTGGGGCGCTATTCGACATGGTTCGGGCAGGGAAAGTTCGTCCACACATTGGAGAACGTTACCCCCTCTCTGACGTCGCTTCAGCTCACAAGGCGCTCGAAGCTCGTCAGACGGTCGGATCTACAGTGCTGCTGGTTTAAGCTCTCGACGTGCCGCTTGACGGTTATGGCGAGCTGATTGTGTCTAGCGTTCGCCTTACGACGGATTGGCTACGCCATGCGATGATTGGCGTTGGCATCTTGGGCATGGTCACGCTTCCAGTTTCTGCCCAAGTCGTAGAAGAGGAGGGGAGTAAAGACTCTTTGGCGTCCGTCCTTATAGACCCTGAAACAGCTCCAAGGCCAACACTAATGGCGTTGCGCGCGGCGGGTCCGATCACAATCGATGGTCGACTTGATGAGTCATCGTGGGCTAACGCTGCACCTGCAACTGACTTTGTGCAGTCGACACCTCGCACGGGCATGCCAGCGACGGAACGCACAGAGGTTCGTGTTCTGTTTGATGACAACACGCTCTACATCGGCGCGATGATGTATGACTCAGAACCGGATCGTATTGTCGCACAGCGGATGACGCAGGACTTCTATAGTCCGAATGAGGACATCATTGGGATGTCTCTGGACACCTTCCTAGATAGGCGAAACGCTTACTATCTGATGATCAATCCGAATGGGGCGATCAGGGACGGGCAAGCTTACGACAACTCGCGCACGAGCAATGTGGAGTGGGAGGGCATCATGCGAGTGGAGACGGAGAGGCTCGATGATGGATGGAGCGCTGAATTGGCAATCCCATTTTCGACTCTCCGGTTCGATCCATCCAAAGCAAGACAGGAATGGGGTATCAACTTCGTCCGGCGGGTGAGAAGAAAAGTCGAAGACTCGATGTGGGCTCCGGTAGCAAGACGAACACGGGTACACCGGATGGCGGAGGCGGGATACTTGGTAGGACTCCCTCGTCTTGAGGGAAATCGAAATATCACGGTCAAACCCTTTATGCTCGGCGAGAGGGCGAGCGGTACTCTTCCGAGGGCAGCTGAGCAGGGGAGCCAAGGGGATGTAGGTCTAGATATCAAGTGGGGTCTAACACCGGGGCTCACTGCAGACCTTACATGGCAGACCGATTTCTCTCAGGTAGAAGCTGATCAAGAGCAGGTAAACCTGACCCGATTCCCGCTCTTTTTCCCCGAGAAGCGCGAGTTCTTCATAGAGAATTCAGGCACATATGCGTTTGGCGACCTGTCAGAGCGTAATTATCGGCTAGGTGCTTCTCCGAGAGACTTTACGTTATTTCACTCCCGTCGTATCGGTCTACTAAGTGGTCAGCCAGTCCCAATCTCAGCTGGCGGGCGCTTGACTGGGAGAGCAGGAGGCTTTGAAGTCGGCGCTCTAAATATGCAGACGTCTTCCACCGATCTTTTGGACTCAGAGAGCTTCACTGTGGCAAGGGTAAGGCGCACAGTTCTGGGATCGGTAGATGTGGGCGGCATCTTTACAAACAGACAAGTATTAAGAGGCAGGTCCGCAAACGACGTTTCTGATCGCCAGGCGCAGGCCGAGTACAATCGGGCGTGGGGCGTCGATGTAAATGCCCGTCTGTTCGGAAACTTGATGGTACATAGTTACCTAGCCGAGACGCATGAGCCCGGGCAGAGCGGCAACAACCAAGCGGCCCGAGCGTCGTTAGCATGGCGAGATGCGTTTTGGGATATGTCGGTTCTCTACAGAAGTATCGGGGAAGCTTTCAATCCTGACGTAGGCTTTGTTCGTAGGAGGGCTGTCCGGCACTACTACGCAACTGTGGGTGCCCATCCGCGACCTCCGGTTCGTGGCCTGAATGAGGCGAATCCCTATCTGGAGATTGAGCAATACCGTGACTTTGATGGCATGCTCGAGACTCGGAATGTTACGGGTGGTATGGCGCTGTCATTCTTGGACGGCAGTGTGCTAACCCTGCTTGGCACCGATCGTTATGAGCGCCTCGATCGGGAATTCTCTCTCTCTGGGGGAACCGTGCCTGCTGGCGTTCATGAGTTCCGTGAAGCTTCCGCGAAATACGTATCTGATGCATCCCGACCCCTTTCGGGCGAGATGCGTATTGGCGGAGGCGGTTATTTTCAAGGTGCGCGAAGGTCGATCGGGGGCACCTTGGCTTGGCGCGTGAACCGACATCTCGGGTTTGATTTTGGCGCTGACCACAACGTCATTGAATTTGAGGGTGCGCCCTTTACTGTCGACGTATTCAGCGGTCGAGTCGATTACGCGCTCTCGACTCGCGTCTTGGCTGGTGGATGGTTGCAGTACAATGACGCGACCCGGGAAATGATCACGAATGTTCGCCTGAATTGGATTCACTCACCGCTGAGTGACTTCTTCCTAGTCTTTTCTGAGCGCCGAACTTCCGAGGGTGAGATCCTTGATCGTCGCCTCACCGCCAAGCTAACTAAGCTCTTCGCATTCTAGCGGTCCTCTGGCCCACGTATCCGTCAGTCTTTCCGTTGTTCTGAGATTGCAGCCCTCATCGCTTCAATGGTCGCGTCGGTTCTGAATTGTATTAGCCTGCGCCCATGCTCCAAGGCTGTGTCGATTGGAAGAATGCTGATCCCGTTGATCGACGCTTTGCCTGCATCAATCCGCTGCCCGAGTCGCACGTGCTCTGGGTCATCGTTCATGATGATCGTCGTGATGTAGTAGTCGTCGTGCAGTCCTTCAAGCCTTGGATCTTCATCAATGCCGAGCTCTTCTCTCTGATAAGCGAGCACGTCTTGGTAGTTGTAGTACTCTGGTATATGAGCGATCACGATGTCGTGTCCGGCCCATTCAGACTGTAGTGCCTCGGCGACCTCTGTCATGCCTCGGAGGTTGCCGCCGCTATCGCCCATAAGGAAAATATTCTCGAAGCCCTGCGCTCTCAGGCTTACAGCGTAGTCTCTGAGAACTGCACGATATGTCTCCTGCGAATACCTGATGCCACCCGGGCTACTCGCGCGCTCTGGGTTCCCAGGTTCGATCGTCACAATCGGAGCCACCAGCGTCTTCCCGAATTGCCGCGCGATTGATTCCCCCATCACTTTGAGCACGTGATTGTGTTTGCCGGTCGTGAGGTACGGACCGTTCTCCTCAATTCCCCCGGTAAGGATTAGAGCCGTTCTCCAGCCTTCGGCTAAGAGGTCGCGGACTTCAGGCATGGTAAGCTCTTCGATCCACACGTTGTCGGCCATTGCGATTGGCCGTTCGAAGGTGCTCATGTCCTTCATCTCTCCGCTTTGGGCTGCTAACGGATGGGCTGTTAGGCTCGCTAACGCCATTGCGATTCCGACCAGTGGGAACTTCTTCATGTGATTCTTGCCTCTCGACTAGGTTGATCACCCGATATGGGGCAGACCACTTCTAACTCCACTCATAGCATCCTTACAAGAGGTGACCGTCTTGCTCATGCTTTGACATACCATGACCTGATGCATAGTCCGGAGCATTTGCTGGTCTAGAGCCGCGACTGTATGCTCGCGCGATGTACCACAGCGCAGTCGTTCGGCAAACCGTAGTAATGATCCTGGTATCGGCTTGGTTGTTTCCAGCTGGGGCCGAAGGCCAGCGCATTCAGCGGATTCCAGTTTCACTGATCCAAGAGGTGATGCCTGGGGCTGACCGCTTTGCGGACCCGACGGGCGAACCCCCAGTGATTTCTGCGTTCGAAGTGCTCCCTGACGGTTCAGAGAATCTCCTCGGGTATGTGTTCCTCACCTCGGACCTGCCGCCGGAGCAATACGGATACAGCGGACCTATTGAAGCACTTATAGGAATGCGTACCGATGGAACGCTCACCGGCGTCAGGGTCACTGATTACTTCGAGTCGTACATGCAAAGTATGGGCGACTTTCTAAGGACACCGGGATTTCAAGAGCAGTTCTCGGAGAAGCACATTGGTGATCCTTTCCAGCTCTGGAATGACATAGACGGCATTTCTCGCGTTTCGATTAGCGTGCGCGCTCTATCGAGAGGGGTGCGCGATGCCGCCCGGAGAGTTGCCAACGCGTATGCACTAATTGACGGTCCAGCGGCTACAGCTGCGGAAGTCGTAGACCCTGTTGGCATGTCGTGGTTTGATCTCCGTCAGTCCGGGATCGTTCAGCGCTTCGAGGTTACCGAGCCGGGAGAGGGTTCGGCAGGTATTGGCTTAGCCTTTGTAGAGAACGACCGGCTAGGAAACTATTTCCTTGGCGAACAACTCTACGCGCGGGCACAGCGCTCTGCCGAGAGACGTGGCGGTGCCGACAATCTGATGCTTTACGCGATCGATGGTTCGAGACTCCGACTCTTTCGTCAGCAAGGTTGGAGTATTGAGCAAGATGGAGACACCATTCCGATCGATTCACGCAATGTGATATCCATGGGACTTCCGTCGGGTGGCATCGTGTCGGGTGAAGCCACACTGATTGGGATCATGCTGGTTGATTCCTTGCTGGACACTGCGCGTCCGTTTCGTTTCGTGTACGATCTCGATGATCTCGGGATCCACTCGGTCGAGTACCGGAGCTTGGAGGCGAGGCGATCAGCAGCTGAGG
>DEBI01000132.1:0-6244 GCA_002348465.1 Gemmatimonadales bacterium UBA2960 | reverse complement strand
CAGCAGCTGAGGAAGCAGAAGCCCTTGCCTTGGCAGCGGCTGAGGAATTGGCGGAGCCCGATGTGGAGTCGGATGCATTAGTTGACCGGGCTGTGTTAACCGAAGATCCGCCAGAGGCCCCTAGTGAGCCAGAGCTGGAAGTGCTCCTTGCAGAAGAAGAAGCGCCGGCGTCTGATCAAGGTTCTGATTCAGTCGTTGTAGCGGATACGGAGCCAGGCCAAGAGGTGGAAGCCGCGCCCGATTTTGTTCTTACGGAAGACGAATCTCTACTAGAACGAACGCTGGCAGGTGTGTCCTGGAGACGGCTGGCGATGATGGTCCTAGTCCTTGCCCTTGGATCGGCCGCGTTCTTCACAAAGTGGACGTATCTCCGTTGGGCTTCAGTATTCGTCACACTCGTAGTGTTGGGATGGCTAGACGGGGGATTTCTCTCCGTATCTCATATCACCAGTGGTATTTGGGCTGGAGTTGGCGTCTATCTTCGCGACATTCCGCTTCTTCTGATCGTCACCTTCACGCTAATCACCACCTTGGTTTGGGGCCGAGTGTTTTGTGGCTTTCTCTGCCCATTCGGTGCCCTTCAGGACGTGATTGCGAGGTGGGTACCGAAGTCTTGGCAGCGCACGGTGCCGGAGCATCTTCACCAACGAGGCATCTGGATCAAGTATCTGATTCTCGCGGTGATTGTGGTCCCTGCACTGCTCGGTAGTCAGGTCAGCCTGTATCAGTACTTCGAACCGTTCGGGACGGTGTTCTTCCTAAGTCCGTCACCGCTACTCTGGCTGATCGCTGGGGGTATTCTCGCTGCGTGTGTTGTGGTCCCCAGGTTCTATTGTCGTTATGCGTGTCCGCTTGGGGCTGCGCTCGGCATCCTGGCTCTTCTTTCGGTACGACGTATACCGAGGGTAGAGCATTGCTCGCTTTGTTCGGTATGTGAGCAGAAATGTCCTACCGGTGCTATTCGCAACGAGGTCGTCGACTTTCCTGAATGCGTTCGCTGTAACGTGTGCGAAGTACAGCTGATCGAGAAGACGGGGGTTTGCGGGCATGACTTAGATGAGATCCAGCCCAGGCTAATTCAGTTGGAGGTTGAGTCGGGTGTCTGAATCTGTGTCGATCTCTCGAAGAGATGTCCTGAGGATTACTGCGGGAGTCGGTTTAGGAGCGGCGTTTGGGTTAGGAGTCAGCAGAGAGGCCTTCTGGCGAGCGGGGTTACACCGGGTAAGTGAAACCCGGGTCCAGATGGGCACCTTGGTCAACATCACGGTGGTGCACCCGGATAACGCCGGTGCACATGAGATGATCGATTCAGCTTTCTTAGAGATGGAGCGGCTTGAGGCTGTTCTTTCGCGCTATCGCGCCGATTCTGCTGTCGGCCGTTTGAATGCAGCGGGACTGCTTGAGCATGCTCCTTCTCCACTCATAGAAGTCATCGAGCTCGCCCTCGAGGTCAGTCGCAGATCTAGCGGTGCTTTCGATGTCACGGTTGCGCCGTTGGTTGAGCTGTACGGATCGACATTCGATCGTCTAGGACGGCCACCAACCGATCGAGAAATTGATGAGACGCTTAGCTATGTGGGCCACGACGGATTGGTCGTTACAGGGTCCACGGTGACCCTCGAAGACCGTCGTATGGCCATCTCGCTCGACGGCGTGGCAAAAGGTTTCGTCGTTGATCGGGTTGTTGACCAGCTGTCGGCAAAGGGCGCACAGCGGGTGCTTGTGGATGCGGGTGGTGATATGGCCTCGAATAGATCGTCAGGAAGAGATGAAGCGTGGACTATTGGGATCCAGCATCCCAGGCGAACAGAAGCCACAATCGGCCGGGTTCAATTGAGTGGGGGAGGAGTGGCGACTTCAGGTGACTATTTCCGATCATTCACTCCGGACCATCGTCACCACGACATTCTCGATCCGCGGACCGGTCGCCCTGCTCAGGAGCTAAGCTCTGCTAGCCTTCTGGCATCCTCTGCGATGATTGCGGATGCGCTCTCGACAGCCGCCCTCGTACTGGGTCCGGTCGATGGCATCGACTTTATCGATGGTTTTCAAGGAGCAGAGGGGATCTTGGTATCGAAGGACGGTAGCCAACTGCTATCGAAAGGCATGGGCAAACGTCTCGGGTGAGTTGTTTCAGGAGAGCCTGATACCAAATGTGTGGCGCAGGGCACATCGGGCTCCATGAAAACCGGCCATGCCGTGGACTCCTCCACCAGGCGGAGTCGATGCAGAGCATAGGTAAAGTCCTGCTTTAGGGGTGCGGTATCCAGGCAAGCTCCACCGGGCGGGACCCAGCGTCTGACTGATCGTCAGGGCACCTCCATTCACATCACCGCCTACGAGATTGCCATCCCATCGCTCTAGGCGCTTAGGCCCCCACGACGATCGTGAGAGAATTCGCTCCTGAAAGCCTGGCGCGAAGCGCTCGATTTGAGCTTCGATGACCGGCGTGGCGTCGCCTTCCCACCCGTTGGGCACGTGGCAGTAGCCCCATGCAGTGTGCTTGCCCTCGGGAGCTCGCGAACGGTCAAAAAGGGTATGTTGAGCTAGTAGCACGAAGGGGCGTTCACTTAGCCGACCAGACCAAGGCTGTAGCTCCGACGCGGCTACCTCTTCCAACGTTCCGCCCACATGTACTGTCGCTGCCCTTGCTACTTCAGGGTCTTCCCAAGGAATCGGGCCATCTAAAGCCCAGTCAACTTTGAATGCGCCTGGACCGTAACGCCATCGCTTTAGCCTGCGGAGGAACGACTCTGACAGGCCGGTATCGGTGAGCGCAGCCACCTGCCCGTGTGTGATGGCCATAAGAGTCGCTCGAGCACTTGGTAAATCGGCGAGTGAAGTCACTCGAGAGCCCGTCTGTATCGTTCCGCCTAATGATTCGAAATAGCGCGCGAGGGCTAAGGTCAGGTTACCTGCGCCTCCTTTGGGGAATGGCCATCCTACCGTGTGCGCAGCGACGATCAGGGCAGCCCCGACCGCGCCAGTAAGGAGGTGGCTCAAAGGCGTACCAGCATGCGCCGCGTTACCGGCGAAAAGCGCTCGGGCTTGGTCGGACTTGAAGGAGTTGGCTAGTCGGTTGGTTGACTTCAGGGCGAGTGGCGCGAAGCGAGCCATCAGGATCGGGGAGCTTGGTATAGACAGCGGCGACCTCAATGTGTGCTCAAAAAACGTCTTCGAAGAAGCCACGAATGGAGCAAATCGTCTTGTCCACGCGTTTCCGTCTTCGCCTAGTGCAGATGCTGTCTGCTCCAGGCTCTTTTCCAGAAATGCCGTCCGGCTTCCTATGAGAGGATGGGCTAACGGAGTATCAGGATGCACCCACTCTAGGCCGAATGAGTCGAGTGGAAGAGATGAGAAGAACGGAGATCCAAACCCGAGGGGATGAATTGCTGAGCCGACGTCATGAAGGAAACCGGGCAGTGTAGCCTCTTCTGTCCTTGCTGACCCTCCGACCTCATTAGCCGCATCGATGAGCAGAGTCGAGCAACCATGGGTTTGTAGCTCGATCGCCGCTGCTAGTCCGTTGGGACCGGCTCCGACGACGACAGCATCGTAGCTCATCAGTCGCCGTATGGATTTCCGAAGCGAAGGAGTATCGTCGAAGTCCCAGTGCTGGTCAGTGTTAAGACATAGAGGCGGTCATACTCCATTTCTTCTATAGGTGTGCTGGGGTCACCACCCAGGGCCTCTGCCAGTTGAGGAGTGGTGTTACTGTGACCGAGGACCAGATGGCGTCCTGGCGTCTCTCTGAGCCGATCGGCAAAGCCTTCCAAGTCCTGAGCGTCGTAGATGGCCATGGCTAAGCCGGTGGATTCGCTAGTCGGAGCTCCGGTAGAGCGAGTCCGCTTCAAGTCTGTTGTGTGAATGTGTGTGATCCCTGCGTCACGGAGCAGGGTCGCGATCAACTCCGCTCTTTGCTGGCCTGCCCGCGAGATCGGCGGGTCACTTGTCCCGTCTTCAGCTCGCTCTGCGTGTCGGACAAGGTATACGACGGTTGCGTCGCTCTGAGCGGCGATTGCTGTCGGAAGTGAGCCAAACGCTAGAGTCGCGAAAGAAAGCAACCAGATGACAGGTACTTGGCGTTGTTGATGCAGGATCATAGGACTGCGTGGGTGCAGGTGGTTACAGCACGGACATTATCTGGCTTGAGCATGAGGGGCCACATGATCCTTGAATTTGGCTTCGTTAGGGTAAGCAGGTAGGGGACGGTGTCACTACAGGCCGTTTTTTTACCTGAGAGTTTCGGGAGCAGTCTCAAGGTGGGGCGTTGGTTTTTTGGATTTCTTGTTGCCGGGGGTAGCAACCGGAGGCCACTTGGCGACATCTTGTCTGCGAGCGTGGCGAGTGAGGATCGCCGTCGGACTTGTCCGGCGGAGGAAAGTCCGAGCTCTACAGGGCAGGGTGCCGGGTAACGCCCGGGCGTCGCGAGACGACGGAAAGTGCAACAGAAAAGAAACCGCCGATGGCCGTTCGCGGCACAGGCAAGGGTGAAATGGTGCGGTAAGAGCGCACCGGGCCGATGGTGACAGAGGTCGCATGGTAAACCCCACCCGGAGCAAGGCCAAATAGGGGGCGATGGGATGGCCCGTTCCATTGGAGTCCCGGGTAGGCTGCACGAGGCCGTTGGTAACAGCGGTCCCAGATGAATGATCCTCCCCTCGCAAGAGGGACAGAACTCGGCTTATTCCGCGCGCTCACTCTGACGGCGTCCGTCGCGATTACGCGGCGGGCGCCGACCTGTATAGAGGAGCCTGCGTATAGATATTTCAGGCGGTAACCTGTTTACTGAACTAGTGTACATGTACCAGTAGTAGTCGCGTAGAACCTTTAGACAGACCCGGAGCACCATCGTGCGAAAGTCTTCGATCCCTCTCTCTCTGCTTGTTATTTCGTGTGCCTTTCTTGGACCTAACAAGGTTTCAGCACAGGTGTATGTCGAGGCGAACGGCAATGTAGGCCATACTCTGGTCAACCCGGTTACTTGGATTGGGCAAGGCGCGTTTGATGCCCGCCGGACTCTATATGGTGGTGATGTGGGTGTCGTGTTTGGGCGACGGTATGGCCGCGGTCTCCAGCTGGCACTGGACTTTGGCTACCAGCACCTGCTTAGCTATCAATTTGCGCGGCAAGGAGACGCTGTATCAACCGTGGCTGAGGCTTACCGTGGTGCTCTGACGACCCGTTTTTGGTTCCAAGAGGGCAAATGGTTCGGTGAAGCCGGATTCGGAGCGTATCGATTCAGTAATCACACCGATCCGTCGATAACGGCAGGGGTTGGAACCCTCATCGAGTTGAATGAGGGCCTTTATCTATTGATGCGTGCTCGGGCGGCGGTTGTGTATGGTTCCACGACTCAGATTGGCCCTCTTTGGCTCAGTACAGGGGTTTCATACCGAGTAGGGAGCTAATTTCGTTCGCTTGACCGGTTTCGAGGTTGAGCGATCTTGATCCTGAAATGCGCCCGTAGCTCAGTTGGATAGAGCGCGTGCCTCCGGAGCACGAGGTCGCAGGTTCGAATCCTGCCGGGCGCACTAAGAAAAAGTTTTTAGGACATCTCAAGGACTCTTTTATCAGCCCGCGCTACTAGACTTTCCGGAGCACGATGAGATGAAAACCCGCCACCTGACATTGTTGTTGTTAGGTGTGGTGTCATGCAGTGGTGATTCGAGTCCGACGACGCCGACCCCAGGTGCTGGGGGTGGTCCGACGACGGTGACCCCGGTAGCGACGAGCATAGACGTGAGCGGAGGCAGTGCGACGGGCGGGATCACGTTCGTCTCGCTGACCCAGGCGTCCACACTCACAGCGATTGTTCGAGATCAGAGTGGTTCTCCGATCGCGGGCGCGCCGGTGACGTGGGCGTCGAGTGATCAGGCGGTGGCTACGGTGAGTTCGGCGGGGCTGGTGACAGCGGTTGCGAACGGGACTGCAGTGATCACGGCGACGAGTGGTTCGGCGAGCGGGACGGCGTCGGTGACGGTCAATCAGGTGGCGATATCAGCTTCGCTGAGTATCGAGAGCGTGACGTTGGCGTCGGTTGGGGATACAGCGACACTGGCGGCTACGGTGGTTGATGGACTGGATCAGGCGCTCTCAAGTCCGACGCTCGTGTGGACTTCGTCGGACACAGCGGTTGCTGCAATAGACTCAACGGGTCTGATCACGAGTGTGGCGAACGGGAGTGCCACGGTGACAGCGACGAGTGGTGCAGCGAGTGCGACGGCGTCGGTGACGGTCAGCC
>DEBI01000014.1 GCA_002348465.1 Gemmatimonadales bacterium UBA2960 | reverse complement strand
CTGGATCACTTCATCCCCACTCAGGCCAGGCAACATTCTATCAAGCACAACCAGATCAGGGGCCTCCTTGTCAATGGCGACCAGTGCCTCGGTTCCATTGCCTATCGTTTCAACCCGGAAGCCTTCGCGAGTGAGCTGATACGCGATAAGCGCAGCTATATCCGGCTCGTCCTCAACCACAAGAACGCGCGGTGTGGTCTCGATATTTGACTGTTTCATGATCTTGTGCGCTAACCTCATCATTGGTTTTTCGCCGTCTCATGCGCGACTAGTAGCCGCGAACCAAAACTGACGATCAACCCATCTTGCAGAGGACTTCCAGTTCTCCTTTCGTAAGGGTGCGGTCCGTCTTTTTCGCGGCCTGGAAGATCCTCATACAGAGCTCCTCGTCCTCGGGGTTGTACCCGTTCGCTCGGAGCCAAAACTTCACGTTCGAAAGACCCGACATCGGTCCAATTTCGATCACTTGCTTGCGCCCCACCATTGAGGCGGGGACCGCCGAATAGATTCGGTCCGCAAGCCATTCGTCGCCTTTCTCGTGAGCCTTTACGATCGCTGCGGCGTGCACCCCGGTACCCGTGCGAAATGCGTCTGCCCCAATCACCGGGTATGAGTGAACCAAGGGAATCTGACACGCCTCGGCGACCAATTCGCAGTACTCGGGCAGCATACTGAGATCCGCGTCGTGTGCCCCCAACAACTTCAAGTTCACCAAGATCATGTCCATCTCGGTGTTTCCTGAGCGCTCTCCTATTCCTAGAGCTGTGCCATGCACCCGGGTCGCTCCCGCTTCGATCGCCGCCATAGTGTTGGCTAGCCCCAAGCCTCGATCTCGATGCCCGTGCCAGTCTACCCCTACTGATTCGCCGGAGGGTTCGACGATCTCTTCGATCACGAAACGAACCAACGCCCTGACCCCTGCAGGCGTCGCGTGGCCAACGGTGTCGGCTATACACAGGCGCCTGGCGCCCCACTCGATCGCCTTGCTGTATAACTCCTTCAAGACGTCTGGGTGCGCTCTCGTTGTATCCTCGGTGACCATCATCACCGGAAGTCCTTCCCTGACCGCGAAGGTCACGGACTCCTCTGTGACCCTCAGCATTTTCGCTAGTGTCCAATCTTCGGCATACTGTCGAATCGGTGAACTTCCGATGAACGTGCATGCCTCGATTGCGATGCCGACTTTCTGACTGATATCCACAATGGGTCGCACATCGGCCAGCACTGTGCGCGCCGCACAATTGACGTCGATTGAGAGCTTCGAGTCCACGACCTCTTGAGCTAGTGCCGTTACCGCATCGACCGCCCTCGGTCCTGCTCCAGGAAGCCCAATGTCTGCGGTAGTGATCCCAAGCTGATCCATATAATGGAGCAGACGGATCTTCTCTGAGATCGGTGGATCGACCACGGACGGATTTTGAAGCCCATCCCGCAACGTCTCGTCGTCCAGTTCGACCGACTCGATGGAACTCCACTGGAAGTCCTGTGTCACTTCGTTCCAGTCGTAGATGAGCGAAGGCTCTTCCATCGGGGGCGTCCTCTTTATTCCAAACTGCACTGCACCTTATAAAGATAAGAAAGACGCAAGAGTTCGTCGGCCCCCCACCCCCATATCGTCCAAATATCATGGGTTTCAGGGCCTAAAGCTCATGGTAATTCAGGAGCTTCCAGCGTCCCCGGTATTCAAGAAACCCATCGAAGGAGGGCAGAACTCCCTCTTGCCCAGTATCTAACCTCCTCACCCTGACCTTGACCCCGGTGTGGAACGTAAAATCTTCGTACGACTCGACCTCGTCCTCCGACGGCATCTCAATCCCGATAACCTCAATTGGGATCCCCCCGTAGTTATTCTCCAACTGTCTGAGACCCTTGCGGGTGTTCATTTCCATCGTTCCCCAGAAAAATTCCAACTGGGTGTTCTCATGATCCGGCAATACCGGCCAGACATAGGACTCGAACTCCTCCCTTGAGAGAAGAAGAGAGCGAAGTGCTTCTCTGTCTTCAGACTCAACGGCAAGGAGAACCGCTTCGATCACCGCCCCCGGAGTCTCATGGGTATTGGATAGCGGAATATCTGCATCTACACAGGAAACACAGACAAGCACAGTCGTTAGGGCAAATGACAGCCTGGTCAAACCGAGCACTCTCACAACGCGGACTCCTTTTTTCCTATTAAGGCTCTTAAAGATCAAGGAGCTTGAAGGGGTGCGGGTTACCGCACCCCTTCAAGCATACAGACTCCTTCTTTCGCTTAGTTCCCGGCTTGATTGTCGCGCGAATCCGATCCATCCTCAGACCAGACAGTCCATCCGTAGTACCATGCCTGATCAAGGGCCGTACCCGGAGCCACAGCACCCGGGTAGTCGGTATCAACGAGCGTGCGTCCGTCCGCCGGCGCGAATAAATCGTCATCGTCGAGAGCCACACTCGTCAGGTCAAACGGCGTGTATCCGGTCGGCAGTGCAGATGCCACAATGTCCGGAGGAGACGCCTGTGTTCCCATGCTGTCGAAGCCGGTCCGCAGGAGCGGATCAGCTACTAGGTTATTGAAGCCAGAAGTCGTGAAGAAGGTCTTGTTCTCCGCGGTGCTGTAACCTGAGCAGCCCTCAAAGTTGTCGTCGCCACCGTCCGCAACGGCATTATTCCAAACAACTGACCCTTCGATCGAGAGTGTGGTTTTAGGATCGGTTGCCCCACCAAGACGATTGTTGGCCGCGGTCACTGTACCCGCATTTTCGACACAGAACCCAGCATCACCGAACCCAGTGAAGATTGAATTGTACACTCGGTAATGCGAACCCTCACGGAACTGAACGCCGCGATCACCATTATTTGCTAAAGCGATCTCACCGGAGCCAAAACCAGCACCGATCATTGTCGCGTTTGCGATCACTGCTGTCGACTTGGGTGAAGCGTCTGCATCCTCACCATCGTTGGATATTTCCATACCGTTATCGGCAGCGTCACCACGCTGCTGACCGATGATGAACTGCATAAATCCACGGTAGCCATCCGTACCATCGACCGAATCATCACCGATACCCGTCACTACCATATGGTCTACGGAAACCGTACCACCGAAAGGCTCTATTCCGTCATCGACGTTGTAATGGATCTGGAGATAGGAAATCGTTGTTCCAGAACCCACACCCTGAAGTGCGAGACCGTTCAGCTGGTCTGTGGGGGTCACATCATCCCCGGCAAACTCAATCCGGACCCCGCGAAGAATTCCTGAGTCGTCCGTGTCGAGGTTCCCACCAAAGAGACCGGAGTCCCCTTCACCCTCAGCCTCGGCACCGGCATTTGTCTGAGCACGACCGTTAATCACTAGGCCGCCCCAGTCTCCACGAGCGCGGGCACCTTTGGCCTTGTCGGAGGTGAAAACAATCGTCTCGGCTTCGGTGGGAGCCCTATCCGCACCTGTCGCATCTGCAACAATTTTCGATCCGCGACTGACTACGAGGTAAGCGCCCCGTACGCCCTGAGGAAGATCGCTCTTCCCGACGACAGTAGTTCCCGGCTCAATGGTCAAAGTAGCTTGGGTACACCCTGCTGCTGACCCATCGGTACCACAGTCGACACCCACGAAGATCGGCTGTGCAATGACCCAGACCTTGTCAGCGGTCCACGTCGTATTCGACAGAATGTCAGCGGTCACCTCCACAAAGGTTTCTACCGGATCATCGATCGTCACCGTTACTGCCGATGCTGCAGCCTCACCGCCAGCATTTATAGCAAATACGGTCGCTGCATATGTGGTGCTTAACGTCAAGCCCGAGAATTCGACAGATGTGTCCGTCGTAGTCTCAGACCGATCGGATTCACCAGTTGCCGTTAGGACGACTCGATGCGACGTGGCGTTAGCCCCTGCTGAAAAAGAAACGGTGACCGTTGTCCCATTAGCCACTGCTGAAACTGACGCCGGGGCTCCAGGAGCCTGAGGAGTCGTTGGGCCAACGGGAGTTGTTTCTTCATCCGTGCAAGCCGCTACCGCGAAGGATAAGGCGAGCGCTGTTAAAGTTGCCCTCGCTATAGGGTGCTTCATAATTCTCACAATCCCCTTTAGAGTGTGACGCAATGAATGGGAATCAATATTCCCATGAGACACCGACCGAGATCGTTCGGCCGGTGGAAAAGAGTCTCTGGATTTGTGTGATTCCGTTCGCTGCCTGCTCGAAACGGTAGTCGGCATCCAGAAGATTTGT
Source organism: Gemmatimonadales bacterium UBA2960 (assembly GCA_002348465.1). Classification (GTDB taxonomy): domain Bacteria; phylum Gemmatimonadota; class Gemmatimonadetes; order Longimicrobiales; family Gaopeijiaceae; genus UBA2589. Next base: position 23,341 of record DEBI01000014.1, on the reverse strand, counting down.
TGCCCGAATCCGAGCCTTGGATCCACCGATAAGCGAAAACCCAAGACTCGCATCGAGAGAGTTACGAGGCTTTTCATAGAGATCTGGGACACCGCTTCCGCCAGCCGCTGTTAAGCGCTCGCCAAAGCGGTTGAAGAACAAACCAGCTTCCACCCCGGTCATTTGATCCCAGTTGATCCCAACGTTTACCACATAACTCGCCTGGCCCTCAAGTGGGCGTAGCATATTTGTGGGCTCGAAGATCGATCCAGCCCGCACTGTGACATCGGAGTCAATCCATGAGTAGTTCGCGGAAAGCGATAACGGCTCTAACACTGGAGAGAGGCGCTCCATCCCAAACTGAGCCTCGACCTCCAAACCTAGGATCGTCGCTTCATCAGCATTCTGGAACGAATAAGCAGTTGACGCAGCCGCAATGAAGACCTGTTCAATAGGCTCATCAAGCATCTTGAAAAAGCCACCGATGGAGAAGATCTCACCCGGGGCTGGAAAGAAATCCAACCGAAGATCTGTGCTGATAATCTCGGCTGGTTGCAGAGAAGGATTTCCGAAAAGCTGACGAAGCGAGGCTGCCTCCGTGAACTGAAACGGTGCTAGTTCTCGGAACTCAGGCCGGTCTACGGTTCGACTCCCAGCCGCGCGGATCTTTAGCCGATCACTTGCTGAGTAAATCACATTGATTGACGGGGCTATATCCGTCTTTTCTACCGCCTGAAGGCTTTCACCTCTTGAGTTTAGACCTAGGTCGTACGTTTCGACGCGAGCTCCGAATATCGTCTGTAGATTTTTGGTCGGCCTGAAGTCGAGCATCGCGTAGCCAGCCACACGATCGTCAGTGGCATCATAGAGATTGCCCGGCTCGACGATGTCGTCCAGGGCGAACTGTCCAGGACGTCGCGCAGCGGGAGTCACCGTTCCCTCAGCTAGCGAATCGTCCAGGTCAGCAATCGTGTTTTCGAGGAAATCCCATACTAGGCGACGTGAAGAGAAGTCCCTACTCCGCTCACGGTACATCGCCCCAAGCTTGATCGACGCATTGTTTGAAAAGAGTTCGAGCGGGAAAGACCAATCAATCGCACCGCTCAAGTCATCATCGACTAGGTCACTCCAGAAATAGGATCCAGAGCCAGCATCCGGGAACAGGGTGTATGGATCCGCATGTTGATCCGCCACGTAAAGTGACTCTCGAAGCATTGGCTCGTCACGCAGCGCCCTCGCCGCTGACGCTCTCCATTCAAGTCGCGATCCGAGGAAGAGTTGGTGCTCCCCCGAGAGCTGGCTCCACAGCATCACACGGGATACCAAGCGGCTTCTCTCCGCATGAACTAGGGCACCGATGTCCTCCCGATTATCACCTGTGTACGTCCTGCCCTCATCGTCAGAGGTGACGTTTACCGTAGTTCTGAGACTGATCTGGTGCGCAGCCCCTGGCTTAAAAGAGATATTCCCGATCGTCCCCCAAGAAACCGCCCGAGTGCCTCGTGCAAACCTGTAGTCCACGTTCGGCTTCCGGTCTTCCGGGGACACCTCAGGGTCAAAAGCCGACACGCGCCATTTTCGTTCAACGTCACTGGGCTGGAGCGTATAATTGTCGCTGTACTGGCCAGCGAAGAAGTAGCCTATTTCACCGTTATCAAGGAAATCATTACGACCACCCACGCCCAGATTGAAACTTCGATTTAGGGGAGTTTGCCCCAGATTTGGCCTGAACGATTGGTCCGATAGCCGAAGCTCCTCAGCAATACGAAGACGTGTGACATCGTCGGCAGGCAAGCGATTTCCGCTAGAAACCGGCCCCATACTCTCGATGACGCTCGCTGGCTCACTCCTTGAGCCATCATCGAAACCCAAAAAGTTCATTCCACCGGACGGGTAGGCGATAAATCCGTCCCGGAACTGACTCTGGGAATTCAAGCTGGTCCCAAATCCAGCCGTGATCTTGAACTCGTTGGGGAAGTCTTTGGTCTGTATCTGGACCGAGCCACCAGAAAAATCTGCCGGGAGGTCGGGCGTATACGACTTTTGCGTTTGCAGGCTTTCGAGGAACCCTGACGGGAACAAGTCCAGAGGAACTACTTCGCGCTCGGGTTCGGGGCTCGGTAGCGACGATCCATTCAGCGTTGTCTGGGAGTAACGTTCTCCAAGACCGCGGACAAATACATATTTGCCCTCTGATACCGTTACTCCTGTCAGCCTTTGAGCAACATCCGCAGCATCCGAGGCAGGTCGTGTCGCGATCTCTGCAGCGCCTATACCCTCTATCAATGCTTCCGAGACTCGACGCTCATTGAGTACAAACGCCTGACTACCTCTCTCACGTGTCGCCGTAATCACGATCTCTTCTAGCTCGACCGCAGACTCAGTGAGACTTATGTCGAGCGATACAGACTCGCCTGGCTCAACCGAAATATCAGTTACTGTTTTGGTCGCATACCCAATCATTTGGGTTGTAACAGAAACAACACCAGCAGGGACACGCACGACCACAAAGCGACCGTTCAAGTCAGAAAGAGCGCCGGTGACGCCGTCGTTGACAGAGATCTGCGTACCTGACAGGCCTAAACCTGAAACCGCATCCCTCACGTTGCCGACGATTGTTCCGGTTTCTTGAGCTTCCACCACTGAAGCTTGAATGATGACTGTGGCGAAAAGCACTGAGAAAAGTTTTGCTGTTCTAATCATGTGGCACCTGCGAAAAAGTTTGGCAGCTTGCTCCGGCGCGTCCGCCGTAGCTACGAGTACGTACTTCTTGATTGCACTCTAGCTGAGCCACGTAACACAAATGGGCGCCCCAAGTAACACGATTGTAACCGAGGGCACTTGGCCGTCCCGCCAGGTCTCAAGCGGTCTCGGCTACCCCTATTTGATGTCGGGAACTGATGGCCTCGTTAGGGATTAACGGGCCTTTCGGACCAAGAGAACCTTATCTCTGACCTATCAAAGTCGAGTGGTCTGTAACCCTAAGGCTTCCAGAAAAATCAGACACAGTCGCTCCGTCGCCCACCAGCGAATCGTGAATCCTAACTCTCAGGAGTCGAGCATCTGCGCCCACAACGGAATCCCTAACCTCCGATTCCTCGACTATCGCTCCAGCTTCCACTGTGACGTTTGGACCGATTTTTCCCCCTCGGACGACCGCACCAGCCTCTATACGAACGGGCTCTTCGATCTGGGCTTCTTCAACCGAGGCCTCCACATCTATTAGACCCCGACCGGTCTCAAGAAGGTGGCCGTTAGTCTTGATGAGCGTCTCCGGCTTTCCAGCATCCCACCAGCCTTCCACCGGAGCCGTCATCAGTCGCGCTCCTTTATCCACCATGTACTGGAATGCATCCGTAAGGTAGTACTCTCCGGACGGACTCGGATCTGCTGCTAGAGTGTGCCGTACGCCCTCAAACAGCAGTTCTTGGTCGCGAATGTAATACAAGCCAATATTAGCAAGTTTGGAGATCGGCTCGGACGGTTTCTCGACGATCTCTTTCATCGTTCCGTCGTCGTTTGTGACAATCACACCAAAGCGCTGATAGTCTTCGACCTCCTTTGCCCAAAGGACCGCGGCACATTCTTTACCCAAGGTCTTTGTGAGGCCGTAGTCTACTTCTAAGACCGCATCGGCAAAGATGATGAGAACGTCTTCATCTACATACGGTTCTGCCAGAGCGATCGCACCTGCCGTTCCATCCTGAACTTCCTGAACGACGAACTGGCCTTTGATCTGGGGATACTCGGCTTCAATCCACTCCCTCATGGTGTCGCGCAGGTGGCCAACGATGAACACCACCTCTGTCACACCGAGTTCTAGCAGGTCATCAAGAATAAAGGCGAGAACAGGCTTGCCAGCGACCTTCAGTAATGGCTTAGGAGTGTGATGAGTATGAGGTCGAAGACGGGTACCTTTCCCGGCAAGTGGGATTACCGCTTTCATCTTCTCCCCCGTTTCTGTGGCGGACGTTGATCAGGTGCGCCACACTATAACGTGATCAGTGCATCGTCCCTATCGGAATGCGCAGTCATCTGGTTTTTGTTAAATACTCAGAACCATCCAAAGACACCCAAACATTTCCTCATAGACGGAGGACAGCCCGCTTGAGCGGCCTCCTCGACAAGCTTTACGAAAAACAGGCAAACACCGATATGCGGGCCACCGATGTGCGCCTGCGCGGCAGGACCTACACGATCCCCTTTGAAGACGTCTGGCAATCAGCCATGCGAGTAGGGGGGGGTGGCATCGTCGGTTGGAGCATAGGCCGTTTTGACGACAGCCAGGGCTTGATAGAGGCCCTCGCGAAGACACCCTTTCTTGGCTTTGAGACAGAAGTACACATTCAGATTGGGCTCGATCAGATCGGACAGACCCGAGTAGATGCCGTTGCGGTGTCCCGCGGCGACAAAGGGGATTGGGGACGTAGCAAACGGAGGATCGGGCGATTCTTTCGGGAGCTAGACGGAGATCTGTGTATCCAGTCCGACCAGGTCCTCGATCCTTCAACGCATCCCGCGTACGCAGAAGATTCATGAATCAGGAAGTCCTACTGGCGCTGGTAAAGATCGGCTTTGGCTCGCTCGCTGGGGGACTGACAAACACTGTCGCGGTATGGATGCTTTTCCACCCCTATGAACCACCGAAACTTCTGGGGCGCTGGCGCATATCGTTCCTGCACGGAGCAGTCCCAAAGAACCAGCCTCGACTAGCGGCCGCCATAGGACGCACCGTGGGGAATCGGCTACTGACGCCGAAGGACCTTACGGAGGCCTTCACGAACGTTGAATTCCGGCAGGCGTTTGACCGGCGCCTGGGCACGTTCCTTGAAGAGATTTTTTACAAGGAACGTGGCTCGCTCCAAGAGCTCATACCAGAAGCAGTCGCTGCTGAATTCGATGCCTTAATAGGGGACGCACTTAATCACGTCACGGAGCAGTTAAAGAGCTATGTAGAGTCTGAAGACTTCGCGAACTCAATGCTCAGGCACACAGATCAATTGGTAAGCGCAATCGCCGATCAACCGATCGCGGGCATTCTTACACCCGCGCGGGGCGAAGCCTTAGAGGGTGTAGTCCAAAATTGGATAGAGAGCGTCTCGAGCAGCGACGAATTCTCTGGCGCGGTGTCCAACTACATTGAGCGGGCCACCGAAAAAATACTAGAGCCTAATCGCAACCTCGAGGAGATCCTACCACGCGGCGTGATAGGTTCGCTTGAGAAGGCGATCGCGAGCTACCTGCCGCTCGCAGCCGAGCGCCTCGGCGGACTTCTTGATGATCCGGATACTCGCAAGAAATTCGAAAACACCATACACGAGCTTTTCCAGCGCTTATTGCGAGATCTAAAGTTCCACCAGCGTGTCGTTGCCCGTGTCATGATGACTGAAGACACTGTTGATAAGGTGTTGGATACGATCCAGGAGGACGGTGCTGAACGACTGTCTGAGCTCCTGAGAGATCCAGACGTACAAGAAGCAATCGCAAGGGTGGTCAATCAGGCGATAGTTGACTTTCTTCGCCGCCCCGCTGGTGATGTACTCGGCACTGCCAAGGACCCCAATATTGTGGAAGCACGCGACATGCTTACTAGTTGGGTACTTGGCATGGCGAGGGATCACGCTACACGCGACTTCGTTTTTGAAAGATTGAATGAAGGGATGGATAACGCGGGCGCAAAAACGTGGGGCGACGTCATTACGAACATGCCAAATGAAAAGATCTCCGAACTACTGGTTGAGGCGGCCCGAACCGACATTGCAGGTCAAGTAGCGGACACCGGGGCTAGACGGCTAGCCAGAGAATTCATGAGGAGGCCGATCGGAATCCCGGCCCGCTGGTTCACTGAGGACGGACTTAAGCGCATCGAAGCCGCGCTCAGTGACCCGATTTGGAACTGGCTTCAAACACAGGTGCCAGCCGTTGTCAAACACATCGACGTTGCTGGTCGAGTAGAGGACAAGGTGCTCAACTTCCCAACCGCTAGCATGGAAGAGATCGTTCATAGAGTCACTGAACGAGAGCTTCGTCTCATCGTGCGCCTCGGTTACGTGCTTGGCGCCTTCATCGGATTGCTGATGGTTGCAGTAGACGCATTGGTCCGGTGAGCGCCGCATACCTGCGACTTATATCCTTTTACTACTTTGTATCGTCGGGCGATTCCAAACTGAATCCCGCGCGCCCACGCCCCTGACGACGCCCCCTGGAAGCGGTGTCCTTGGCACTAGCCCCTCGCTTCACCCAAGCCAGAGGCGTAAAGACCTTTTTCCGGCGCCCTCTTCTGCCCGTGCCGGTTCGCATAATGTTCTCGATATCATCAGAGGTCTGCGAATACCGGCCGGGCATGCCAAACCAAACTCCAATTCCAAGCCCTATCAACGCAGTAAGAACAAGATAGACAGCAGTCATCTCATTACTCGGATCTTGAAGTTTTCATACGGTTGATCGCACTTGTAACCCGGTCCAGTCGCCTCTACGCAAAACATTCGCATATACACAAAAGGCGCCCCTTCAATCCAAGGCGCCCGTGCCAACGTTGTTCGATTCTTCAGTCAACGGCTATCGCTGCGTGAGTGACTCCACAACCAGAAGACCCAGACCAATAGACAGGATGATGGCGACGGCATTCGTTCCCACAGCTACCATACCCACAACTGTCCAAAACACTGCGTGAGTGAAGAGATAGCCGCCAGGAACTAGATCGCGCATGATGACAAGTCTTTTGAGTGGATTGATGGCACCAAGAAAATATGTCTCTGGAGCATCTCGGTGTCACCCCCGGCAGGACCATAGACGCTCAATTATTCCTCACCTAAAAAGCGCTGACGCGCCTGCGCCAGATACCCTGGCTCCAGACGCAAAAGGTTACAAATCTTTCGCATGAAGTAGACCTCTCTGTCTTGCAAGGTGCCATCGGAGTGCACCAGCCCCCACATGATCTCTAACAAGGTCACCTTCTGACTGATCGAGTAGTGCTCAGTGATAAGTCGGGTGAACTGCCAAAGATCGACCGCGTCTTCCCGCTCCTCCTGGGCAAGCGTTAAAAGTCGGTCCGTGTCCTTTGCTTCGAGCCCGAATCTCCGGCCCAGCTCTGACTCCAAGTGCTGTCGCTCTTGGTCAGAGAAATCATCGTCAGCATATGCGACCTCCAGCAGCAATGCACACGCCGCCAAGCGAACATCCTCATCAATCGTTGATGTCTCATCCTCTACGGCGGGGAGCATCGCGGTAGTGAAGAAATCCTTGATTGCATCAATCATGCATCAGTCCCCTGCCTGGATCGGTCGTTTTCAGGCCTACCGTCAGGGACCCTGACGGTCTCGCGCGCATCGATACATCTCGGCCGCTTCAAAAGCCCGATTCTGGCGATCATACAGGTGACCGAGGGTGTAATAAGGACGAGCATCGTCCGGAAGAAGTTCAGCCGCACGAGACATCAGTTCCATTGCCTCCGAAAACTGTCCCATGCGATTAAGCGCCTCCGCTCGATAATACCATGCCTCTCCTGCCCCTGGGTCGCGATCGCAAATCCAGCCAAGTTCCACCTCTGCCTGTTCGTACAGTCCGCGGCGGAAGGAAAGGATCGCCTGCGCAAGTCGTGCCTCTGGGTTGTCGGGAGCTAGCCGGAGGGCTCTGCGAACCGGGTCACCCGCTAGTCTAAAGCGGCCAAGCTTCGTCAGCGCACTGGCAAGATTGATCAAAACTTCGACGTTATTTTTATCAACTTTCAGTGCTGACTCAAGATGCTCCACAGCCGTGTCATGCTGACCGAGTTCGTCAAAGAGTACGCCAAGATTGTTGTGCGCTTTAAGGTTTTGAGGGTTCTCGGCAAGGATCTCTAGGTATTGCTCCAAAGCCTCATCGATCCGACCTGACTTAACGAGATCGCTCGCCCTCGTTAACTGGTGACCCTGAGGACCTGAATTACTCGAAGATATCTCTTCAATAGTTGGAACAGATTCTATCTTACCCCCAGATTCCTCCGCTCCTGACGTCTTCACACCTCCCTGCGCTAACGGACCGCCTTCGAAGACATTCTCCTCCTCGTTTTTCGTAGCTGACTCCGGCACAGACACCTCAGATTCGGCCACAGCAGGAAACTGTGACATCTCATCCGACACGGGGGCCCGTTCAGGCGACTCGAACAGTTCAGGCAGGAGGTCCACCTGTGACCGATCCTTTTTCTTTCTCGCTGTTCGTTTCTTTTTAGGAGACTTCGTCGCTGTGCTCTTCTTGGCAGGAGATTTCTTCGCTGCAGACTTCTTCTCTGCATCCGCCATCAACCAGCGACCTCCTCAGCAACCCATCCTAGATACGCTCGATGAGCCCCACTATCCGGCAGCACCATCATCTCAGGCACTTCATATGGATGTAAGTCGTCCATGACGTCCTTTAGCACAGGAACGCGCACCCTCGTCGTTTTCATGATCACCAGAGCTTCCTGATCTCTCTTAATGCGGCCATCCCACCGATATACTGAGGTGATTCTCGGCACGACGTTCGCGCATGCGATCACTCGTCGTTCTACTAGACGCTGAGCAAAATCACCTGCCGAAACTTCGTCCGGCATTGTGGTCAGCACTACTACGCAGCCCTCTTGATCCGCGGAAGCCATCCGGTCACCGAGCGGTTTTATCCGCGGCTTCGTCTTCGTACAACGAATCAATCAAGGCCGCGAACCTCTGTTCGAGCTGACGACGCTTAACCTTCAGTGTAGGAGTCATTAGGCCATTTTCTACCGTAAGCTCTTCACCTAGAAGCGCTACCTTCTTGGGTCGCTCGAATGAAGCTAGATCGCCAAGCATAGCCAATAGCTCATCTCCAACACCCGCAACGACCTCAGGGTGCTCCACGAGCACTCCTTCTGAGCCTGGATCAATGCCGTGATCCTCAGCCCACTGTTTTAGCGCTTCAAACGCTGGGACGACTATTAATGAGCAGTAACGACGCCGATCGCCAATCAAAACTACCTGCTCCACCAACGGGTGTGTTTTGAGCAGATTCTCAATCGGCTGCGGCGCAATATTCTTTCCACCGGCAGTGACAATGATGTCCTTCTTCCGATCTGTGATCGAGAGGAAGCCATCCGCGTCCAACTCACCAATGTCACCTGTCGCAAACCACCCACCCTCGGACACTGCCTCAGCTGTAGCTTCCGGCTTGTTGTAGTAGCCCTTCATGACCTGCGAGCCACGGACTAGAATCTCGCCGTCCTCCGCAATACGTATTTCCGTTCCGGGCACCGGCCGGCCCACCGTTCCGATTCGGAAGTATTCATAGGTGTTCACGTTTGTAACCGGACTCGTCTCGGTTAACCCGAATCCCTCGAAAATCGTTAGCCCGATGGAGTAAAAGAAACGGGCCAATGCAGGAGCAAGTGGCCCTCCTCCGCTAACGAAGTAACGAAGCCGTCCACCTACTGCAGTCTTGACCTTGGAGAAGACCAGCTTATCAGCGATCGAGTATTTGATTGCTAACAAGCCACTAGGCTCTTTCCCGGCGAGCCGAAGATCGGCTGCCTGATCCGCCACAGACGCGGCCCAGTCGATCAGCTTCTTTTTCGGCCCTCGAGCGGACATAACGCCGTTATAAATCTTTTCGTAGATCCGGGGCACGGACACGACGACGGTCGGAGAGACACGCTTGAGATCGGCGATCAGGGTATCCATTGACCTAGGGTAGGCGATCGTAACGCCAGCCCAAAAAAACAGGTAGTCAGCCATCCGCTGAAAGATATGCGACAACGGAAGGAAGCTGATGGTGCTGTCGGTAGACCTGACTTCCAGTTGAGTCTCAGTTGCGCGAACATTTGAGGCCACGTTGTTATGCGTCAACATGACACCCTTTGGCGGTCCAGTCGTACCCGAGGTATAGAGCACTGTCGCTATATCATCAGGGCGAGCTCGAAGCGCCTCCTCACGAAACGAATCCCGGTCCTCATCACTATCGACGGGACCGCTACGATCCAGGAAGTCCTCCCAGGCGATGGTCCCGATGGGAGCTCCACCGTCGAATGCCACGACCACTATATCGTGCGAGCACGCGTCTGCGGCTTCTAGTGCTTTCTGCGCGAGCTCCGGTGTCGACGCAAATACCATCTCGGCACCGGAATCTGTAAGCACGTACTCGACCTGAGCCGCCGTCAGCGTAGGGTAAATTGGGACGACCAAGATCCCCGAGCATAACGCACCATAATCGACAATCGCCCATTCGGGGCGATTCTCGGAGAGAATGGCTACTCTATCACCCCTTACAAACGAAGAGGCCTGGAGAGCGCCACCGACACGCATAACGCTTCGAAGCACTTCGTTATAGCTGATGTCCGATATGCTCTCGGCGCTCGTAAAACGCTGCAGGGCTTTCTCATCGCCAAACTTTTTGACAGCCTCGAAAAAGAGTTCAGTTAAGGTCGATTCGGGGACCTGATCCTCGTTCGCGAAATAGTCTAGTACAGTTGCCATGGGCTACTCAGACCAGTTCACTAGAGATAGACAAATCGATCTCCGGATCGAGCGTGTGCAGGACTGAGCAATACTTGTCTTTGGAAAGTTCAATCGCTCGGTCAATCTTTTCTTGATCGTCTTCTGTTGGACCACTGATACGGTAAATGAGCTTGATCGACTCGTAACGCTTCGGATGGTCATCCGCTCGCACACCAATCGTTTCTATCTCTAGGTCTTCGATTGGTACTCGACCCTTTTCAAGGATCATCAAGACGTCAATCGCCATACAAGCTCCCACCGACATCAACAGCAGATGCATTGGTGCAGGGCCCATCTCACCCGTGCTATCGACGCCAATCTCTGTTGCTCCTTCTGGGCCACCGCGGAAAGCCAACCCTTCCCCGGTCCAGCGCAAACGGGCCTGACGAATATTATTCGACATCAAGCATATTCTCTTGAAATGGAAGGGTAGGCTCTGAAGCTTCTGAAGGCGCTTCGCCTCGCAGCTGAGCCAGTGTCAACCTGGCATGTTCGACGTGCGAACGTGCATCTTCTGCTCTTGGGGCGTTGGCAAGGAAAGACTCCAAGTGAGGAATCGCCTTCTCGGGACTCTCACTACTCACCATGATGAAGGCGAGTCCGTAGTGTGCCCCAGACGAGGAAGGGTCCTTCTGAAGCACATGTTGATAAGTCTTGGTGGCCTCATCCACCATTCCAATGCGTGTGTAGCAAATCGCAATCTGCTGAAGCACAACGACATCGCCCGGAGCTGATTTCAGAGCGAGCCGGAAGGACGTTAATGCCTCATGGTACTTAGCATCCTGAACGAGGGCGACGCCTTCGTCATAGTAATCGACAAGCCGATCTTCGATACTACCGAACAACTTCTTCCAGAACGCCATGCGAGATGGGTCAGAGGACCGTATCTGCCACCGAAGTTATCCTCCGACGACTTTTTATTCCTAAAGGGTGGCTGAAGGTAGAAAGCCGTCGGGCAAGTGCGCAACGCTCAACCCCTAGAAGCCACTAACGTATCCTGCTCTATCGCAAGTACAGAAAGCCCGGCCTCCAAAACCACCTCCTCGGCCTCCGGTTTTGCATCGAGTACGACGACCCTGCTCATTTGCGAGACACATCTGCACGCCTCGAAAAGCAGAGCAGCACCTAGCTCGCCATCTACCACTACCCCTCTGAGAGTCCTATCAAAGAACGGGAGCCCCGGCGAACTAACCATCCGAGTGACATTGTTCTGTAATGCCCATTTTCTAGTTTCGGAATCAACCGCGACGACCATCAGGTCCTCTACACTCTCAGAAATCGGCGCTGCGAATACCGCAGCAGACCCCAACGTAGCGACGGTCCCGGGACCACTATGTAAACCAAGCAGAGCGACTACCCGTTCTACTTGCTCATCCTTCGGTAGCTTACCGTCTCCTGCCCGACCGGCCTCCAGGCCACGACGCGGAGGAGCTCTCAGATCCGCAAAGCCCTCCTCGACTTCAAACGCGTCCCGACAATTCGGACAGCCGAGGACCCCCGAATGCACAACTCGATCAACTAGCTTGTCCGCCAACAGGATGAGGCCAAACTCTGGGCCACATCGGGGACATGTCAAACGATCTGTGAGAAGCAGGTGCATCCGGACTTATCAACCGCGCTCAACAGCTAGGTAAGGCACACTGACACCCTCCGGACGAGTGGCCACGAAGACAACTGCTTCGGCTACTTGATCCGGTGTAAGCATGTCCACTCGATTTGGTAGATCCGGATTAGCATCGGGATTGATCTCGTCCCACAGGGGCGTGTCTGTAGCAGCGGGCTCAATAAGCGAGGCGCGCACACCCGTGCCGCGGATCTCTTCCAAAAGCACCTCATGAAATCCGCGCAATCCATATTTTGACGCCGAGTAGGCCCCATTGCCCGGAAACGCTTTTCGGCCCGCAATCGAACCGATGTTAACGACGAGGCCGGATTTCCGCTCAAGCATCTTCGGTAACACCGCACGCGTCAGAAGAAACGGAGCCCGCAAGTTGATCGTGAAGTGCTCATCGAAGGAGTCGACCGAGGTGCTCGAGCATGACTCAATATCAAAGACACCCGCTGCATTTACGACGACATCCGGAATCCCTAGTTCCGACTCAGCCAAGTCGTCAATCGCTGCCCAAATCCCAGCATCATCAGCCAAGTCGGCGACGAGTGGCCTGGCCCCACACTCCCTTTCGAGATTCTCCAACGCATCTCGACTTCGAGCCATTGCCACTACCTGAGCTCCGCGGTCGGACAGCCCCAAAGCGGAAGAGCGCCCAATGCCCCGGCTTGCACCAGTAACCAAGCACGTCAGTCCTTGAAGAGTCAGGCGCTCGTTCATCCCAAAGCTCGGTGAGTACTAGATACCATCCACATAAATTCATCGCGCAGACTACGGTCCTCTACGAAGTCCCCTCGCATGGCAGAAGTCAGGGTCTTCGAGTTCTGTTTTTGAACTCCACGCATCATCATGCAGAGATGATGCGCTTCTACCACAACCGCCACACCCCGCGCCTCACTAACTTCCAAGACAGCCTGAGCGATCTGTTCGGTTAGACGCTCCTGCACTTGGAAACGCCGAGCGAACACTTCCACTAGGCGAGCCACCTTGGACAGCCCCATCACACTACCGTTGGGAATGTACCCCACATGGGCCTTTCCAAAGAAAGGGAGCAGATGGTGTTCACACATAGAATACAGCTCAATGTCCTTTACAAGGACCATACTCTCATGAGCCTCGGGGAAGATCGCACCCCCCACTACCTCCTCGGGAGTTTCCCCATACCCCTTGGTAAGGAAGGTCATCGCCTTTACAACGCGTTCCGGGGTCTTCGCCATCCCTTCCCGGTCAGGCGAGTCACCACACCTGCGGATCATTTCTGCCACTAGGTCTTCGAATTCGACACCAGAAAGGTCGATGGCGCCACTGTCTTCCATATCGTCAGTCTCCCTCGGGCCCTAGGTATTCAACAGAATTGTTCGGTGTCTCCTGCAAGAACACCCTATGAAGGCGAACCCCGCTTGGCAGCGAATCCGCAATGCGCTCCCAAATCGCCACTGCAAAATTTTCGGTCGAGACTATAGTCCCTTCCAACCATGGCACCTCAAGATTGAGATTTCGGTGATCGACGTGATCGACAACCCGCTCCTTCACAACCTGCTTGATCACCTTTAAGTCGGCGACATAACCGGTCTCAGGATCTACCGGACCTTCCACAGTCACATCAAGAATGTAGTTGTGACCATGCCAGTTTGGATTGGAGCAGTCGCCAAAGACCTCGCGATTCTCCTCTTGTGACCAGTCGTCACGGTAGATTCGATGGGCAGAGCAAAAATGGGCTCGACGTGTCACGCGAACAGTGGGCATCGCTCAAGCTTGTTGAGGTTCATTGTTCTAGGGCCAAACGCTACCCGCACAGGGGCATAGCGATCCATCCTGAGCAAGATTTAGGCGCAAAAGCGCGGGGGCCACTGCCTAGTCGCCTAGGCAACTGGCACCGACCCCCGCCACAACCAAAGAGGTTCTCATTGAAGCCCGGGAATCCACGAGTGGCGACCTCCCCGAACCTTACCGCTGTCCCCTCCTCCGGGGCTTAGCGTCATGTCCGAGAGTCAGTCCCGGCTTCGATGCGTTGGCTCAATAAAAGGCCCTTTGATTGCAGTCAGAGAATATAGTCTGGAGTGATGGTGTTGGCGAAGAGGATCCCCGAAACTCACTCTCGACTCGCTTGCCTTATCCCTCAGCACGTAGAGACCGGAGCACATCAAGATTGCGAATATCGGCTTCCGCTCCCTCATCTCCTTTCGGCGTCTCAAGGACCTTCGGAACATTCACTAGACGCTCATCTAGGACGATACGCCGGAATGGCTCTAGTCCCAGGCTGCCTTCCCCGATCGCCTCGTGTCGATCTTTTCGCGAATCGAAAGGGTGCTGGGAGTCGTTCATGTGTATGAGAGCCAACCTTTCAAGACCTATCACGTCATCGAAATTAGTCCAGACACCTTCGTAATCGTCTACCAGATCGTATCCAGCACTGTACGCATGGCATGTGTCGAAACATATCCCAACTCTATGCCGCTGCTCCATCGGAATCAGCTCGAGTATGGTCTGAAGGTTTTCAAACGTTGCCCCCACCGTCGTCCCACTTCCCGCCGTCAATTCGAGCAGAACGCGTGTACCACCCTCAACCGCTTCGAGAGACTCTGTTATTCCGCGCGCATTCCGTTCGAGGCCTGACTCAGGATCTCCATCCGTAGCGTTTCCGGGATGTGTCACAAGAAAGTCAAGCTCTAGAAGAGCACATCGGTCCAGTTCCGACTCGAAGGATCTCTGCGACATCCGCCACAGCCTCCGATCAGGGCTCGAAAGATTTATTAGATATGAATCGTGCGCGCCTGCTACTGTTATCCCATGCTCAGCTCGCTTTTTCTTGAAAGCGTCCGCAGTCTCCGCATCAATTACGCTCTCTGCCCATCGACTCGGCTGTTTAGTGAAGAGCTGAAGCACCGAGGCTTCTATCTCGCGGGCCCTCCCTGGGGAGAGATGTACACCTCCGCTAGCTGAGACATGAGCTCCTAATTCATCCATGGCATGTGTTATGACGGAAGGTTAGCGAATTGTATAACGGTGATCTCATCTCGAACGCATATGAAGATCAAAAACTCCTCAGCTAATTAGCCTTCTGGAAGCCCCGGTTCAGTCATCGAACGAACATCGAGGGCTTCATCAATCTGTTCTTCGGGCAGAAGCCGCTTTTCGGTCACGATGTCTCGAACGCTGACTCCACGCTTTGCAGACTCTTTCGCGACAACGGCTGCCTCGTCGTAACCGATATAAGGGTTCAAGGCAGTAGCGATGGCAGGATTACGCTCTAGAAGCTCGCGGGCACGCTCTTGATTCGCTTCGATCCCTATCAGGCATCGATCAGTAAACGCGTGAGCAATGTTGGAAAGTAGATCTACGGACTCAAGGAGTGCGTGAGCTAACACGGGCATCATGACATTTAGTTCGAAGTTGCCACGGCTACCCGCGACGGTAACGGTGGTGTGGTTACCCATAACCCTAGCAGCCACCATCATCATCGCCTCTGACATAACGGGATTCACTTTACCTGGCATAATTGAAGAACCAGGCTGTACTGCAGGAAGTCGGATCTCATGCAGACCAGATGTCGGCCCCGAACCCAACCAGCGAATGTCGTCTGCGATCTTCATGAAGCTCGTAGCAATCGTATTGAGCGCACCCGCAGTGTTGACCGCAGCGTCCTTCGCCCCCTGCGCCTCAAAATGATCATCCGCCTCGCAAAACGAGATTCCAGTAGCCAACGCGATCTTGGCAATCGTATGCGTTGAAAAATCCTCATGCGTGTTAATGCCCGTACCGGTGGCCGTTCCGCCGAGTGCGAGTTCCTCCAACTCAGCCGCAACCAAACGAACGCGCTCGATGCCCTTGCGGATCTGTGTTGCGTATCCAGAAAACTCCTGACCAAGACGAACGGGCGTCGCGTCCATGAGGTGAGTTCGTCCGGACTTCAGAACTCCGTCGAATTCTGTAGCCTTCTCAGCCAGCGCATCGTGCATGTGCTGAAGGGCCGGTATTAGTTCTTCCTCAATCGCGATGCGGGTAGAGATGTGAATCGCGGTCGGGATCGTATCGTTTGAGGACTGTCCAAAATTTACGTGATCGTTTGGATGCACCGAACCTGTGCCTTCCAGAAGCTCTGTCGCCCTATGCGCGACCACCTCATTGGTATTCATGTTCGTCGACGTACCAGAGCCAGTCTGGTAGATGTCCAGAACGAACTCCTCATCCCATTCGCCATCCGCAACTTCACCCGCGGCTGCAATGATCGCCTTTGCTACACCCGGATCGAGGTTGCCCAGTTCAACGTTGGTCTCTGCAGCCGATTTCTTGATCAGACCCATAGCCTGAATAAAACGGCGACTGAAACGCTGACCACTGATAGGAAAATTCTCTACGGCGCGCTGAGTCTGCGGACCGTAGCGTGCTTCTGCAGGGACCTTCATC
The DNA here is from genome assembly GCA_002348465.1 of Gemmatimonadales bacterium UBA2960. GTDB lineage: Bacteria > Gemmatimonadota > Gemmatimonadetes > Longimicrobiales > Gaopeijiaceae > UBA2589. The sequence goes on along the minus strand of DEBI01000014.1, from coordinate 6,865 downwards.
TCGCCAAGAGAATCTCTCTCTGTGCGGTACGTGTCAGCCATCGGACATCGGTCCTTTTTGTAGGTGTAAACGGGCACAACAACATCATAAGAACAACTAATAAGAATCTACTCTCGCTGACCGCTACATGAAGGGGAGCATCCCGGCCATGTCCGGCTAGTCACTGCAACCGTGCCAGTATCCTGCTCATCCTAGCCACCTCTATGCCCTGCTCTGCCTTTATATGGTCGAGGAACCAATCCAAAACAATTGTATCTCCGAGTGAACCAAACCGTTCGAGAAAGACACGAACCATCTCAATCGCTCCTTCGTGGTGTTCAATCATGGACTGGAGGAAAAGCCGATCAAAATCCTCGCCTTGGGCCGCACGAAGTTTCGCCATGCGTTCCTCCGAGAGCATTCCGGGCATTAATCGATCCTGATCGCCCGACACAGCCTCCACGTCACCATCTAGGATCACGTCTCCATTGAGCCAGGATTGCATCAATTTGATTTCTTCGGCCTGAGCGATCTGCATCCTCACGGCGATCTCACGTATATCCCTTCCATATGTGCTGCGCCGCACGAGAGCAACCATGTCCAATGCCTGCTGATGGTGGGCGATCATCCCTCGCAGAAACGCTCTGGCAGGTTCCGTTTTCACTTCTTGGGGGATGTTACTAACCTTGTCTTCAAACGCGCTAGCCGAAGAGAAGAATGCAGACTCGGGATCTCCTCTGTAGCAACCAATTGTGTAGGGGTATTCAATAGTGGCGTGGTAGTGATAGCCCAATGGTGAATGATCGTGGCCGTGACACTCGTCAAGATCGGCGTTGGTTAACTCCACACCCCCTTCGCCGTCGTAGCCGTAAAGCCCGAATCCATCGCGTATGTAGCCGACCAGCCCGGAATGGCCATCCGACATCGGCGCCGAATCGAGCCGCTCAGGAAGATAGTGATAGTGGTAAGCGCTCATAGCAGGATGGCCGCCGAACTCGTCGACGATTTCGTGGGCAACGGCGTCATTCCCACGCGCATCCACTGCGTTATACAGCACTACCCCATTGAGCGTCACACCGATCGCTCCGAGAGAAGTGCAGGAAGGCGTAACGCTAACCACCGGGGAAATAGGAATATTGAATGTGACGTTGGTAGCTGCTGGCACCCCAGGATTCCGGTCGATCGCAGACAACATCGCATACTGCGTCATCGGCCAGTCGCCGATCTTTCCGTCCACCGGAAGATTGTTCACGGTGATACTGCGGATACCACCAATCTCGGATACACTCACTGAGCCGGACTGGGGAGAGAATGAGCCCGCGGGCAGAAACGGCTTAGCGAGCAGGTTCCACGTTCCAGCTGCCCAATCTATCCAAGTGATCCGTGCCGGATCACTCCCTGGTGCACCCGCGTTCCCGGCGACACAGGCGAAAAGCTTTCCTTGAGCCGGGCTCGTAGTGGTCAGGTGAGTATCTCCAAGGCGCAGCGATGCGCACGTCGGTCCCTCAGAGTCGCTGCACAGCGTCGGGGTGATGAAGTAGCTCGAAAGATCAACGGGTTCCCCCGGCTCCTCAACAAACTCCGGCTGACTCACCTCCGCGTCGCATGCAAGAAGGAAACACAATGAAAACCCCGCGAACCACTTGGGGATAACAATCATTTACAGCTCTCCCAATGCTCTCGACTCGATACGTAACACTAGGTAAGATGCCCGTCTTTCCAAAAACGTTAGGATCGCTAACCTGGCCGTGAGGTTCGGCTTGAATATCCTTCCCTAATCTTATTCGGTACGGCGCTAAGCGGCGCTCGGAAGCAGGAGTCTCGCCATGACCGATGGTGACAGACAACGCGTGGCACTGATCACGGGAGGCGCCGTCCGCGTAGGCCGTGCAATCAGTCTAGGTCTGGCACGGGCCGGGTACGATCTCGTAATCACGTATTGCTCATCCTCGGCTCAGGCAAAGACATTGTCGGCGGATGTGTCAGCGCTCGGACGTACGCTGGTACACGTCGAAGCGGATCTGAGTGAAGCCCATTCGGCTGATCGCGTGATCGATACAGTGCGTACATCATTCGGTCGACTGGACGTCCTCATCAACTCGGCTGCATCCTTTCAGGACATCCCTCTACTCGACGTCGATGCAGAGGAGTGGGACCGCGTAATGGACCTGAACGTCCGCGCTCCACACCTCATCGTACGAGCGGGCGCCGACATGCTACGGGATTCACGCGGGTGTGTCGTCAACATAACTGACCTTTCGGCATGGCAAGCGTGGAGCGTCTATCCTCACCACGCGGTCTCTAAGTCGGCGCTCGCACACCTAACGCGCATTCAAGCTCGTGCTCTAGCTCCCCAAGTACGAGTTAACGGTATCGCGCCCGGCGCCGTGCTTCCGCCCGACGACTGGCCGATGGAGCGAAGACAAGCGCTGGCGGAGCGATCCGCGCTAGAGCGCAACGGCACACCGAACGATGTCGTTCAGGCGCTAATGTACCTGATCGAGGCTGATTTCGTCACAGGTCACATAATCCCGGTCGACGGAGGCCGACTGCTAGGACCTTCCGGACCACAGGCCTGACGACGCCCGAGCCCCCAGGCGCTGCGCAGATCGCACTGGATCAACCTACTAGCGCTAGCAGCTCCATAGCGTTTCTCGTTCTCATCCCCCGTGAGCCAACCATCGCTCTGCCTCCAGAGCAGCCATGCATCCAGTGCCGGCCGCGGTTACGGCCTGTCGATAGTAGTCGTCCATCACGTCACCGGCCGCGAAGATTCCGGGCACCGAGGTCTGTGTACGCCAAGGGATCGGAGTATCTACGTAGCCATTGTCCTTCAGTTCGACCACGCCCTTCAGGAATCCCGTGTTGGGCGAGTGGCCTATCGCAACGAATAGTCCCCCGACTTCGAGTTCCCGCTGCTCACCCGAGTACACGTCCTTAAGCTGAAGACCGGTGATGACGTCGTCACCGAGCACTTCGGTGACAACGGTGTTCCAGGCGAAGGTGATCTTCTCGCTCTCCATAGCGCGCTCCGCCATGATCTTCGACGCTCGCAGCTCGTCTCGCCGATGAATGATTACCACTTCCTTGGCGAACTTTGTCAGATAGAGGGCGTCCTCCATCGCGGTATCTCCACCGCCGATCACCGCCAGTACCTTATCCCGGAAGTGTGGTAACGCCCCATCACAGACCGCACAGGCACTCACTCCGCCACCGCTCTGTGCCAGCCGCTCCTCGTTGGGGAGTCCCAGCCAGTTTGCATTAGCTCCAGTGGCTAGAATCAAGGCGTCAGCGGTTACAACAGTTCCGTTCGTCGTGGTGAGCCGGAACGGATGCACGTCCTTATCGATGTCCACGACGTCCTCCGTAAGCACGCGGGTGTCGAAACGGAGTGCCTGAGCTTTCATCTCCAACATAAGGGACTGACCGTCGACACCGTCTTTGAAACCCGGGTAATTCTCGACCTCAGTCGTGAACATGAGTTGACCTCCCGGAATCATCGTGCGGCTGATGTTTCCCTCGATCACGAACGGATTCATCTCAGCTCGGGCGGCATAGATCGCCGCGGTCCAGCCGGCTGGACCGGAGCCAATGATGACAACCTTTTCGTGTTGGGGCGTGCCGTTGTCGGTCATGCTCGGTTCCTCACTATTCCTTAAAGACTTTCATGTTCGTTGAGTGACCGGGATTAACCCGTGCCGTAGGATCGACATGGTGCACCGCATTGTTCACGGCAACGGCCGCCTCAGCAAACCCGGTAGCGATGAGGTCCAACTTCCCCTCGTAGTCTACAACGTCGCCCGCTGCAAATACGCCCGAAACGCTGGTGGCCATAAGCGCATCCACAAGAATGCGATTCTTCTCAACCTTCAGCCCCCAAGACTTAATTGGGCCTAGATCGGGTTTGAATCCAACGCATGACAATACTGCATCGCACTCAAGCGTCGTGTCTTTGTCAGTCCGGTTGTCGAAAATTGTTACTCGTTCAACTGATTTGGCCCCGTGAATCGCACGCACCTCGTAAAAGGTTCGGAGATCAATCTCTTCAGCCTCAGCAGCCTTTTCCACTAGTGCAACCGTCGCCTCATGCGCCCTCCACCCATCACGGCGGTGCACCAAAGTCAGCGAGTCGGCAACGTCTTTTAGCATCATCACGAAATCGAGCGCAGTGTCGCCACCTCCAACAATCATGACCTTTCTCCCACGAAACATCTCGGGGTCGCGCACAGCGTACTCGACGCCATTATGCATAAACTCTTCATACCCAGGACACTTCAACGGCATCGGTTCGAAAGCCCCTTTTCCCCCGGCGATGACTACAGTCCGAGTCCTGTATGAAGCACCTGCGCACTTCAGCACAAAGTGGTCGCCGGCAAAGTCAAGAGCTTGCACCTGCTCATCGAGGACGACGTCGGGTTCGAACTGAATTGCCTGTTCAACGAGACCCTTTACTAGATCTTTAGCAAGGACCTTCGCGAAGCCTCCGACATCGTAGATGTACTTCTCCGGATACAGTGCAGCGAGTTGACCACCCAGCTCCGGCAAAGAATCTACGATACGGCAGGACGTCCCACGCATCCCCGCATAGAATGCAGCAAAAAGGCCAGTCGGCCCGCCGCCGATAATCGTAATGTCCCGGATATCGTCAGCCATCGGCTCTGCGGGCTCTGTGAATCAGTATGGCTTTGGGGTAGAACACAGGGTCGGGTTGTTATCCTGAAAGGAACACGAGTCAGCACTCACTGTGGTGACCTGAAGACATCAAGTCTAATCGCTCCCCTGAGTCGATCAACGGATGAAATCCTAAGCCCGCCTCTTTTAACTCAGCTAGCTGTCTGAGTCAGTCTGTCTCTCAAGGGTAAACTCGACTTCTTCGGTGCGTCCATCCCCCACAGGGATCTCGTAACAAACCCTTATACACCGCACAGCGGCCGCAGGGTCAGTAAGCGCTACCGCAAAGTCGATGGACTGGTCAGCCGATAAAATTCGGGTCCGAACTCTCTCACCCGGCTCGGCCTCAGACTCGGGAGCAGGGTTCCACAAGAGGGTCTTTGTTGACTGGCGCTCTGATTCCAGCTGCCGGGTGACCCTCACGCGCTTGAGCCAGTCAGGCTGATAGCTAACACGATACCGGAACCCGCATTGGTCAGAACCAGTCCCCTCACGGTTATGACGTGCCACGACGAAACCTGCTTTGTTTTTCCGTAAACGTTAGGGACGAGTAAACGTTTGTTTTCGATTTCTGCAAGTCAATGCCCCCCATTCCTGAGTGAATCGCATGAACCGCGAGCATCGGATCGCCAAAAACGTTGCACCCACTTTTTAGCCCGCAGCAGGATTATGTCCGCTTAGCGAGACAATCTCCGGATAAGAATTCTAAAAAAGGCGAAAGATCCGGCTTGACCTCATTTTTTTAGCTGATTACGTTGCCTTGGGTCAAGGCTTTCGCAGTTTGACCTTCCAACGTCGGCCCGTTCCATTCGCTTGGACGTGACTCTGCCGGCGACCCATTAATCGCGGCCCGCGGGTCGTATCTTTCCAATGCTCGTGTGCGATCGAAAAAGGATCGTGCCGGCTGGTCTCGCACACAGACATCTCTGTGGACATCGCCGAACTACAAAGCAAGAACGTCGGAGAACTTCACGATCTAGCTGAGGGATTAGGCCTAGGTCAGTACCAGGCCCTCCGCAAACAAGAACTCCTACTCCAGATTGAGCGCACCCTGCTCGAAAACGGTGAGCCCCTGACCGGAGAAGGTGTTCTCGAGATCCTCAGAGAGGGATATGGGTTCCTGCGCTCACAGGCCTGGAGCTACGTGAACAGTCCAGATGACATCTACGTAAGTCCATCACAGATCAAGCGGTTCGCGCTAAAGACAGGTGATACCCTTGTAGGCCAAGTACGTCCTCCCCGCAAAGGAGAGAAGTACATCGCGCTCGAGAGAGTCGACTTTCTTAATGGACTCGACCCGGAAGAGGGACAGAAACGTGGTGACTTCGACAAGCTAAAGCCACGATATCCTGAGAAGAGACTCAGTCTTGAAGTACCAGATGATCCTCAAGGACTCGCGATGCGAATGGTGGATCTCATCGCTCCTATTGGTGAAGGGCAGCGAGGCTTAATCGTTTCGCCTCCCAAAGCAGGAAAAACAACCGTCCTGCAACAAATGGCAGACGCGATCTCAACCAATTGGCCCGAGGTTCACCTCATTGTCCTCCTCGTTGACGAGCGACCTGAAGAGGTCACGGAAATGCAGCAGAGGGTCCGGGGAGAAGTGGTAGCCTCCACTTTTGACGAGTCACCGAAGAGACACATTCAAGTTGCAGAGATGGTGCTCGAAAAGGCGAAACGCCTCGTCGAGCACGGCAAGGATGTGGTCATCTTGCTCGACTCAATCACCCGCTTAGGTCGCGCCTACAACGCAGCTATCCGCCGCTCCGGGCGCATCATGTCCGGAGGGCTCGACACTAAAGCTCTCCAAAAACCCAAGCATTTCTTTGGATCAGCGCGAAACATCATGGACGGGGGCTCACTCACCATAGTGGCTACAGCTCTCATTGAGACCGGTAGTAGAATGGATGAAGTGATCTTCGAAGAATTCAAGGGCACCGGAAACATGGAGTTAGTGCTCGCACGAGAAATAGCCGAACAACGGATTTTCCCGGCGATAGACTTGAACAAGTCTAGCACCCGAAAAGAAGAACTCCTTCTATCAGATATTGAGCTGAACCGTGTCTTTCTCCTTAGAAATTTCCTTTCAGACATGCCACCAGAGGAAGCGATCTCCTTCCTATCCGAGCGAATGAGGATGACGAAGACGAACTCTGAGTTTCTGGACGAAATGACGCGCGGAGTCTAGGGGCGAGAATCATAAGAAATCATAAGC
>DEBI01000120.1 GCA_002348465.1 Gemmatimonadales bacterium UBA2960 | reverse complement strand
TTACACTCGGCTTCGCCCTCACCGATGAGCCCCAGAGCCACGTGCGCTAGCGGCGCCAAATCTCCACTCGCCCCCACAGACCCGAATTCGGGAACACGAGGATGAACCCCAGCGTTCAAAAAACTAATGAGAGCCCGTATCAAGTCTACTCGGCATCCCGAGACCCCCCGGGCTAATGCGTTGGCGCGCAACAGCATGATGGCCCTCACAACCTCGCGAGGAAATGGACTTCCCATTCCCGAGGCATGTGATCTGACCAGGTTGTGTTGCAGGGCAGTCGTTTCGTCTGGCGAGATTTCCACATCCGCCAAGCGGCCAAAGCCAGTCGTGACTCCGTAAACACGTTCTCCCGACAGAAGTTTGGCTTCAATAAAGTCCTTGGATCTAGTTACCCGTTTCTCGGCTTCCGCACATAACTCAATGTCGGTCGCACGATCCATCGCTACGGATTCTACTTGCTCGAGCGTTAGCGAATGCCCGTCTACCACTACCGCCTGACTCATCTTCTGACCACCTCGAATTCTGCACGCGTCATCACCATATCCTCTTTTGCCCACCAGTCCTCCAACTCTACTCCAAGGCCATCTGCGAGTCGATTCACATAGTTGTAGTAAGACACTACCTGGCAAATATCTAGAACTGCCCGATCCCCAAATCCGAGTTCACGAAGTCGATCAATGTCACCACGCTCAATTGAGCCCGGATCTCGAGTCAGCATCCGAGCGTAATGGACCATACCCGAATCGGCTTCCGATAGATCGGGTGAATTCCTCCTTCTCGCGAGCGAATACCCCGGTTCGTCGCTACCTGTCAACCTACGGAGTCCCGCCCCGTGATGAACTATTCAGTAGAAGCATTCGTTTTCGGCCGAGACCGCGACCGCAATCATCTCTCTCTGGATCCGCGTCAACGGTGAAGGACCCCGCATGAGATGGCTGTAGAGCTCGGCATGATCCTTCATGGAGCGTGGGTTCAACGAGTGAATGCGGAGTATGTGGTCTAAGGAACCAGCATTGTCTGAATATTCATCGTACAACTCGGTGAGAATGCCGGAGGCTTGCTCACGCTCGATGTAAGGGATCCATGCCATGAGTACAGATGCAGGAGAACGCCGACGGCCAAAGTGAGCCCGGTCAGAATGAGACGGCAAGGGCTGGTCCGCCACTCTCCCCTCGCATCAGGGGTTATCCGGTTACTCGTCCCGCGCTCACGCGGAAGCTCCGCGGATCTCTGAAACAATGCTTAATCTCAGTCCTGACTTAGAACAGAATCCCGACAAAGCGCTGACCCACCTCGGATAACCCCCAGACAATCGCGGCTCCCAATGCGGTTGCCGCCGCGACCATCGTTACCGGTTGTGACTTAAAGACTTCACGAACGAAGTTCGGATCGTCTGAGAAGAGTTTACGGAAATGGTCGATGACGAAGTAGCCCATGAACGGAGCCGGGATCAGGATCCAAAGCTCTCCCACTTGCTACCGGCCCAGAAGAGGTTTGCAAAACATCAAAACCCGGACCCGGCTCCGTGCATCTCTGAAGTGATACCCCTGAACATGTGAAGCCCTGCTCACTCGTCAGTCTAGATCTACTGGCACGTCAAGCAGTTGTTGCTATTCGCTGAGCCTAACTCCTCCAGTAACGCCACGGTCTCAGGAATTGGAGACACCCTCGATACAGGTCCGTTAGCCATATCCGCTGTAGTCTGTCCTCGTCTGCTTATGGCCGTGACATCTCCACCCTTCTCCACCAAATAGAGGATCAGCTCGTTATCTCCCCGGGCCGCTGCATGATGGATAGAGTTATACCCATTGTGATCGCGAAGATTGACGTCCATGCCAACCTCTTCCACTAGGAACCTGACGGACGGGAGCCAACCATTCTCGGCATGCCGATGAGCATTACCGGCAAAGCCCTCGCCATAGCCTACCCCGGATGCCGCATGGATGGCGAAGACGGCCGGGCCACCCTGTGGGACGGGTGCAAGTCCCGAGGGATCTGGTTTTTCAGCGTTTACTGAATCTTGCCGCATAGCGTGTTCGAGAACGACCTGTCTGAAACCTGCCGGTGCCTCACGGACATCCTCCTCCGGGAGGCTTCCCCTCACAGAGTCTGGCAAGTCTTCCCAAATCGTCACGACCGCGGTTGCCTGAGCAGAGTCGCTCAGCTCCTCGAATTCTTCTACGTTGTCGAGGGCTTCAACTTGGGATTCCCGGATGCGCTCTTGTGTAGTCCGACGATTCCTACGTGCAGGCGCCTTAGTCGCGACATATGGATCAGCGCCCCACTTTGTAAGGAGCCGCATAGCATTCACGTCGGTAGCGTAAGCGGCGCGAACGAAGGCTGTCGCACCCTTCATATCTATCAGGCCGCATTGAGAATTCCCGCAACCGGTATACTCCATATACCAAGGGTGGAGGGTCATGCGCCCATCAGGATCAGCCCCAGCCTCGAGAAGCGCCTCCATTATCTGAAGATAACCGTGTTCTTGACCCTCTCGCTCCTGCGGCTGGGGGTAACGGGTCCGCGGCTGCCACTCGGAGTTAACAGCCGCAAACAGAGGAGTCACTCCGTTCAGTGAAGACGCAATGTTTGGATCCGCCCCATGCCTGAGTAGGACCGCTGCGGCATCGAACTGACCGTTGATAGTGGCCATCAGCAGTGGAGTGGTCCCGTCGCCTCCCCCTACCTGATCAATTTTTGCACCATTCCCCAAAAGAGCTTCGATCGTTTCTACGTGTCCCTGACGGGCCGCGTGCAACAGGGGAGTCAGCCCACCCTTTGATTTGATCCGAACTTCACGCTGAAAACGATCGCTCCGGCGTCGTTCTTCTACTTCTGCTCCCTCGGAGTAAGCCTCCCGGCCCGCTACGACCGCAGCTTGCACCTGTGCTGAGGTCGGTGTCCACTCCCCATCATTCGTAAACGCCTTGAGGACTTCTTGCTGCCTGCGCTGCGCCTCTCCATCAAGCCTTCCCATCTCCTGGAGATCCAAAGATTTCGCAGCCAGATTCGGGTCCGCTCCAAGCTCAAGGAGCGCAACCACTGCTTCCAGTCTGTTCCAAGACGCCGCAAAAATAAGTGGTGTCTGTTGCCACTCGGCTTCTCGGGAATCGATGTCAGCGCCCGCATTCACGAGCTCACGTACCACCGACCCATTTCCGGATAGCGCCGCGAGATGCAGGGGTGTCGAGCCACTTGGGTCCGTGACAGAGTTTATGTCGGCCCCAGCCTCAATGAGCCGTGTCACTACTTCCACGTTCCCGTTTCGGGCTGCTATGTGCAAAGGACGGTAGTGTCCAATCCGAGTGGAGGCTTCCAATTCTGCTCCCGCGTACAGCAGAACCTCCAGTAAAGCCATATCGCCCCGCTCGGCTGCCCAGTGTAACGCACTCATACCATCACCCTGAGCTGCATTCACATCTGCACCACCTCGCAGCAGTGAGCGGACTTCGTCAAGGTCGCCTGAACGCGCTGCGTCCGCGACCGGGGATTCCACCAGTACCGACCCCATTAGGACCAGCACGATGGCAGAAGACAAACCAACCCTACGGATGTGCATCATCGGACTATCGAAGTTGTTCAGCGGTTGTACGACCAGCCGAGCGCAACATCAAGCCGCCCGTGCTATCTCCGAAATTCTCCATATCTGTATGCCCGAGTTCCTGCATCATCGTTAGCATTGCGTTGGCCATGGGCGTGCCGTCCGCTGCCTTAAGATGGAGGTTGCCTTCTAGTATCCCGTTCCCTTTTCCTAAGAAGATCAGCGGACAACGTCTGTGGTTATGGATGTTAGCATCGGCCATCGGAGATCCAAACATCACCACTGACTTGTCCAAAAGGTTAGTCCCGCCGTCTACGGTGTCTTTGAGCTTGTCCAAGAGATAGGGAAGCATGCCCACACGGTATTGGCAGATCTTGTTGAACTCGAGAATCGCCTCCTCCCGGCCTCCATGATGTGACGCTGGATGGAATGGGCGATCCGAACCCGACTCCGGGAATACGCGGTTCTCCGAATCCCGACCAGTCTTGAATGTAATAACCCGGGTCATGTCAGTCTGAAGAGCTAACACCTGGAGATCAAACATGATCTCCATGTGCTCCCGATAGGAGTCAGGGATGCCCGCCGGCGCTTCAGGAATGACACGTTCTTCCCCAGATAAGTTATGGGCCTCGACCATCTGAATCCGCCGCTCAATCTCGCGCACATTCGTAAGGTACTGGTCCATCCGCACGCGGTCTTCGCTACCAAGCTGACGGTTCATCGCGGTCACCTCACCGGTGATCCAGTCGAGGATACTCGAACGCATAGCCCGCCTCTCAGCTCTCTCCTCTGGAGTTCCACCTGCTCCAAAGAGCATGTCGAAGGCGACCCGGGGGTCTCTAATCATCGGAAGCGGTTCACTAGGTGACGCCCAGCTGATCGAATCAGTGTACGCACAGGAATAGTTGTAAGTGCACCCCCCAGCTTGGTCGATATTTGGGATCGTGAACTGCATGGACGGAAGCGGGGTGTCCTGACCAAAGCGCTTAGCGTGTATCTGATCCAGTGATGTTCCCACAAACAAATCTGAACCTTGAGTCTGCTTCGGATGAGATTGGGTCAGGAAAACAGCACTTGAGCGGAAATGGTCGCCGCCAATTTCTGGTGCGGTAAACGCCTCGGCCATCCTTACGTCGGTGTTCGATACGATCGTTAAATAGTCTTGGTAAGGCTCCAGCGAAATCAACGCGCTGTTTGGAGCCATCTCAAAATTCTTCCCTATAATCTGCGGGGCATATAGATGTTGTGTTGCAGCCCAGTCGTTGCATCCTGCAAGGCCATGCACCTCTTCGATCGCAATCAGAGGGGTCTTCGCCGCCTCCGCGCGAGCGACTACACCGCTCATGCGACCAGCTGGCACCATTGCGTCGAGATACGGAAGCCCAACGGCCGCTCCCATACCTTTGAGAAATGTCCGGCGATCCAGATGCTTGCCTGAAATGAACTCCATCTTCCCTGTCTCCTAAGAGTAGGATCCTATCTAGTTGTCTACCTGATCAATTACGAGCTCCGCGGCCCGCTTCATCCTAAATGCGTCACTTGTGACCACACCGACTATGAGTGACTGCATACTATATTGGCCTTTATCTTCAGCATCCGCCACGATTCGCCGAATTGTCGGCAAGTCAAAATACTCAACACGGCGCGCCAGAGCATACGCCATCATGTTTTCGGTTAGGTTCCGCATAAGCGGCACCGGTCGCCGGAGCAGCGCTTCGGCGACCTCTTTTGGGGTTGTTATTGGAGTCCCGTCATAGAACTCACCTCGGGTGTCGAGGCCCATTCCGTTCTCACGCAGTCTCCACTGTCCAGTCACATCGAAGTTATCGAGTGCTAGACCAATCGGGTCCATAAACCGGTGGCAAGCATTGCACGTGGGATTTTCGCTGTGAATCTCCATGCGCTCACGCGTCGTCAAACGCTTCCCGCCTTGGGTACCCTCTGTGTCTTCGAGATCCGGAATTCCCGGCGGCGGTGGCGGAGGCGGCGTACCCATTAGAACCTCCATCACCCACTTCCCCCTCAGCACGATCGAAGTACGATTCGCCAGTGATGTCAGAACCAACACGCTACCATGACCCAAGAGGCCACTCCTGGCCCCATCGGTATAGTCAACTCGGCGAAACTCATTTCCAGCCACACCCTGCATCCCGTAATGCGTCGCGAGCCTTTCATTCAGGAACGTATAATCCGCATTGAAAAGTTGCAGAGCGTCCTCATCCTCTTGAACCAAATGATTGAAGAAGAGAGCCGTCTCCTTCGTCATCAGGTCCGCAAGCGTCTCATCAAAGTTCGGAAAGAAATTCGGGTCCGGTCGGACCTTGTAAATGTCCTGAAGCCTAAGCCATTGGTATGCAAACCGGTTGCCTAGTGCTGCTGACCGCGGATCCGCAAGCATCCTACGCGCCTGCCTCTCAATCTCACGCTCATCATTAAGATCACCCGATTCGGCCACTCGCATCAGTTCAGCGTCCGGTGGGGTGCCCCAAAGGAAGAATGAGAGTCTAGAAGCAAGTTCCGGCCCCTCTACTCGATAAGCCTCTCCAGGATCAACACCCTCGGGCTCTCTCTCGAGCCGTAGTACGAAGAACGGGCTTGAAAGCACTGCTTCAAGAGCATCCCGAATACCCCTCTCGAAGCCGCCCCTCTGTCTGCCCATCCGGTAGAAATCCATCAACCCCTCGACTTCATCCTCACTCGCAAGTCTCCGATAGGCCCTGCTCGCGAGGTTTCGCACTATAGTCCTAGCACAGGATTCTTCCTCGGCAGGAGCCGTCGGTCGACAGACAAAGATTCGGTCTCGGCTGGGAGTGTCCGACACCCCCGTGACCGCATCCGGCCCCCCTACGATCAGTTCTTGCAAATGCGGCAACGTTGTAACACCCGATCCCCCGGAGCCTCCACCTGCCATGGACCAGTCATGAGGCCGGATTAGGTCCTCGTAGGGCCCGTCCATTCGGCGAATGAACGCCGACGAAACCACTCGCTGTCCTGCACGTACGAAAACCGGTTCTGTCCAGAGCCCACCACCACCGCGTCCGTCTGCGCCTTCACCCGAACGAGTGTACGCCAAAAGGGCTACCCGTTCGCCATCGACCGAGATATCGATATCCTCAAAACGTTCGTTACGGCCGCTCGCGAACGTCATTCCGAATTGGTACATACCGTCGGCCGGGAAAACGTGATCAACGACCATACCACCACGCGTCCCATAAGGTGCGCCCTCAACTAGGTCCCACGGGTGCTGCGACAGGTATTGAGAATTTCGATACGTCACGTTTATCGAAGGCGCATTCCGATCTCCCACCGCCATCCGACTGATATCAGCAGCCGCGTTCAAATACGCTTCAAGAAGCGTCGGAGAAAGTGACTGAACGTCCGCGATGTTGTCGAAGTTGGCACTCATTTGGTCCAGCGGAAGCCACTCTTCAGCTCGGATCTCAAGGTCGAGGAGATCATAAACTGCCTTCTCGAATTCCGGCCGATTTAGCCTCTGAAATGTACGCCTTCCCGGATTTGGGTTGTCTTTGGCGTTCTCGTCCATCACGTCTTCGAGAAGTGCTGCAAACTCAGCCAGAGTGTCACCAGCGGGGGCACGGATACCCGGAGGCGGCATCATACCTGCCCTGACTTTTCGGATCATTCGCTCGATCGTCTCCGCGTTCTCTGTTGCTCGACTGATGTCGAAGTCCTCAAGAGAGAGATTCCCCCGAAGCCTAGAATCGGAATGACACCGAACACACGTCTTTGCGACAATCGCATTGGGGTCTACCTCAGCCGTCACTGCTACGGGATGACCCTGGTCCACTAGCACGGAATGCGAGGGACTTGGTAGTTGTGACTCGCCAACGAGCATCAGCGAGAGCCCAATCAGAACGGCGGTTGCTGCAGGCAGTTTCATCCTATTCGACTGTCAGAGGAGACGCCGAGTAAAAATAGGCCCGTCCGAGGCAAGCCAGCAAGGATAAAGCCACCATCTGAGCCTGTAACGCTCGTGATATACACCGAAGATTCATCCCTCGCTCTGCAGCGAAACTTCACTAAAAGGCCTTAAAAACTGAGAACTACTAGCTCTCAGTTGCTTCCATAGCGTTTGGTCCAGAACAGAACCACGCCACAGTCGCCCCACCCTTGATAGCCTTCAGGGACATAGAACGGCCACTGGTACATCTCTATTGCTAGCAGTTGATCCATCGGTACAGCATCGGCAATCGATTCGCCGGGATTCAGCTCTTGAATCCAAGCCCCGTCGATATAAAAAGAAGGCGAACACCAAACCCCCGCGCCATCGAGATCTCTTAAGAGGATATCGTCATTCCAGGGCCCAGGGCGATCATGCTGCGTCTGCCGCACGGTAGCAGTCTGGCTCCCGTAAAACAGAGGCTGAACGTAGCGGGCACCGCTGGCAATGATTTGCCCCGGCCATATCACCTCACCCTTACCAGTCGCAGCGCGTTCATAGAAACCAGTGGCGGCCAGACCTGGACGCTCGGGCTCTTCATATTCGGAAACGATCTCGAATCCAGGCAGAGGTATCGGACGGACCGTCATAGCGATCTCTAGAATCCTGACTGTCTGTGCCTCTATCTGGACAAGCTCCGATTGAACTGCCCTGTATCCTACAGCTGCTGCAATTATGTAGTATCCGCCGGGATTCGGGACTTCGAATTCGAAAAACCCGCTATCGTCAGATAACACCTGGGAGATCGTATCACCGTCCTCCTCGATTAGCGTGAGCAAGCCCAAGTCGATCGGATGGTATGTATCCCGCTCGGACAGAACTCCACGCAAAACCTGACTTTCCGATACCGCAGGCAATGCTCCTAGGCCTATTACAAAGCTCAGCAACCCAAGCAGGGTCTTCTGAGTTGCCCTCCAGAGCTTTGCTTTAGTGCAGTTCATGTTGAGGACAACCCACCACCGAATCCTTCACGAGAAAGGCATCTCGGTGACGGCTTCCGGTGTATGTGAACGAGGTCGCACGATACGATGACCCTCGACCTCTGACCACACCCCCCGAGTCACCCGATCTAAAGAGAGGCGCCGCCCGGATTCGAACCGGGGATAAAGGATTTGCAGTCCTCTGCCTTACCACTTGGCCACGGCGCCTAAGTCGTTTCCTACAGACCTCCCACCGACCTGTTCTTAACCTCTATAACTGGTCGCTACTAAAACCGCCCTGTCTCTTCGAATCAGCTTAGAGATGACAATCACGGACTCCATCTTCGCAATAAAACTCAGGTTTGTATAGTTCTTTCAGGCATCTTTTGGTCGTCACCTCGGGAACCCGAGAGAGAGACCCGCCAACCCAGGGAAAAAACTAGCAGTAGATCTTACCATCAGTACTGGAGAAGTCTCGTCACCTTAAGCGTGAATCCCCTGTCTATAACGGCAACTTCTTTCGGTCCCGGTTGCATCCGACGGCGTTCGGAAAACACTACAAACACATCGCTGAGAGGTGCGTGGATGAGGTTGAATCTGACATTTGTAAGCATTTCACCCGCGACGCGATTGTACTGCACAAAAGAAGACAGAAACGCTCTGGTACTGAAGCCCAGTTGCATACGTCCGCTAAAAAGATCTGCGTCGATGGGATTCCCCCCAAGCTCAATCCTATTTCGCTGAGCAGTGCCTTCTAGGAGAATGTGCTCATTGGGCCGAACCGTGACCGTTCCCGAAAGCGACGATCGATCACCATCAAAAAATCTACCAGTGCTGAACGAGACGTTCCCTGAGACCACTCTTCCACCGTTGGCACTATAGCTCGTAGACATCAAATCAAAGGCATAATCTCCAGGCGCCATCGGAACCCCGAGGATGTCGCTGGAGTGGGCAAGGCGTTCTTGACGCCGAGAATAGTCGACACTTAGTCGCCCTCCATCATTCGCTATCACTATAAGGCCGGGCTTTATCTCCCGACTCTCAAAAGCACCAGTCACCGAATAAGACTCCGTCATGTCCACGTAAGGATTGAGCTCAGTCAGCCAAGATACCGGCCGCTGCAGGTGCACCCCTCCAGACGTGAACCACTGGTTTACGGCGGTCCTATTCACGAAACCGACATCTGGCCGAAAGTCGGCCCCGACATGCTTACCGAGCAGAGAGAAGTCGAAGACAGGGTCCCTCCACCCCAACTGAACTGACCCAATCGAGCGATCACCCTCGCTCCCAGGATCATCGGTTATCGCGGCGTAAGCGTTCACTTGAAGTCGATCAAACCGGAAGTTTGCATCTATGCCACCAGATCTGGAATAGTTTGCCATGTCGGCATCACCAGTGACTTGGCGGTTGACAAAGATAAATCCGATATCAGAACGGGTTAAAAGGCTGCGACGGACACGTGCCACTGCAAAATTCTCTGCTGGATCCGTTCCGTCACCCAGCGTCTGCATCTCCATCAGACCTACCTCGAAGCGGCCGATCCTACCCGATAGTCGAGCACCACCCGCGATTGGTAGAGGTTCGCGCTGATCTGAAAGTCCGATCCGGCGCGAATGAAACAGCTTAAACTTTTGTGGACTCGAACCAGAACGGAATGCTCGCGACGCATCGTCTGCAAAAGTGAAGATCCCGTCGTTTTCCAGGAAAAAGTCTCGCTTCTCAGGGAAAAACAACGAAAAACGAGTCAGATTGATCTGTTCTTCGTCTACCTCAACCTGAGAAAAGTCCGTAAGTGCAGTCAGGTCGAGTACCAGTCGAGGTGTTACGGCCCACTTAGCGTCGATTCCAACATCGTACTCCTGCGCAGGTCCGCTGGGGTGACCTTGCCCACCTTGACTTGACCCCGAAAAAAATGGCTTGACCTGCACATTTCTTCCCGGCCGGAAAGCAGGTAGCCCCTCCACCGTACCCGCCTCCGACATTCTAAAAATTCTGAATTGACGCGGAATCGCTGCCCACGTGGCGTATTCGTTCCGTCGACGCACCTGGCGACTGAAGTTCAAACCCCATACCTGCTCGCCTTCGCCCGCTGGGAATCGAAGTGTGCTCAGTGGAATCCGCATTTCCATTATCCACCCTTCGTCAAACGTACTGGTACTCACATCATAAATGCCCTCCCACGCTGCGTTGATCGCAGCACCGTCATTAAAAGACTGAGCATCCCATTTCGCTCCCGCCGGGTTTGCTCCGAATACGTAGGCGCTCTGCTTGTCCCGACTAGCGTCAATGGCCATACCGAACATGTCCGAAGCCTGCGGATTGAAATCCGGTTCAAGACCAGCAGAGACAAGTCGATGGGGTTCAGGATCATAAAGAACGGCACCCATATACAAGGCATCATCATCGTACATCATACGGATCACTGTTCGATCGGGTGCAGGCAATCCGGCGGTAGGTTGAGTCAGCCAAAGCGTACCGTCAGTGCTATCGGCCAAACTCCACGATGGCTCATCCAGTATACCGTCAAGAATCACTTCCTCCTGGGCCGGAAATGCAATCAGTTTCGGCCGCGGCAAACTCTCCGGTGGGACTGGTTCCCGTCCCATATCTTGTTCTTGGGCACCAGCTTCAGTTGCTGGAACGAGGGCTGTGGTGCAAACAGCCCAGATGAGGATGGCTCGCGGCAGCCCAGAGTCGAGAAACACTGAAGGAAAGGAAGAATGACTTGAGGATTGAATCACAAAGCGATTAGCGAATCCAGTAAAGCTGCTCCACCAAACACATAAATCGCCATAAGAACTGCCTCGCCGGCAAGCACAGACGCGAGGATGATCCCTGTACGAATCCGGATCAAAGTTGCTAGGTAAACGATCAAATCGGTCGGGACCAGCGGGAAGAAACTCCAACCAACAATTATCGGTGGGCCGAATCGTGCCAACTGCGACTCGAGTTTCGTGTACCGTGAACTGGATGATCGAAGGCGCTCAAGGGACGAGCCAAATCCGAAATGCTGGATCGCCATTATGACGATAAAACTCGACAGGACTATTCCGACGAGGTTAATCCAATAATTCTGCCAAGGAGGGAAAATCACCACACCAATCAACAAGACAGGTGTGCTCGGGATGAACACGAGACCTCGCAGACTTATCAGTAGAAGATAAACGGTTGCCACGATCACAAAGTTTTGCTGTACCTGGAACCGAACCAGTTCTAGGGTACCCTCGAAATCAACCGCTAAATACTTCCAGTTAAGGTAGAGACCGACCCCAATTATCATGGCCCACACCACGAGTATCATGCGGCGCAGGCCATGATCGTCAGGGCGGCGCCATGAGTCACGCATGCGCGATGCCTTGAATGTCAGCGGGAGGCCGCCAGCCTCCCATCGGTGCTTAATTGGATTAGAGCATTAACTCGAGGCACTAATCTACACTGTTACTCTCAGTGGCTGGCTGTCTCGAGGATAGCTCTCCCAACTGCCGCCGCCTCGGCATCCTCCAGCACTGGACGCACAGTCACTTCCATGTGCGGATTCCAACGCCCGAGATATGAAAAAACCGCTTCGATGTTGTCGGACTCCATGACCGCCACACCAGACTTGTCGGCTAGATCATGCCAGCGTCCCTCGATGGTTACTCCCTCTCCCGCATCAGCCCGCTCGTCAGGGCTGAGCGAAGAAAATACGTCGAGAATGTTGATCCAGTTTTCCTCTGGAATTTTCCAAGTCACCAAGAATTTCATGCTCTCTATCCGATGAAAGGTTCTGCTTATAACGATTTGCTCCGGTGGAGACCTATTTCAACCAAAACAGATTCGGCGACCTAAATAACGAAGCCGTTAGGGCCGTATCCCCTGACTACGAAGGGTCCACCCTGTACCGCTTAAGGATCTAGGCGTAGGGATCGCCATCTCTTGAAGGAGTGCCCTGGTGGTCACCTTCCGTCGATGCGTCTCCTCCAGAGTCTTCGTCACCGAATGCTGATGAGGAGGCTTCCTCTTCGACGGGAGTAGCTTCATCAGAAGGGGTAGCCATTTCTGATGGCTCACTTGCTTCCTCGCCTCCAGGATCAAACGCCGACGGCGCAACCTCTTCGACCGGCATCGGTGCGTCGTCACCGGAGCCATCAACTTCATCTGCGTGCGATTCATCAGCATCTTCTTCCACAGGCGCAGATTGCTGAACTGCTTCCTGTTCGGGCTCCCGAGAGTCTCCGGCATCTGTCGCGCTTTCCGTGGGAGCGTCTCCCCCCTTCTTCTTGAGGAAGAAAAATGCGACTAACGCTACGGCGAGAACTATGAGCAGAGTAGTAGTATCCATACTGCACAACCTCCGTTTTATGAGCCCTATCAGTCAGATCATACTTACCGGCGCCTCAGCTTACCCGCAAGCGACTACGGGCCATCCCATTCACCCCATAGCCAAAACGACAGGCGACTTAAGGCGTGTGAGTGTGAACGGGATATCGCCGGATGCCGAGCTTCCGTTCCGAAATATCGCCATGCTCGGGTGCCGGTCACGATTCTTCTGAATGCCGTCTCGGAAAAACTGAGAGTGCGTAAGCGAGCATATCTCATCATGACGATGAAGGGGCCGTCAGCCAGAACTGACGACCCCCTCCCTAGAGCGGGAAACCGGACTCGAACCGGCGACCCCAACCTTGGCAAGGTTGTGCTCTACCAACTGAGCTATTCCCGCAGATCCCGCGGAGACCAAGCTAGAAACATAGATTGGGACGGTCAATGCCGTTTCCGGCGTCGCAACTGTGTTTCTCAGATCGACTTAACTTCTTATGTTGAAGGCTTAAACGCCCACTCTACCTGGGCCCTTGGAGTGCTCCGTTCTTGAGAATTTTCACACCTAGGCCATGCGTCTGAGCCTCCTGCACCTGCTGGTGCCGACAGTGTTCTTGATGGCGCTATCGGCATATGACATCCAAGGACAAGCCCTGGACCAGGGGTTGGTCCCAAGAGGTCAACTTCGCCTGCAAGCTCACCCGATCTATACGACGTGGGATAGCCGTTTTAGTCGGGCATCTGATGGCTCAAAACGTATCGAAAAACTGGGCGACGACCTCTCTTCACCTAACGGAGCGAACCTTTTCCCCGGTTTAGAAATCCTGCAGTCGTCGCTACGTGAACTGATGCAAGCACCCAACTACGAACCCAGCCTTGGTCCAACTGCTGGCAGAGTTCAGCAAGAGATGACTTCGATCAAGTTCGCAGCAGAAGTTGGAGTGTCTGACTGGCTCACAGTAGGAGTGTTAATGCCGTGGAATCAAACACGTACTGTGATCGACCTAATTCATACACCAGACACACTCAATGCAGACTTGGGCCTGAATCCGACCGTCCAGGATCCTAGCGCAGTCCAATCCTTTCTAAGTTCGATCAATTCCGCCAGTTCCGATGCACGAGCGAAAGCAACCGAGATCTGTGCTGGGGGCGCTAACGCCTCTTGTGTAAGCGCCCTCGAGCTTGCTGCACGGGCCAGCGCCTTCGAGTCAGCCATCTCGTCCGCATACAGTGCCACCGCCTTCTTTCCGCTGGCTGGCTCTAACACGGGAGGCCAGCTAACTCAAATATTAGCCGAGCTTAATACCGCCCTGAGCACAGCTAGCCTTTCCAACATCCTTCCGTTGGTCCTAGCACAGACGACACTGAGCAGCAATGATTTCGCCATGATGGCCGTGACGCCTGAGTCCGGCATTGGAGCGGTGACACCACTCCAGAGCAGGAGGGGGCTCTGGGGACCAGGGGATGTCGAAGTCTCGGCAAAGCTCCGCCTCGCTGGCAACATGACGTACCCTGAAGTCTTAGACGACCCAGGAATTGCTTACCGAGTCACGGGGCGAGTGGGCGTCCGCCTTCCGACCGGAACTCCTGAGAGCCCAGATGTCCTTCTCGATATCGGAACAGGTGACGGACAACTCGACCTAGAGGCTGGGTTGGCAGCGGAACTGCGAGTGAACGGGCGCTTCGGGATCGCCACCTCTGGTTCGTTAGTGAGTCAACGCCCCACCACACTTGTACGACGTGTAGCGCGTCCTAGTCAGGCTATGCCCGCTTCCCGCACCCGAGCAGAAGTGCGCTGGGACCCCGGACGCCTAGTCGGTATCGAAATCTCTCCCTATCTCAGAATATCATCAGCGCTATCGATACACGGCGAGTATCGGTATTTCCAAAAGTTCCGTGACAAGGTCGAAATTATCGCATCTGACACCAGCTTAAATCCCTTTATTCTAGAATCGGAAAGTGGAATAAAACTGCACGAAGTCGGGGGAGGCCTGCGCTACGACACTGTCGAACCCTGGATTCGGGGGGATGCCCCTAAACCGATGGAGGTCCACCTTCGATTCCTCCACGCGATCGAGGGATCCGGCCGTCACGCTCCAAAGTGGACACGAGTCGAAGCTGGGATCAGACTCTTTCGTCGCTTATGGGGGCAGATGAACTAGCTAGGAGCTCCCTCGCATGCTCTCGGGAAGCATCCGATTCAGCGTCTCCTCCCAACATACGCGCTATTTCATGAACACGGGAATCTTCATTGAGGTGCCTAACCACAGTAGTCGTTATACCCGTGTCCACTCCCTTCTCAACCACCAGATGAGCGTCTGCCCTCGAAGCCACCTGCGGGAGATGTGTAACAACGAAAACCTGATGAGCCTCGGCAACACGGGCTAGCTTTACTGCCACGGATGATGCAACCGCACCGCCCACTCCCGAATCTATCTCGTCAAACACAAGCACCGGAACCTCGTCGACCGATGCGAGAATCGCTTTGAGCGCCAGCATTATCCGACTGAGTTCTCCACCGCTCGCGATTCTGGCCAGGGGCATGAGATTGAAACCTGTGTTTGGTGACACGACAAATTCAACGCTCTCTGCCCCTGATGCCGACAATGCGTCACTCACGGTCAACTCCACCTCGAATTTTCCTCCGACCAAACCCAGGTCAGGCAAAGCCTCACTCACCGCGATTCCCAACTCCGTCGCCGCTCTTCTCCTCTCTGTGCTTAAAACTGCTGCCTCCGAAAGAAGCTCCGCCTCAGAGACTCTTATTTCCTCCCGGATCCTTGCTAAATCGTTCTCGGCTTCATCATGGGCATACAGTTCAGTACGGACGCGCTGAGCGGTCTCCAGAACGTCCGCAAGCTCCGGTCCGTACTTCCTCTTCAGCCTGAAAATCCTGTCTAATCGGACGCGCACTTCTTCAAGACGTCCTGGATCAAACTCCACAGCAGTCGCATAGTCCCCAAGCGCGCGCGCCACATCCGACACCAAGTGAAGCGCCTCGTCGACACGTTCTGCCTCAGACCGCAGAGAAATGTCGAATCCAACTAGCCTTGACAAGACATTTTTCGCCTCAGCCAATCGATCTGTGACGGCACCCTCGGAAGAGTACAAATCCGCGTTGAGTGCCTGGGTTGCCCGAGCAAGTTCTTCGGAGTGCTCATGGCGGCCCATTTCGACTTCGAGCTTATCATCCTCACCGGGCTCAAGACTAGCCTCATCGATCTCGTTGAGTTGAAAGCGAAGGAAGTCCTCTCGAGCCTCAACGATCCTCTGCTGCTCCTCACGCTCTTCTAATTGATCTTTGAGGGCTTGGAGAAGCCGGTAGCGACGAGCGACCTCTTTCGCCAAAGCCGTCGAGCCGCCGTAAGCATCTAGGATTGTGCGTTGATCGCGAGTTCTTAGGAGGGTCTGATGCTCATGCTGCCCATGTAGATCGACCAAAGATGAGCCTAATTCGCCAACAACTCCCGCTGTAGTCGGGGATCCGCCCACCCATGCGCGGTTACGCCCTGCTGCAGCGACCTCTCGTCGCAGGATTAGAAGACCATCCTCCAGCCGAAAGCCCAACTCCTCTACCCTCTCACGCACAGCTGGCAACCTCTCCAAATCGAAAACAGCTTCGACCGATGCCCTCTCGGCCCCAGTTCTCACCACATCCGACGAAGCCCGCTCACCTAGCAGGAGAGAGAGTGCGCCAACAATAATCGACTTTCCAGCACCGGTCTCCCCTGTCAACGCATTCAATCCGGGCCCCAAGGAGAGAGTCAGGTCGTCAACTACTGCGTAGTCTCGGATGTGCAGTTCGACTAGCATGTCTCTTTAGGTAGGGGGTCGCGTCAGAGGCGCTCCGATTTCCACTCAGGTGCGATCCGGCAAGCGGTTTGCCCAATTGAGTTTGCGCCGCAAAGTGTCAAAGAAACTTTGCTCGGGAAGTCGAATCAGTGACAGTGGCACCGCCTCACGCTTGACCACGACTCGATCACCTGGCGCCAGTCGTCTGACGACCTGCCCATCAACCGTGACCTGATGATCTCCACCGGAATCTAGTCTTACGCTAATCGTTACCGTTGACGGTAGCACGAGCGGTCTCACCGAGAGTGAATGTGGGCATATCGGAGTTACTGCGATCGCCTCCACTTCCGGGCCAATGATGGGGCCTCCAGCCGACATCGAATATGCTGTCGACCCGGTTGGTGTTGAGATGATCAGACCGTCCGCCGCAAAGCTCCCCACCTCTTGCATCTTCCCGTCCCGATCGCTGACTTCAAGCGAGAGTGGCGTTACACGCGCAGCGCCCGTGGTGTGGACGACAATATCATTCAGCGCGAAGAAATCATCCGAGTGCCCTTCGTCTCTTGCCTGGATTACGGCACGCAATCGGAAGCGTGGCTCGATCATCGCTTTTCCGGCTATGACTTCGGCCAATCCTTCTTCAAGGGATTCTAGTGGGACGGCAGTGAGGAAGCCGAGCCTTCCCAGATTTATGCCGAGGACCGGCGTCTCCGTACCCACCACCAGCCTGCTAGCTCTCAGGAACGTTCCGTCACCTCCCAAAGCTACGAGCAGGTCGAAGGCATCAGTGGTCACGTCCAGTTGGCGCTGGCCGTCCTGCCCGGCGTCCCCCTCCAAGACTAATTCAATCCCTTCCGAATCACTCCAGATCCTCAGTCGCTCAATGATTGAGAGGACTTCAGGACTCTCATCGCGATACACTACGCCAAATCTCCGGAATGGACCCTCAAAACTCTGCCGTATGTTCATGCCGTCTCCAACTCAGCCCCAACACCCGTGATCACTTGCACCTGTCGGGCGATCCCTGCCGGGTCTAGATCCAACTCTTCGAGAAGAACATCTCTGTTACCATGCTCTATGAAATCATCTGGGATACCTAGAGCCGAAACACGCGGCGGATTGGCTAGGCCAAGTTCTGCTACTTCCCGCGCCATAAACGCCCCGAAGCCATTCGTGATCTGACCCTCCTCTAGCGTTATCACCACCGGATGCGATCGGACCATCTCCTCGAACATTTTCCGATCAAATGGTTTTAGGAAACGGCAATTCACGACGGACGTCCGTACCCCGATAGCATCTAGCCTACTCGCTGCCTCTACGGCGCTATACACCATGGTTCCAGTCGCTAGCAAAACCGCATCTTCTCCTCTACGTAGCACCTCCCAAGTCCATGGCTCGATCTCATCAATCTCATCTAGGTGAGGAACCTCTTCAGGCACCGCCGCCCGAGGCCATCTCACACTCCATGGCCCATCTCCTGCTTGTGTAGCCGCCCGCAGAAGCGCCAGCATCTCGGCTCCATCTTTCGGAGCAGTCACAGTCATACTAGGGACAGAAAGCATGTAAGGGATATCCAACACGCCATGGTGTGTTGGCCCATCCTCTCCAGCAATACCGGCCCGGTCCATCCCGAAAATCACAGGAAGCCCTTGAAGAGCTACGTCATGGACGATGTTGTCGTAGGCCCTTTGTAGAAAGGTGGAGTAGATCGCCACGATTGGCTTGATACCCTGGGTTGCGAGACCGGCTGCGAAAGTAACTCCATGACCTTCAGCGATCCCTACATCGAAGTACCGTTGCGGATGAGCCTTTGCAAACATGTCCGTCGACGTCCCATCCGGCATCGCTGCCGTGATCGTCACTACGTTGGGATCAGAGTCCGCTAGTTCTATGAGCCCCTTTCCAAATACTTTCTGGTAACGTGGCAGGCCACTCGACTTCTTAGAAACCTCACCGGTCATTTTATCAAACGTCCCAGGAGCATGCCCCCACCAGGGATCGTCTTCCGCTCGACTGAACCCTTTGCCCTTCTGAGTTAAGATGTGGACCAGTACGGGTCCCTTCATTTTCCTTACGCGCCTTAATGAATCGACGAGTTTCTCCACATCATGCCCATCAATCGGGCCTACGTACTTAAACCCGAGTTCCTCAAAAATAAGTCCTGGAGTTATCAGGTGCTTGAAGGACTCCTCCATACGACCGGCCACTTCTTCCATCACATCCCCCACCGCTCCGGGCGTGCGGTGGAGGACCTCCTTAACTACCTGCCTGACTTTGTTATAAGCAGGATTCGTGATCATGCTCGTGAGGTATTTATTCATAGCTCCCACCGCTGGAGCAATGGACATGTCATTGTCGTTCAATACGACAACAAAGTCGCGGTCCGTATGACCAGCGTTGTTTAGCGCCTCGTATGCCAAACCACATCCCATAGCACCGTCACCAATCACCGCGACGACATCAAAATCCTCCTCCTTTAGGTCACGTCCAACCGCCATTCCCCATGCTGCAGAGATTGATGTCGAAGCATGACCAGCCCCGAATGCATCGTACTCGGATTCGTCTCGACGGCAGAAGGGAGCTAGCCCATGGCGCGTCCTAATCGTCGGGAGTTCTTCGTTGCGGCCCGTTAAAATCTTGTGGATATAGGCTTGGTGGCCGGTATCCCAGACCAATTGGTCCCTCGGCGTATCGTACACATAGTGCAGAGCTACTGTGAGTTCAGCCACTCCGAGGCTCGCTCCGAAGTGTCCACCCTTCGCGGCTACCACGTCAATATGACGCTCGCGAACAGCATCCACGACTTCGGGAAGCCGCTGCTGATCAAACGCGCGTAAATCGGCGGGGTATTTGATCTGATCCAGAAGGGACACCCGGACCACTCCTTTGTATCGAATCTCTTGCAGCCAGAAAAAGATACCTGCATAGACCGTGCCTGAAAGTCCGGTCTCGTGTTACCTACCCCGCTCCACCACAAAATGTGCGAGGGAGATCAGTTCGTCACATTCAATCCTTGCGGTCGCGAGTGCGTCCAACGCCCGCTCAATCTCAGTACGCGCCCTGATCTTTGCGCCAGCTAATCCATGGAGGCTCGTATATGTAGACTTTTGGAGTTGAGCGTCACTCGGATTCTTCCCCAAAGCCTCCGAAGAGGAAGTCTCGTCCAGGATATCGTCCACAATCTGAAACGCGAGCCCGACCGCCGACCCGTATTCCACGAGTGCAGCTCTTACTTTGTCAGATGCCTCCGCTGCGACCGACCCAACCTCAAGTGACGCTGCTAACAGAGCTCCAGTCTTCATTTGATGGAGTCGATTCAATTCTTCAGGACCTAATGCTCGACCCTCGCCCATTAGGTCCATCCACTGCCCGCCGACCATACCGCCACCACCCGCTGCTCGCATTAGAGTCTTTGAGACCGAGCGAGCGAGTGCTTCTTCACAACCCAAGAGTCTCGCAGCCTCTAGGGCCTGGATAGCTGCTAGTGGGATAAGTTTGGCCGCTCCCCACACGGCAGTAACCACTCCATGTTCAATATGGGCCGCAGGCCGTCCTCGTCGGAGTTCAGCATCGTCCATGCAAGGAAGATCATCGTGCATGAGTGAGTAGGCATGCACCAATTCGACTGAGGCGGCCAAATCGTACACGCTAGCGCTCCGGCAACCTCCTGAAGCCACATAAGCTGTAACGCAGAGAATCGGACGGAGTCTCTTCCCTCCCCCCATCACCCCATACCGGATCACTGAAGCCTCATCAGCAGTTACATCGTCACGCCGCTCGATCTTCCTAACTGCTCTCTCTAGCGCCTCCTCGACTTGTAAGCGTTCCGCCTCAAGATATCCATTGAAATCGACGGGGTTTACTTCGCTCACTCCTCTTCGATCTCCCTTTCTAAGACCTCACCACCTTCTAAAAGCTCCTCTACTCTTAGCTCTGTCTCAGCGAGTACCTGCTCAGCTTCCCGAACATGGCCTACCCCTTCTTCGAAGAGCTGAAGTGCCTCATCAAGAGCTATATCTTCAGATTCCATTCGATCAATTATCGCCTCGATTCGCTCTAGACGTTCCTCAAGACCTAACTTGTTCCCATCTCCTTCGATCATCGCTCCTCCCTTCCCGGTTTCACGGGTTCTACCGCTTTCGCCTCCACTGTTCCATCTGTCACTTTCAAATCAAACTGCAACCCGGGATGAAAATCCGTTACTCGACGAAGTACAGTCCCGTCAGAGGTACGCGCCACAGAATAACCTCGCGCCAGAGTGGCTAGAGGAGACAATGCCTCGAGCCTTCCAGACAGCATAGAAAAGGTGGCACGTTTCTGGTCGAGACTCTGCTGAATGCTTCTTTCGAGCCTCTCGGAGTCCATCCCGACTGATTGGCGCGCCGGCCGTATACTGCGCTCCATCGTCCGGGACAGGACCCTCATACGATCAGTCACCCGCGCTCTGCGACGCTCCGCCGCCCGCCTAACTCCACGGCTCAATCTGAGAGGTGCGGCCCGCACATCCGACAGAAGCACCACTCCATCTGGCACTACCAATTCCGCGGCTGCAGAGGGTGTCGGTGCCCTTACATCCGCGACGAGATCGGAGATGGTTACGTCGACTTCGTGCCCGACGGCAGACACTATCGGAATCGGACTCGCAACAATCGCTCTGGCCAGCGCTTCCTCGTTGAATGCCCACAAGTCTTCGAGAGAACCTCCTCCTCTACCCACAATAATCACATCAGGTACTTCCGACTCAACCAGACGATCTAGTGCTTTAGCCAACTCCTCTGATGCTCCTTCCCCTTGCACACGAGATGGAGACAGTACGATCCGGGACCATGGGGCTCTACGCCGCAGGACCGTCACGATGTCACGCAGCGCGGCTCCTGTCGGAGACGAGACCACTCCTATCACCTCAGGATATGCCGGGAGCGGAAGTTTGCGTTCATCTGCTAAAAGTCCCTCATCGGCTAGACGTCCCTTAAGCTTTTTGAACGCCTTACGCCACAGCCCGTCTTCACCCTCAGCCTCTACCTTCCTTACGATCATCTGATAGTTCCCACGCCGCTCGTACAGTGTCAGATCGCCGAAACACCGGACCTTCATGCCCTGCTCTGGATCCGTCGGAAGGAGCGCCGCATCCCGAGCGAACATTACGGCTCTCAGCTCAGCTTGCTCATCCTTGAGCGTGAAATAACAGTGCCCGGGTCGTGACCGTGTCCACTGCCCAACCTCTCCACCGATCCAAAGCGCATCTATACTAGATTCCAGCATCTCCTTCACAGCGCGATTGACCTGCGTGATCGACCACACTTTGGGCCCGACTGGTGGGTCTGAAATCACTTCGGCAGTATTTGCCTCATCACCTCCGAACGAGTCAATACCTCCGTCCTCCGACATCGCTCAGACTGCGCTACCAACGCTGATTCCCGCTGACTTAACCGTGTTGGCTAGAAGCATGGTGATCGTCATTGGTCCTACTCCGCCGGGTACGGGAGAAATCGCCGCGGCCTTTACTTTGACCTCGTCAAATAGGACGTCACCGCATACTCGATAGCCCTTCTCACGCGTCGCATCATCAACTCGATTTGTGCCAACATCTATCACTACCGAGCCCTCGGCCACCATATCGCCAGTGATCATTTCAGGTCGACCCATAGCTACCACCAGGATGTCGGCCGTGCGAGTAACTGCCGCGAGATCCTTAGTCCGCGAATGTGCTATCGTGACCGTGGCATTGCCCCCGACCGCTTTTCGCATAAGAAGCGCCGCGGCCGGTTTCCCAACGATGTTCGATCGACCTACAACGACAACATGCTTTCCCGCGGGATCATGGCCCGAGCGGACAAGCATCTCGACGACACCAGCCGGAGTGCATGGAGCGAAGTACTCTCCGGATCCCGTTGCAAGACGGCCGACGCTAATTGGGTGAAAGCCATCAACATCTTTCGACGGATCGATGGCCTCAATGACCCGAGCCTCATCGATATGATCAGGCAGAGGAAGCTGAACCAGAATACCGTGAATTTCAGGGTTGCCATTCAGTTCCTCCACAGCACCCAATAACTCCTCTTCAGAGGTCTCAGTCTCAAGTGTCAGCTGTTCGGAGTGAATACCCATCGCCTGGGCCGCCTTGTTTTTCATGCCCACGTACATCTGAGAAGCCGGGTCAGATCCCACTAGCACTGTCGCGAGACCTGGCGTGACCCCATAGTCGGATTTGAGGACTGAAACCTTCTCCCTCAGTTCCGCACGAATTTCGGTGGAGATATCGCTACCAGAGATAATCTGGGTCATTGCGTACCTTTCTCTTGGAGGAGTTGATGGGTCCTTAACTCAGAAAATTTAACGTGCAACATCCACAACACGAGTATCGCGGACCAAAGTTCCCGGAATCTACCTCGGGTAATGCAAATCCCTTTCGCTACGGGGAGCAACCGTCTCCGAACTACCCACTCGATACGAGTTTCGACATCCACACTTTCATCCCCTTGCCCAAATCGTGTGCTATAGCACACACAAAACTCCGGAGCGTCAGAGTCGGGTTATTCGGGAGGGAGAACCCCTTCTAACTGAGCAGTTAGCCCCTCCAATCGCTCCATAATTTCCCCGACCGAACGGTCTCGCTGATCTTGGGCCTGAAAGAGTTCATCCGCTATCGACAGCGCTGCTAGGATCGCCGCCTTGTGTCCTTCGATTAATCCAGCCGCAACCCGGATATCGTGAATCCGGTCATCTACCAACTTCGCACATTTGCGAGTGTACTCCGGTTCAGCACTAGCACGGATGGTGTGATCCTCACCGGCAATCCGGACGGTCACCGAACTTTTATCGGAAGTCATTTCTGATTCTCCAGAAAACGGATCCGGGTGATCATTCGTTCAATTCCTTCGCGGCCCCGGTCAAGCCGAGTCCTGAGATCATCGTTCTCGTCCTCTAGTCGCTTCAGTCGCGCCATGAGATCTTTGGCGTCTATTGGGCTTTCTGTGAAACGCTCCACCAGACCAGCCATTTCCACATTCTGCGTTTTGACTTCTTGCACTTGGGATTCTGCCGAAACCGCGCGGCGAGCCGACTCCTCTACTGAGCGGACAAGACGTGCAATAGCCGATTCGAGGCGCTCGAAAGTCTCCACCTCAACAGAATTGTCACTACGCTCGGGCTTCGACACCTAGATCCTCCTCAAGACGTTTAAGAACAGCACTCATGTTCTTGTCGACTTGCTTGTCCTTGAGGGTCTTTCTTATTGACCGAAAACGCAAGCGAAACGCTACAGACCGAACCCCTGCAGGGATGCCCTCCCCCACGTAGAGGTCAAAGACCTCTAATGCCTCTAGGTCAGGCCCGGCAGAACCGCGGATCAATTCAGCTACCTCTCCCGAAGTCACCGCAGACGGGAGAAGAAGCGCGAGATCTCTCTCACTAGCGGGAAACTGCGGTAGAGGGGTAACCACTACGTCTGTGCCCTTTGATGGATTACGAGGTAACGCCAACTCGAAGGACCAAACATCCCCGGCCCACACCGGCAGATCACTCGCCTCATCAGTTACCCGACCAGCATACCCGACTATATCTCCTGAGCCTTCGCGCACGCAGATGCACATATCATCGTCTAGGAGAGTCGGGCATTTAACACCACCTGACTCAATCCTCACCTCTTCCCCATATACCCGACCGACTATATCCACTACGAGAGCTTTCAGGTCCCACATTGAGAACTCCTCATCTTCTCGGGACCAGTGCGGAGGCTCACGTCGCCCAGTTAGAATCCCTGCGAGATGGGGTTCTTCTAGTGGTGGCTCTCCCGAACCTCGCTTATGAAAAGAAGTTCCAAGTTCAAACAGACGGACATCCCGGTTCCCTCTTGCCATGTTGTACTCCACCCGTCTCAGCAGGGAGGGCATCAGCGAGCTTCGCAAGAAAGGCTCAACCGTTGTCAGGGGATTTGAGACCTCGACGTCCCCCTCTCCCTCCGGACAAAACGCGGGCGTTTGGACCTCAAACATACCGTGCCCTACTAAAACCGCCCTAAGTCGGTCCTCGAGTTGAAACAGTGGATGATCAGCCACCGAGGACGCTCTCTGTGGTCCTAAAGTGTCTGGAAAGTTGTCGAACCCATGGGTCCTCGCGACCTCTTCGATGAGATCAACCTCTCGGGTGACATCATAAGATCGGAAACCTGGCACACGAACATGGAGCACCCCATCTGTTTCCTTTTCTACGGCGAAGCCGAGCGGTGCGAGGAGATCCCCCACATAACCTGCCTCGAAGGGAATCCCCAGAAGTTTTTCGATGCGCGAAACCCTAAGCTCAACTGTGCTGCTTTCAAACGGAACTGGATTACAATCCAGTATCGGCCACTCCAACTCACCACCTGCGGTAGAAAGAACCAGGTGAATGCAGCGCTCCATCGCACTCCTCAAACCTTCTGGATCTACACCCCGCTCGTAGCGGTAAGATGCATCAGTAGACATTCCAAGCTTACGTCTGGTTGTCCGAGTAGCTTTCGGGTCGAACAGTGCGCACTCAAGAAGAATGTCCACCGTTCTATCACTGACTTCAGAGTTATTGCCACCCATCACCCCCGCAATCGCGACTGGAACCTCCTCGTCACAGATCATGAGCATATCTGTGCTGATTGGGCGGGTTTCTCCGTCCAACGTTACGAATTCTGTTTCCTTTTGAGATGCTCCGCGCACAATGACCGATTGCCCTCTCAGTTCAGCTAGGTCGAACGCATGCATCGGCTGACCCAACTCTAGCAATACATAGTTGGTCGCATCCACAATATTATTGACCGGTCGTGCTCCAGCTCCACGAAGTCGTGCCTGTAGCCATTCCGGGGACGATTTGACACTCACTCCTCGAATCACCGCACCGATGTACCGATGGCACAGATTCTCATCTTCGATCCGGACAGAGAATCCAGCGTGCCCGACCTCGGGGGCCCCCGTTTGATATTCGAATGGCAAATCGGATACATCAGGTATTTCCGGTAGCTCAATGTGGCCTTCACCCGAAGCCGCGAGCTCCCTTGCGATCCCAACATGCGAGAGTAGGTCGCCTCGATTCGCGGTGACCTCGACGTCTAGCGTGAAATCATTGAGCCCCACAGCGTCGATGAACGATTCCCCAGGAGTAAAATCACCGACCAACTCCATGATTCCCGAGTGATCGTCTCCAAGACCTAACTCTTTAGCAGAGCACAACATGCCATGAGAAACTTCACCACGAATCTTAGATCTCTTGATTTTGAAGTCACCCGGGAGGATTGACCCTACCGGAGCCAACGGGTAACAGGCCCCGTCCTTCACCACCGGCGCCCCACATACGATTTGAACTGTCTCCTCTCCGTTATCGACCTCACACACCCGAAGCCGGTCCGCATTAGGATGCTGCCGCGCCCTAATCACCCGACCGATAATGATGTCACTCAGATCTCTGCCCGGAGACGTGATATCGTCAACCGGCGCCCCACGTAGTGCCAAGTGCTCAGAGATCTCCTCGGGTCCGCCCGCCAGGCCGGGCACCAAATCAATCAACCACTTAGTTGAAACGTTCACCGAGCGAATTGTTCGAGGAATCGTATATCATTTTCGAAAAAGGTCCTAAGGTCTTGGACGCCGTGCTTTAGCATCGCAATCCGGCCAGGGCCCATTCCGAATGCCCAACCTGTATATCGTTCAGGATCATAGCCGGCGTTCGCGATCACATTCGGATCGACCATCCCAGAGCCCATTATCTCCAACCATTCCGTCTCATACTGGGTACCATCTGGGCGGGTGATAATCCGTTTAACATCGACCTCTGCGCTCGGCTCGGTAAACGGAAAATAGGAAGGGCGAAACCGAACCTGAGTATCTGGTCCCCAGTAGCGCCGGGCGAACTCAGCGAGCGTGGCCTTAAAATCGACGAAGGTGATCCCTTCATCGATCACCAGCCCCTCAATCTGCATGAACGCTGGAGTGTGGGTAGCATCGTACGTGTCCCGGCGATAAACCCAGCCCGGCGCTATAATACGGATTGGAGGCTCGTTGGCCTCCATTGTCCTCATTTGGACTGGAGAGGTGTGACTGCGAAGAAGAACCGAATCAACCAAGTAGAGGGTGTCTTGTTCGTCAGCTGCAGGATGGTCTAACGGTGTGTTGAGTGCCTCAAAGTTGTACCACACCGTATCCGCCTCAGGCCCCCGGGCACGAGCAAAACCTAGGTCTCGAAATATATGCCAAATCTCATCAACAGCTTGAGTGATGGGGTGCAGCCCCCCACGCCAGCGAGAACGTCCCGGCATAGTAAGGTCTAATTCGCTTTCAGCGGATGGTGCGGCTAACTCCAACTGCCGTGCCTCAAGTGCATTAGAGACCCTTTCCTTTACTGAATTCGCAGACTTTCCGACCTCAGGCCGACGCTCTTCTGGGACCTGAGGCAAGCCTCTCAGGATCGCTGAGAGTCTACCCTCACTGCGCCCAAGGTACATCACTCGCACTGCCTCAAGTGACTCCCGATCCTGGGCCGACTTCACTGCTGCTAGTGCCTCTTTTTCGAGCGCCTGCAGGTCCGCAATCGGATTTGACTCACTCATAGAGCTCGGCCACGGTGATTCGTTGGGCGCATTACGCGCAGATTCTTCGGAAAGCTATCACTCTTCCACGCTCCCATACAACGGGATTTCTGCTAGGCTCTGCTTACTCCGAACAAAGATACCGCTCCCTCGACCGACCTCACGACCATCTTGGTCAAAAGCGACAGCCTCGGCAACGATCTGACTACGATTACGATTCACAATGCGGCCCAGTGACCTCAACTTGCCCTCTGAGACCGGGCGAGTCAGGTAGCTCGTGAACGAAGTCGTCAAAACGAACACATCGTCAACCACACTGGCGACGGCAAAAAAAGCCGCATCGTCCAGCATTTTCCACGTTACTGAGCCATGGATTGCCCCAGCCGCGTGGAAGAACCGTTCCTGTATCAGGATCGATATCTCTGCGCTCTCGTGACTCACTGAAATACTAGGCTCGTATATGGTGTTGATCGGCGAACCCAAATACATGCGCTCGAGAGCCCTCCAGTGAAGCTCCTCAGTTCTGTCCACTCTGTCCTCCATAACGCACTGAGGGCCCCGCAGTAACACGCTGCGGAGCCCTCAGTTTCAAAGTTCTCTGATGTGGTCAGCTGGCCTTAGCTGCCAGACCTTCCTTAGCCTCCCGAACTATCGCCTCAAACGCTTCGGGGTTCTTGACCGCGAGGTCAGCCAGCGCCTTGCGATCAAGTTCGATACCCGCCGCCTTAAGACCGTTGATGAAGCGCGAATACGACATGTCGTGCTGGCGTGCAGCCGCGTTTATACGAGCAATCCAGAGTCGTCGAAAGTTTCTCTTCTTCTTCTTTCTATCCCTGTATGCATGCTCCCAACCCTTCTCCACCGCATCTTTTGCAGTTTTGTAAAGATTCTTTCGTCCACCGAAATAACCCTTGGCGGCCTTTAAGACTTTTTTCTTCCTCTTATTACGCGCAACTGCGGAGGTTGCTCTAGGCATTTTTTTTCCTCCTCAGGAGCCGTAAGGTAAAATCTTGTGCATCCGCTTCTCATCGGACTTACTCACAAGTTCAGGCTGACGCAGCCGACGTTTACGCTTCGTCGTCTTCTTGTTGAGGATGTGGCTTTTGTTCGACCTCATCCGCTTGAGTTTTCCGGTGCCAGTTTGCTTCAAGCGCTTAGCGGCTCCCCGGTGGGTCTTCATCTTCGGCATACTACTAAAACTCCAATCCGCATCTGTACGTGCGGGAGTCAGTCTTTTCAGTCTTTTATTGGGGCTAAGACCATAGACATGATCCGCCCCTCCATATTCGGGAACGATTCCGGCTGCCCGAGTTCCTGGAGGTCCTCCATAACCCTTGCAAGAACTTCCTTTCCAATCTCTGGATGGGTTATCTGACGACCCCGAAACATCATCGTCAGTTTGACCTTATTGCCCTCCTCCAAAAACCGCCGAGCATGTCCGACCTTGAAATTATAATCATGGTCCTCTATCCCCGGTCTGAACTTCACTTCCTTCACCTTAATAGTGTGCTGCTTCTTCCGCGCATCTCTGCGCTGCCGGTCTGCCTCGTACTTGTACTTCCCATAGTCCATCATCTTGACTACAGGAGGCCTAGCCTCCGGTGCGACCTCGACCAGGTCCATTCCACGAACCTCAGCTCGCTCACGAGCCTCATCAATGGAAACAATTCCGATCTGTTCTCCATCATCCTGGATCAACCTTATCGGGCTGATCCTGATCTGGTCGTTAACACGAACTCGATCTCTGCTGATGTCCCTTCCCTCCGATAGATTCACTGTTTGAGGCTCTTCCGAGGCTCAAATCCCTAGACACAAAAAGCCCGAGACGAGTCCCGGGCCGCGACCGGACCGTTTCAGCAATGCAACCTGCCAATCGATCCGTACGACCCTCAGCGCAGCGTAGCGCCATGAAGGTGGAGCCGCTGGTCGCACGACTCGCTTCCTAATTTTTTATCTAACTCAATAAGACGAGTGGAAAAATGGCCCTCTGTGGAGGAGTGGTCAACTGTGCCCACTCAAAATTGGCACGAAGGCCCTCGGGCAACCGCACGTCAAGTCGTCGGGAGACAGACAGGACCTGATCATCAGGTTAACGATCGGGTGCTAATCTTTTCCTTAAGAAGGCTCACAAAGCTATCTCGCGACATCACCTCTTGCTTCTTACCCTTCCCACGCTCACGCACTGCTACAGTGCTGTCTAACGCTTCCCTCTCTCCAACGACCGCCATGTAGGGAATCTTGTGCAACTCTGCCTCCCGGATTCGGTAACCCAGCGTCTCCCGAGATTGAAGTGTGGCCCTAATACCAGCCTTCACCAGAACCTCGACCAACTGATGAGCACTCTCATCCCAGTCCTGCCCAACGGACATGACTCTAACTTGCTCGGGTGCCAACCAAGTGGGAAACGCTCCTGCATAGTGCTCTATGAGGATTGCGATGAATCGCTCGAAAGAGCCGCAGACTGCACGGTGAATAATGACCGGACGATGAGGCTTATTGTCACTACCGACGTACTCCAGGCCAAATCGCTCCGGAGCACTGTAGTCGAGTTGAATCGTTCCCAACTGCCAGCTACGTCCAATCGAATCGGTGACATGAAAGTCAATTTTCGGGCCATAGAATGCCCCGTCACCCTCTTCGACATCATACTCACAACCCGTCGATTCTAAAGCCTGCCTAAGCTCAGCCTCAGCATGATCCCACTGCTCGTCGCTTCCTATACGTTGTTCAGGTCTAGTCGCGAACTTAACCCGAGACTCAAGCCCGAACGCCGCATAATGCCCCAGGATGAAATCAGTCAGGAACTGGACCTCTTCAGCGATCTGATCCTCACGCAGATATACGTGACAATCATCCTGAGCAAACTGACGAACCCTCGTCAGTCCAGAGAGTGCTCCTGAGAGTTCATTACGGTGCAGAACGTCAAGTGTCACAAAGCGTAGCGGCAGTTCTCTGTAGGAATGGGTTTCCGACGCATAGTACAGATGATGGGAAGGACAGTTCATTGGCTTGAGCGACATGTTGTGCTCACCAGACTCGTTGTCCAGCACGAGGAACATATTCTCTCGGTATTTCCCCCAGTGACCGGATTGCTCCCAGAGCTCTTTCGTATACATGAGAGGCGTCCTGACCTCTAAGAAATCCTCACGCTGCCGCGTACGCACGAACTGCTCTAGGGTGTTGTAAAGGATTGTACCCCGCGGAGTCCAGAACGGGGCCCCTGGTGACACTGGATGAAACTGAAAAAGACCTAGCTCACGTCCTAGCCGGCGGTGATCTCGCCTTTTCGCTTCCTCTAGGCGATGAAGATGCTCCTCTAGGTCGTTCTTCCTATGAAACGCAGTTCCATAAATCCTTTGCAGCATTTGCCGCTTCTCATCGCCCCGCCAATACGCCCCGGCTGCAGAAGTCAGCTTGAAATACTTCAGTCCCCCAGTGCTCTTGATGTGCGGACCTTTGCACAAATCCAGAAACGGACCGTTCGCATATACCGTTATCACCTCATCGTCTTCGAACTCTTCTAGCCGCTCCAGCTTTAAGGGGTCGTCACTGAAGAGGTCTCTCGCTTCAGATTTGGATACCTGCCGACGCTCAAACATCTGATCCGCCGCAGCCACATCAATCATCTTTCTTTCAAACGCTTCTAAGTCTTCGGGCGTGAAGGGCTCGTCCACCTCGAAGTCATAGTAAAATCCATCATCTATCGCTGGACCGAACCCAATAGCGGCCTCAGGACGCAACTCTCTCACCGAGGTTGCAAGAATGTGAGCAGCGGAATGCCTAAGCACTGGCAGAGCGTCCGAATCTCTATCAGTTAGGATCCGTATCTCGGCGTCCTCAACAATGGGCTCCATCAGGCCCACGGTTTCGCCGTTCACCACAGCAGCCAAAGCCGCCTTCGCGAGCCCCGGGCCAATGTGAGCGGCCACCTCACCACTGGTGGTACCCAAGGGCATTTGGAGAACATCACCGTTGGGAAGTGTGATCTTAAGTTGTTCTGTGGACATCAGGCGTTCGCCTCTTAAATGGCAATGCGCTCAATCATTCTGATAGTCTAAACGGTATCAAAAAAAAGCGGCTCCAGGGTGGAGTCTCGGACACCGCGTCTTCTTCTTGGTCAGGACAAGCCTAACCAGTGTGTGCAAATCTCTGATCAGTTTTTTGGTCAGAAACTTCGGTGTTCAAAGTGTAAAAACTACAAGCACGGTGATATCGATTGTTACGCTCACGCCAACGATGGCGGGACGCGTAAACTGGGTCAACTGGGTACGGAACTCGGTGTCAGAGCCACACCACTTAAACCTGAAGTATCACATCGTGTCGACTTGTTCGATAGCATCCAACACTCGTCCTACATACTCGTTCATGTATGCAGCACCACCCCCGGGACTGGGGCCTAAGCGGACGATTACCAGATCCCTGGACGGTATAATCACTGTGTTCTGTCCCATAAAACCAGACGGCCAAAACGCATCTGTTGGGATTCGATCATACGCTCCACCCGCATTGAGCCAGAACTGCCCTCCATAGTTACTCGACTCACTAGCTGGTGCCGGGGTTCGGACAAAGTCCACCCAACCCTCCGGAAGAATCCGCTCTCCCTCCCAAATACCGTCCTGCAGGTGGAGAAGCCCAAAACGCGCCCAATCTCTCGCTGACATGTAGTCATAACCGGTCAGGATAAAGTTACCCCACGCATCCGTCTCAAGGACAGCATTTTTAATCCCAATCCTGTCAAAAAGTGCTACCCAAGGGAAAGCATGGTAATCCTCACCCCTCCCCTCCACAGTCTCTCGGATAATCCGTCCAAGCATAAGAGGATCAGAGTTCAAGTAGCTCCATCGGGTCCCTGGCTCAGTAGCAAGCGGGAAACTGACTGCATGTTCGAATACGTCTATGCCATCGAAATAGATACGGAAATGATGGTTATCAATCGAAAGAGAGTTCTCGTTGCCGAGTCCATAGTTATTGAAATCCAGACCCGAACTCATTCGAAGAAGGTTCGCGATTGTAATCTCACCGCGCTCGTCACCTTCCCACTCAGGTACAGGCGCAGGCTGGTGAAGTGCGAGCGCACCTTGTTCTATCAAGACGCCTACCAACGCTGACGTGATCGACTTCCCTTGCGACCAGGAAAGGTGAGGCATGTCTCTTGGAATATCGGGAGCGTAGCGCTCTCCGATAATTTGCCCTCTATAGAGTACCAAGAACGCTCGAGTGTTCTGACCGTGTTCATGATTCGCCATCGCCCAATCAAGCGCTTGCTCCAACTCAGAGACGTCCACTTCCACCGGTGAGTCACTACCCGTAGGGACTTCGCCCATCGGCCAAACCATCTGTGAAGAATCCGGCCAATCACGCCCTACATCAGACGGAGTGAACTGTATATCACTCATACCCCTAGGAAGCACCGAGCAGCCTTGATCGCCATTATGCTGAGCGGTCCGGGCATGCTCTGAACTCGGTGACGACAGAGTCACCTGTTTGCGTTCCTCGTTTATCTCATAGTCGAAGTCGTTACTCCACCCAAAGTGATCGAATCGACGAAGATCAGAAGCGATGTGGACCTCAGGGTCACGCCCCTGCACCCAGATCCCAGAACACAGAATCTTAGCGTTCATCGCAAGGTTGAACTCGGTTGGCGTTGCGTCATCAGACGGCCATACCACGACGGGTAACGATTCCTCGCATCCCATTGCGCAAACCAACAAGCCTGCACCGACTACCACTTGTGTACACACTCTTCTTGTCATTGCAACGGCCTCCTCAGTACATGCCACGCCCCCACCGGGAGTAGCAACAGCCAGCTCAGGATCAGGCCACTCCTAAGTCCACTCCTGTCAAAAAAAGCACCAATACCCAGGATGATCACAAACGCCACCGCTAAGTACGCGACGAGTAACTTGAGCCGACCTGCTCCTATAAATCTGCTTTCCGGCACCTATAACACACCCCTAGAGGGTATTGGAAGCACATTTGGAAGATCAGGCATCGCTATCGGAGCGTATACCTGTCTCAGAATCGATTCTACATCGCTGATGATCGCGTTCACACCTTCCGTGATACCGGGAGCCTTCGCCCAAGACTCATCAATCAGATAAAGGGCATCTGCAGTCGGCATCGCTCCAGAACTCTCGACACCTCTCCATGCAGATCCGCCACCTGACGAGTCATCTAGCTCTTCACTGAGAGCAGCGAGCTTATCGCGGACTTCCTGGATCTCACTCGTCAGCCCTTCATCATCTCGACCTTCGACAAGCTTACCCGCAGCCACTAGCTGAGCTGTAGCCTCTTCAAGCGTTCTTTCCGCCTCCTCAAGAGCAAGTCCGATTCTGTACGAATCCATCATCACCTGATGCCGGGCCATAAGCTCCCGGCGGCCGATCTCGACCCTCGGATCCATCCGAACTGAAACCTCTCTCTGCACAATGTCATCACCAGTCACAAGCTCCACTATGTAGGCACCAGGCAACACTCGTGGGCCTAATCTGCCGCTCTCCGACGCTCCATTCTCTAGATGCAGGCGAAGGTCCCAGATGACCTCGTGCACGCCAGAAGTCATCTGCGCCTCGAGATCTCGAACGAGCTTTCCAGTGGCATCAGTCACCCGGAGTTCCAGTTCGTCCACATCACTACTGAGGTGATAGCGGATTCGTGCACCCGATGGAGGATTCGGCGCTGCGAAAATACCTGGTGTCCAACCTTGTGGAGTATATGGATTGAAGGACGTCGCCCTGCGAATCGGAAAGATGTGAGCATTGGAGGCCATCACGTTCGTGCTGAGGTGCTCAAGCGGGCTAATGTCATCTATAATCCACACTCCTCGGCCGTGTGTCCCAATGATCAAATCATTTTCGCGAGGATGAATCTTGATGTCGTCGACAGGCACGGTGGGAAGACCCGTTCCCATCTGCACCCATGTCACCCCAGCGTCAGCAGACACATACACTCCCACCTCGTTACCCACAAAAAGCAACTCGGCGTTGTCCGGATGCTGTGCTAGCGCATTCAGGGAACTGGCCGGAAGCCCACTGCCAATCCTCTTCCAATCTTGGCCGAAATTTTCGCTGTGGTACAAGTACGAATTGAAGTCGTCATTTCGATGGTTGTCGAACGCAGCGAAAACTTCTCCATCCTCACCGTTCGAAGCGACGATCCGGGTCACGTACGCATAACTTGGCAGACCTTCTAAGCGATCGGTTACATCCGTCCACGTTTGTCCGCTGTCTCGAGTAACGTGCACCCTCCCGTCGTCCGCGCCCGTGTAAATGACCGCTTCATTTAAAGGAGACTCTGCAATCGCAGTCAAATTGCCATAGGAAGACTGACCGTCATTTCGAGACATCTGAGCGCTGCTTCCAAGCACTCCCATAATGCTCAGTGTGTCTCGATCCACAGACCATGTCAGATCATCACTGACGGCTGTGAAGCTTTGCCCTAAGTCATTAGAACGGAAGAGAATATTGGAACCGATGTACAACGTGTTCTCGTCATGGCTAGACAGAACTACTGGGGTATCCCAATTCCACCGAAGTTGGGGCATTTCACCATCCGCATCAGGGCGACCAATAGGCCGCATTCGGGTCCGCTCCATGGTCTCAAGATTTACCCGGATCAGATTGCCCCCCTGAGACTCTGCGAACATCAGTGACGTGTTCGAAGGGTGCATAACGGTAAAGAACCCATCTCCGCTACCAACGTTATACCAGTCGCGTGTGCGAATTCCTTGATTCGAGCGGGTGTCGCTAGGGGCGCACCAAGAACCGTTGTCCTGCAGTCCCCCACACACGTGATACGGATCGCGCATGTCTACACCTATCTCGTAGAACTGACCAAGCGGCAAATTCCGGAACTGATACCAATTATCGGAACGGTCCCAACTGATGGAAACACCACCATCACTGCCAAGGATCATGTGGTCCGAATTCTCCGGGTTGATCCAAAGAGCGTGATGGTCCAGGTGCACACCAGCCGCGGCATCGGACGTAAACGTGCGTCCACCATCCGACGTCCGATACATGCTGGATCCGCCCAAATACATTCGCTCCGGATCGTTTGGATCGATCCGAATCTGAGAATAGTACATGGGTCTGTTGTTCGTAGTCGATCGGTGTTCCCAACTCTCGCCCCGATCCATGGAGCAGTATACGCCATTCCTGACAGTACGATCACTGTTGTTCTGTCCAAAACCCTGTCCCGGAAGACGCGCATCAGCCTCCACTAGAGCGCATAAAAAATTTCCATTTCGTCTGTATACATCCAACCCGATCCTACCCTTGTCCCCTTCCGGCAGTCCTTCTGTCAATTCAATCCAGTTTTGTCCACCATCTGTCGTACGATAGATACCACTCCCCGGACCGCCGCCATTGAACCCCCATGCCTTTCTCTGGCGCTGGTACATCGCGGCGAAGAGTGTCTGTGGATCACTTGGATCCATAACCAAGTCGATAGCTCCCGTATTTTCATCCACGAACAGCACTAACTCCCAGTTCTGACCGCCATCCTTCGTTCGGTACACTCCTCTCTCTGGGTTGGAACCCCACAGGTGCCCCATCGCTGCTACATAGGCTATATCGGGATCATGAGGGTGGACTTGGATACGCGATATATGATGGGTATTAGCCAATCCCATATGCGCCCAACTCAAGCCCGCATCCGTAGAGCGATAAACGCCATTGCCCCAAGGAGAACTTTGCCGGTTCTGGGGTTCACCTGTACCCACCCATATCACATTTGAATTTGACGGAGCCACCGTCACATCACCGACCGATGCTGTAGCCTGGCCGTCAAATATGGGGTCAAACGTGATACCGGAGTTTTGGGTTTTCCATACGCCACCGGTCGCCGTGCCGACGTAAAAAACCGCCGGGTCACTCTCGACCACAGCCAAATCAGAAATGCGCCCACCCATTATGGTTGGGCCGATCTCCCTCCATTCTAAGGCTTCAGCCACCCTCGACACTTCGGACTGAGACTGAGCCTCGACTGCAACAGGTATGAAAATAATGACCGTAAATGTCGATAGTAGACTGCTAAGTAGACGCATCTGAAAAACCCTTTGACGACAGGCTGTAGTGTACGGATCCTGTCATCCTAGAACGTTAGAGACCTGTCCGCACCCCAATGCTAACTCCATTTTCCTCTACCTCTCTTTTTTAGTCGATTTTTCAGACCAAAACTGACATCCCGATACTCAGGCAATGGTCCAGTCGTCCTCTCTATCCTACAATGAATCACTTCACTCACCTCTGCCCCTCACCCGATCAGACCATCATGAAGAAGCTTCTAGTCTTCTTTTCTTTGACCCTCATAGCATGCCTACCTACTGATCCCGAAGTCGTTGCCTGGGAAACGATGGCATCAGAGATAACCATAACCCGTGACGACTGGGGCATAGCTCACGTGCACGGACCTACAGATGCACACGCCGTATTCGGTGCAGTGTTTGCGCAGGCGGAAGACGACTTCCATCGCATCGAACGCAATTTCCTGTTTTCACAGGGACGACTAGCCGAAGCCTATGGTGAAGAGGAATTATGGAGAGACCTCCGCATGAAACTCTTCATCAACCCCACTGAGATTAAAGCGACGTACGACCAGAGTCCTACGTGGTTGCAGGACCTGATGGATGCATGGGCTGGGGGTCTCAACTACTACTTGCATACTCACCCAGAAACAGAACCCATGGTTCTAGATCGTTTTGAGCCGTGGATGGCACTCACTTTTTCAGAAGGGTCGATCGGTGGCGACATCGAAAGGGTGAACACTCGTCAACTCGAGGCCTTCTATGAAGAGGGGCCAATGGGTATGGCAATGGCGCAGTTGGACTTAGAACAACCTCTAATTGACTGGGAGGAGCCGCGGGGCTCTAACGGAATAGCGATATCCCCAGAAAATACAGTGAATGGGAATTCATTACTCTTAATCAATCCCCATACTTCATTCTTCTTCCGTTCCGAATTGCACATGAGCAGCGATGAAGGATTGAATGCCTACGGCGCCTCGACCTGGGGCCAATTCTTCATCTACCAGGGGTTCAACGAGCACGCTGGATGGATGCACACGTCTAGTGGGGTCGACAACATCGACGAGTATTTAGAAACAGTAGTCGAGCGTGATGGTCAGTACTTCTACATCGTCGACGGTAAAGAACGACCCATGCAAGTTCGTGAGATAACAGTTCCATTTCGGACCGAAACCGGCATGGATTCGCGCTCATTCACCACCTTCCGCACTCACCACGGCCCTATAGTCCGTGCGCAAGACGGGAAATGGGTGGCTACTGCGCTTATGGAAGAGCCGATGTCTGCGCTCATCCAGTCGTGGGACCGGACCAAGCGTAGAAATCTCGCCGGATACCGTGAAAACATGTCCATGCACACCAACTCCTCGAATAACACGGTATACGCAGATTCTGAGGGGAATATCGCCTACTGGCACTCAAATTTTGTACCTCAGAGGAGAAACGACATCGATTGGACGCAGCCAGTAGACGGAAGCATGTCGGAAAACGACTGGGGGATGCCTCATTCCATAGATGAAACTCCAAACGTTTTCAATCCTCCTGTAGGCTGGATTCAGAATACCAATAATTGGCCATATAGTGCTGCAGGTCCCGACAGCCCCCGAGAATCAGACTACCCCAGATATTTTCAGAGGAGTGGTGAAAACGCCCGCGGAATCCACGCAATACGTGTTCTAGAGAACCGATCGGACTTCACGCTCGAAAGACTCCTGGAGGTAGCATACAGCAGTCAGATGCCAGGCTTCGAGCCCATAATTCCAGCACTACTTCAGGCATACGATAATGCTCCCGAATCGAACTCATTAAAAGCTGAACTCTTAGAACAAATCGAAATCCTTAGAAGTTGGAACTACCGTTGGGGTGTCGAATCCGTAGCCACATCATTAGCGACATATTGGGCCGAAGATATGATGCAACGCGTGGCACAGAAGGCGAGAGAGAATTCCAT
Source organism: Gemmatimonadales bacterium UBA2960 (assembly GCA_002348465.1). Taxonomy (GTDB): domain Bacteria; phylum Gemmatimonadota; class Gemmatimonadetes; order Longimicrobiales; family Gaopeijiaceae; genus UBA2589. The sequence goes on along the minus strand of DEBI01000120.1, from coordinate 359 downwards.
GTCTGCCTTAGAGTACATAGAAAAACGCGCAACAAGAGATGACCATCTTCAGTCTCTAGCCGCGGCCACCAGTCTACTCACAACCGAATTTGGAGATTGGAAGATACCGTGGGGGGAGATCAACCGTTTTCAGCGCATCAATGGTGACATCCAACAACCATTCTCAGACAGCGAACCGAGTATCCCCGTAGGCTTCCACTCGGGTCGGTGGGGCTCGCTCGCTTCCTTTGGTGCACGTCGATACCCCGGAACGGCTCGACGTTACGGTACAAGTGGGAACTCTTTCGTCGCAGTGGTCGAGTTTGGAGAACGAGTGACCGCTCTTGCTGTCACTGCAGGAGGAGAAAGTGGCGACCCAA
>DEBI01000084.1 GCA_002348465.1 Gemmatimonadales bacterium UBA2960 | reverse complement strand
TCGAAAATCTCCTCCACATCATGGAGTGTGTCATTCTCAAAACGAGCTCTAATGATCGACGTGGTCGACTCGCTTCCTCCTTGAGGTTTTGAATACGATATATAGAGGATTCTGTTCGACCCGAACTCGGGATGAGCAACCACATCCAGCAGCCCACCTTGACCGCGGACATAAATGTCCGGGAGACCTTCGACCGGTGACTCTAAGAGCTTTCCGTCTCGAACAATCCGGAGCCGGCCAGGCCGCTCAGTGACCAGCATATCCCCGTTCGGAAGGAATGCCATCGCCCATGGATTCACTAGCCCCTCGACTACCGTGACGATCCGATAGTCGTGCCATGCAGATCTCATGAAGTCTTCGGAATCTTGTGCCGCTATCGCCAAGGGAGTTGTCGCGATTGCGAGGAACAAAAAGACCGGCTTAAAACGTCGAAACATCTCAATTTCTCCTGAACTACTGCAGAAGGCTTTTGCCTCTAGCACTGTCGCATGGCGAGACGGACACCTGTTACGGTATTAAGGTTCCCTCAATCACAGAGGCATGGACGATAGTCCACGCCACAGATTAAGTGGACTGCAAAGATCCGGCTATGGGGACAAACACGGACCAAAAGACTCTGCATACCTGGATGGAGACAAATTAGCCGAGCGCCATCAGCAACCATCGATTACTTCGAGTTGAGCGGATGAAGGAGTACCAGATATCATTTCAGGCTCAATCAACTACTCCCGCAATTCGCTCTGCACCGTTTCCCTAATCTCGGCTGTACCTATTTGAACCATTTAGCAGAAGAGGCAGCCGCCGCAGTCGACATGGGCTTCCTGCTCAACACTGCGCGCACCCTCATTCGCATCCCCAGCTGGGCAGGTAATGAATCTGATGCTCAGCGCGCCGTCGCTGGTATTATGGCCGACATCGGACTCCAGACAGACGTATGGCCTATCGACCTACCCGCTCTGAAATGCCATCCAGCGGCGTCTTGGGAAATCGATCGGGAGGAAGCTTTGGGAGTTACCGGTAGGCTAATAGGTGACGGCACTGGACGTTCGCTCATCCTCAACGGACACGTCGATGTGGTGCCGCCAGGTGACTCATCCCTATGGACGCATCCGCCGCTCGATCCAGTCATCAAAGAGGGCCGCCTTTACGGACGCGGATCCCTCGACATGAAGGGTCAGATCGCTGCCGGTCTTGCTGCGTTAAAGGCAGTATCAGACGCTGGTATAAATTTAATCGGGTCGGTGCGCTTTCAGAGTGTTATCGCAGAAGAAGATGGAGGACTAGGCACACTCGCAGCTATTCTCCGGGAAGGTGAAACCGACGGTGCTATCGTGCTCGAGCCCACGAACTTGACGGTTGCCTCAGTACAGGCTGGCTGCATCAACTTCAGAATTCACGTGCCCGGGCGAGCCGCACACGGTGCGGTTCGTGATGAAGGTGTGAGTGCGTTTAAAAACGCTTTCGGACTGTACCGCGCGATCGAAGAACTCGAGACCTCGCGTAACCTAAACAACGACCCAGATCCTCTCTTTGCCGACTACACGATCCCATTTCCTATCAGTATCGGGACTGTGAGTGGTGGGGACTGGGCTTCGTCGGTTCCGGACCACGTGTCGATGGAAGGGCGTATGGGCGTTCATCCAGACGAATCCCTAGAAGATGCACGATCCGAGTTCGAGGCTGCTGTAGAAGAAGCCGCAAGAGCACATCCTTTCCTGTCGGAGCACCCCCCTGTCGTAGAGTGGTGGGGAGGACGCTTCTTCCCCGCTCGAACGAATACAAACGACTTGCTCATCCAGCGTCTCTGCGAATCCGTGGAGCGAGAGCCAGGACATGTTGCCGCCATCCGAGGGGTTACCTTCGGTGCTGACGCGGGACTCTTCAAACGGCTTCTTGATAAGCCCGTAGCCTTGTTTGGTGCGGGCGACATCCGTAGGGCTCATCGACCGGATGAATGGGTGGAAGTCCATCAACTCGAGTCCATGGCTCGAATTCTCTCAAGAGCGATAGTGCATTTCTGTGAAGCCTACTGAACCAGACCTAGCCTCGGGATTTAGCCCGTCCCTGAGCTGCTCCGTCAAACGCGTAGACCACCGCTGAGTACACCGAAATAGCAGCGGTAATCAGCATGAGCGGCAACAAGCCAAACGCGGGCAGACCGAGCGCTGACCAAGTGACCACCCCAAACATCAGCAAACTCGAGATCCGCCCGTGATTCTGGTGCACAACCCGAAGAGGCCCATAACGAACTCGCAGCATCGTCACTCCGACCAACAAGACTAGATCTCGACCAAACACCACAATCAGAAACCAAAGGGGTAGTGTCGTGAATGCGGGCCCGATGATTAGAGAGAAAAAACAAACCAGGACTATTTGGACCAACTTATCCGACACTGCATCGACTACCGCACCCAACTGCGACACGAGGCCAAACCGACGTGCAACCCAACCATCTAAAAGATCAGTCACCCCCATAAGCACGATCAGGCCAACGGTGAGCGCTCTCTGAGTAGAGTAGTCCGCACCGGCCCTGGCCAACTCATGGGCCGTAATCCCGGCCTGTAGGAAGAACGGGACGAGCACAAATACCCGAGCACCTGTCAAAACCCAAAGGATGACTCGAAGCATAAATCTGGTCGAATTCTGATTGATCACTCGTCACCTACGTCATCGTAATCACTTATGAAGCCAGCACCCAAGTCGAGCACGCTAGTCCGGAACTGGGACGTCCTCAAAGAGGAGCAAACCGGACCTACATCGGCATCCCCAGAACTCCGCTCAGCAACCTGTTTATAACAGCTTAGCCTGTTCACCCCATCGACTCAGATAGTCCGTGAGCTTGACCTTTCGTCTCGTGGAATCCGAACTCATAGATCTAACCTTTCCAAACACCGGACGCTCCGGCCACCCACGATCAAAGCGGCCCATAACCCACATGATACCGGACCAAGAGTTTGGATCTCTTCCATCAAGAGCATACCGGTTATTCAGCTCGATCATGGTGTCGAGCGCCTCTCGTGGATGCGCCGACCACTCCAGAATCTTCTTGCCCCAGAGCATCCGCAAGTAATTGTGAAGCGTACCCTCCTCGACCAGCTGACGCTGCGCAGCGTTCCAAATCTCGTCGTGTGTGGCTGCGGCTTCGAAATCTTCATAGCTATAGAGCCAAGGTCGACGATCCGTACTGTGATACTCAAGAGTTTCTAATGCCCATGCAGGCAAACTCTCATAAGACTGATAATCCTCTTCATAGTGACAGTACCCCTGACCCAGTTCGCGCCAAGTGACGAGCTGGTCTATAAAAGCCTCGGTCGAGGCACTCATAGACCACCAACCCCGCCTCCTTCCGTCGTTCGGTGGCGCAATACGTAACGGCGTCCACCCCTCTGCCTCAGTCAACGACTGGAACACCTCATGCACTGAGATGTGGCCATAATGCAGCGCAGAGGAAAGGGCACTCGTTCCAGACAAGTCTGGATGGTTCCGATCGTCGGCATACTGCGACAAACCTCCGTGCAAGAATGTCCTCAGGCGCTCCCTTGCCTCTGTTTCTCCTCCAATCGACGCTACCGCCGAAACACTTCTATCGATCGGTATATCATCAAGCCCAACCAGCAGGCTTCTTCCCAAGGCATTCTCTTCGAAGCGTGCCATTGGCCATCTGTCCACTAACGCTTCAGGAAGTCCCTCTAAACTCTTAAGTCGTTTGCTTGAGGGAGGATCGCTGTTCGGCTTGGAGACGAGGTGATTTGGGAGTTCCTTCTGCAAATATCGGCGAAAATGATATGCTGCCGAAAACGTTCGTCCCGGTGCAGCCAAAGGTAATAGGCCAACACTGTCGACCGCCTCTAAACGGCAGCTCACAGCCCGCTTACCGGCCTCCAATAGACGGGACTGGAAGAAAACCGGAGACTGGTCAGTAATTAC
>DEBI01000126.1 GCA_002348465.1 Gemmatimonadales bacterium UBA2960 | reverse complement strand
ACGCCCTGAGTTCGCCCGATATGGATCTGGTTCCCAGTCAGGAGATGGTGTACCTCAGCTAGCGTCTTTGGGAAGTTATCGAGGAATTCCCCCAGTTGGCCAAGCCACCCTTCAGGCAGATCAGCCATCATCCCCCCCACGCGAGTAGCCGAGGTCGTGATCCGCGCACCTGTCAGTGCCTCGTGTAAAGAATAGATCTTCTCACGCTGCTGAAAGCTGTACAGGAATGGCGTAAACGCACCTACGTCAATTGCTGTAGTTCCCAACCACAGGAGGTGCCCAAAGATCCGATCAAGCTCCATCAGGATGACACGAACGACCTTGCATCGTTCCGTAACGTCTATACCCATCAGCTTTTCAACCGACATCACGTACGCGCAGTTGTAGATAAGAGGCGCGAGGTAGTCCATGCGATCAGTTAGCGGAACGATTTGATTCCAGGTCCTATACTCTCCGAGCTTCTCGAAGGACGAGTGCAGATAGCCAATGTGAGGCGTGACACTCGTGACCGTCTCGCCATCAAGTTCGCATACGAGACGAAGTACGCCGTGTGTGGCGGGGTGTTGTGGCCCGATGTTGATGAGCATCTGTTCCGTACCTAGCTCGGGCTCCTCTATATCAAAGGGAACAAGCGGACTCAAGGTCCCGCCGCCGCCCACTCCCATCTCGCTACCCTGGCCTACCTGGAACTCCACAGTCCTCGACGGCATTAGAGCCCCTCTCCGTTTAGGTGTGACCCCGGCACGTCATTCGATGTGTTCACAGGAGCAGCACTCCGCTCAGCTACCTCAACCTCCTGCGGTTCTCCCGATTTAAGGTCCTCAGTCGAGTAAAATCGCTCCACGTTCTGCGTGAGCGCGCGCCTAGTCTGCTCCGCCCGCGAAAACCGTCCACGAAGTGGAAAATCCTTTCGCAGTGGATGCCCCTCTGCATAGTCATCTGGCATTAAGATCCGGCGCAGGTCCGGATGACCATTGAAAGTGATGCCGAACAGGTCGTAAACCTCTCTCTCCAACCAATCCGCTGATTTCCAAAGGTCATAGACCGAGTCGGTCTCCATAGTTTCAAGCGGAATCGGGCAACGGATCCGCAGAGCCCGGCCATGCGTCGTGGAGAACATCTGATAAACAACCTCCACCGGCCTACCACCTCCGTAATCGACACCCGTAACGTCAGACATCATGTCATATGCTTGAGCCCCATCCTCTTTAAGCCAGGTCAGAATCTCGTGGATCCTTTCGGGTCCCACCCACACGACCCATTGGTCACCAGCTGTTAGCTGATGACGCTGCACTTCATCGGGAAAGGCTTCGAGAAGGGATTTTACGCTTGGATGCAGCGAAGGGTCTCCACTCGATGTCTCATGGAGGACTTGCCCACCGTCAGACTCAAGTGGGCCATCAACCACTATATCTAGATCCGATCCGCGTTCGTCAGCCATGAGGTCAGAGGAGATGGTCTTCGATTGACGGCGCGACCTCTGATGTACCAGTCGACAGTTGCTCTTGCTGCGTTGAGTTGCCGAAGGGACCGCTCAGTCCGATGACTTCATCCTCATTCGCACGCGGCTGCGCCACCAGTGTCGGATCTTCTGCCCTATGCTCAAAATGCCTTGAGAGGCTCTCCTGTCTGATCTTCTCCTGAATCATCATCAGGCCATAGATCAGCCCTTCAGGACGCGGCGGACATCCCGGGATGTAGACGTCCACCGGAATAATCGTGTCGATCCCCTGCACCATTGAGTACACGTCGAAGACACCTCCAGACGAAGCACAGGCACCCATTGATATCGACCATTTCGGTTGAGGCATCTGATCCCAAATCCTGCGAAGAACGGGAGCCAGTTTGTAGGGGACGCGTCCAGCACATATGAGGACGTCTGCTTGCCGTGGACTGAACGACATCCGTTCCATACCGAAGCGAGCCAAATCGTAGTTCGATGCTGCTGAGGCCATCATCTCAATCGCACAACACGCGGTCCCAAACGGCATCGGCCACAGCGAATTCATCCTACCCCAGTTTATCAGAGCGTCCACCTTGCTTGTCAGGAAGGTCGGACTTCCTGGCCCGAACATACCTCCTTCAGTGCGTGTGGATCCGCTACCGGGAATCTTGTCGATCAGTCCCACTCCAGCCCCCCCTTTTTCCACTCGTATAAGAGACCGATTGCCAAGACCGCGACAAACATGCTCATCGCCAGGAACGCACTCCATCCCAGCTCACGCATTTGAACAGCCCAAGGTATCAAGAAAATGGTCTCCAGATCGAAGACGATGAAGCTTATGGCCACCATATAGAACTTCACCGAGAAACGGGCCTTCGTGCTCCCTAGGGGAATCATCCCAGACTCATAGGGCATGAGCTTCTGCGGTGTGTCCCGTCGCGGATTCAGTATGTGCGAGGTTACAACCATGCCGAGGGCATTGATAATCGAGACCCCGAAGAGCAGTAGAATGGGGAGATATGCTCCCGACATGAGTGTCCTAGCGGTTTGTGAAAATGTTCACGAGCGTCGATCACCGGGAAAAAGGTATCCGAGGCCGTGTTAGAGTGTCAACAGATTGGGGCCCATTTTACGGGTATATATACCCATGGCCGACACGTACCTGTCCGGGTTTGACCCGCCATTGAGAAGACAGGTATCTTCCGCCTCGCTCAGGAGCCTGGTCAAATCTGACCGCCGGCTCTCCTGGGGAACCGAACCCTGACCCGGAGTACCGAAGTCACATGCCCATAAAGAGTGACAAGTGGATTCGTCGTATGTGCGAGCAGCACCAGATGATTGAGCCTTTTGAATCTGGTCAGGTCAGAGATGGAAAAATCTCTTACGGGATTTCTTCCTATGGATACGACATCCGCGTCTCACCCGAATTCAAGGTCTTTACAAACGTTCACAACTCAATCGTCGATCCAAAGAACTTCGACGATCGATCGTTTGTGGACATAGTGGGCCCCGAATGCATCATTCCACCGAACTCATTCGCACTGGCTCGGACTGAAGAGTATTTCCGAATTCCGCGTGACGTCTTGGTCGTCTGTGTTGGAAAGTCCACTTACGCCCGCTGCGGCCTGATCGTGAACGTCACCCCCCTTGAGCCCACATGGGAAGGTTACCTAACCCTAGAGATCTCCAACACGACGCCGCTGCCAGCAAAAGTATACGGAGGAGAGGGGATCGCTCAGCTTTTGTTTTTCGAAGGTGACGAAGAACCCGAAGTGGCTTACGCAGACAGAAAAGGGAAATACATGAAGCAAGTCGGCGTCACGCTACCCAAAATGTAGGCTCCGATATGGGCAGCCCTGCGACAGCCTCCGTTCTTAATCTCCAGATGAGCGAACGATCCAAGTTAGCGCGTCAGTCTGATTCTGGAGCCAGCCTGACCAACCGCCTGCGCCGGGCTGTGACCCTCACCCCTTCACTCATGGCAGCGACTTCGGTACTTGTGGCGGTTGCCGGGGGTCCAGCCATCACACAGGCTCAGGCTCCACCAGTGGAGCCTAACGAGAGGCTGACGATGCTGTTCGGCGACCTAGCTAGGGTCGCTCCTCTTCAGATCATCACCCCTGGTCGAATCCTTGATGACGTAAAGTTCCTATCAATCCAAGAATCAACCGTTCAATTGGAGGAGATAGCCACCGGAGCACTCGTGAACGTGGACCTCTCTGCGATAAGAGGCATAGCAGCCGAGCAAAGTAACTGGCTGAAAGCGACCCTCTGGGGCACCAGCGGCGGGATGCTGGTTGGATCGGTCTTCGGCTTAATGATCGGCTCCTTCAAGTGCTCCGATTTAGAAACATGTTTGTCTGACGAGCGAGCAGGAGCGGTACGTTGGGGAGCTACACTCGGATTGGTTGGCGGAGGAGCCGGGTTCGTTCTAGGGCGCAGAAGTCGTCATTGGGAAACTATTTTCCCCTGAAATAGATGTTGGACGTAACCAGTAGCTCTGTAGCCTCGGAATCCTTCAAGGCTCGATTGCAGGCACCGACTAGCCGGAAGCTTTCTTATCCCTAGCCCGACCAGTCGCGAAAGCCTGGGCTAGGTCGACACCGGCAGGTTCTTGGAACACCTTCAGGCCAAACTCAGGAAGGATCGCAATAAGGTGATCAAAAATATCTCCCTGGACCCCCTCATATTTGTCCCAATCCGTATCCCGAGTAAAGCAGTAGATCTCGATCGGTAATCCCTGAGGCGTAGGCGAAAGCTGACGGACCAACAAGGTCATCCCCTTATGCACCGCAGGGCTAGCCCTCAGGTACTCTTCAACATAGGCACGGAACGTACCGATATTTGTCAGTCGCTTAGGCTCCGGGATCACATCGTCCGGCACGACTCGGCCCTGGTACTCTTCCAAGTGCTGGGCTTTCTCTCGCATATACTCCCTCAGGAGCTCATAGCGAGAGAGATGTGCCATTTCGTCGTCGCTCAGAAAGTGAACGCTCGCCAAATCGATATGGAGAGATCGCTTGATTCTCCGCCCTCCCGACTCGTTCATCCCTCGCCAGTTCTTAAACGACTCGCTAATGAACCTATGAGTCGGGATGGTCGAGATCGTCATATCCCAGTTTTGAATCTTAACCGTGTGCAACGCAATATCGATTACGTCTCCGTTCGCATTAGCCTGAGGCATCTCAACCCAGTCACCGATTCGGATCATGTCATTAGACATTATCTGAATGCTCGCTACCAGCGACAGAATCGTATCCCGAAAAACCAGCATGAGAAGGGCGGTAAGCGCGCCCAAGCCTGACAAGAATACCACAGGTGAGCGGTCCCCCAAAATCGAAACTACGATCACCCCAGCAGCCGCATACAGAGCTATACCGAGTACTTGCAGATATCCCTTGATAGGGCGGCTCTTGGCCTCCGCAAAATGATCCTGGTAGATATCATTGATCGCTTCGAGCAACGCGGTCGCAGCCGTCACTGTTCCTATGACGACAGTCGAGAGTGCGACCCTCTGAACAAGTAAACCAAAAGTCCAGAGTGTCGGCATAGCATCAGAGCTCGCCTCTGAAAGACCAAGCGCTGGCCCTATGCCGTAGAAGAGAAGCAAGGCTGGGAGAACGACTACCAGTCGGGCAAGTACCTTCCTCTCAATGATTCGATCATCCCAAGTCGCCGTTGTGTGCGACGCGGCGCGCCGCACCGCACCACGGGTAACCCGAAGCATCAGGCGGTATGCAACCGCTGAAATCACAAGCAACAGCGCGGTCAAAACGAACTCGTTTACCCACTCAGGGAGCATTTCAATCGTCACTATCTATCCCTCAATTCTTCAGCCATGAGATCCATTGCAAGATTACTGAGTCTCACGAGATGCGGGTGCGCCCGGTTTCCGTTCGTAAGAAGAGCGATTCCGTGTCCACGAGCGCGGTTGCCCATTACAAACGCGGTGTAGCCAGGGACGCTACCTGAATGCGCAAAGTACGTATCCTCGTCTCGGGTGGTGGTCCACCATGTGAGTCCATACCCCGGACGTTCGTAGCCCCAGCCACCTCCCATAGGCTCTCCAGCCATCTCTGGGAATTGAAGGGTCTGCATAGCTTCGATCGAGGATGGCTCGAGGATTCTTCGCCCCGCCGCCATGCCATCACCTAGGTTGAAACTCACCCAACGTGCTTGATCGTGAATTGTTCCGTACACGATTCCCGCAGGCCATACGTTCGCTTTCAGTCTTTGCGTGGCGACGTTTCTCCCGGTTGCCTCATCCGGGACATAGGGTATAGCTAGCCTCTCCTCCATTTCTGGTGGCAGATCAAACTCGGTATCCAGCATCCCCAAGGGGCTCCACACGTTCTCGCGCACATAGTCCTTATAACGCTCGCCGCTGAATTCTTGCACAAAATGAGCCACGAGCGAATAGGCCATGTTTGAATAAACCACCCCTGCTAGGGGCGGTGTTTCAACTCGAAGGGAGTCCTGCAGATACTCGTCAAGCATTAAAGGGGAAGTCTGACCCCACACTAGGTGTGGGCCAAAATCTACCGGCATTCCACTGGTGTGAGTCAGAAGATGTCTAAACAGGACAGGGGTATCAGGTTTTTCACCTCGAATCTCTAAATGAGGTAAATAATCGCTCACCCGATCGTCTAGGCTG
>DEBI01000005.1:6125-12469 GCA_002348465.1 Gemmatimonadales bacterium UBA2960 | reverse complement strand
CGAAACGTGCACGGCAGAGCGTTCATCGATCATCCTGAGCGCCTGTGTGCCCTTCCCTGCGCCCGGAGGTCCAAGAAGCACGACAACCATCCCCGTCCTCGGGAATTCTTCAGCGGTCATGTGGATTACCTCACCTGATCCTGTCAGACTACATGTAGCCCTGGCGACCGCGCATCTTCACGCGACCCTTCTTCATGAAGCCATCATAGTGCCTCAGAAGTAGGAGCTGCTGGGCCTGCTGAACAGTATCCAGTCCGACGCCGACAACGATCAGGAGGCTGGTACCTCCGAAAAAGAACGTTTGAATGCCAAACCCCTGCATAATCCAAAACGGTACCAACGCGACAATGGCGAGATAGAACGAGCCCGGAAGGGTCACTCGAGTGAGCACTCGATCGATGTACTCAGCAGTCCGCGCACCCGGCTTAACACCAGGTATAAACGCACCCTGCTTCTTCAAATTTTCCGCTAGGTCGACAGGATTGAAGATGATTGCTGTGTAAAAGTACGTGAAGAACACAATGAGCAAGCCGTATGTGATATCGTACGTTCTCGTCATGGGCTGAAAGAGTTCAGCCATCATGGACACAGACCCCCAGTCAATAAACGCAGCCATTGTGCCCGGAATCACAATGAATGACTGCGCAAAGATGATCGGCATTACTCCAGCCGAATTGACTCGCAGAGGGACGAAGCTCTTCTGACCTTCTCTAATCCGACCTCGACCAACAACCTTTCGTGGAATCTGCACGGGGATTTTGCGCGCAGCCATCGTCATCGCCACCACAGCCGCCGTTATGAAGACTACGACGCCCAGCAGACCCACTAGAGCCAGTACCCCAATTTCCCCCAGCGCAAATGACTCATAGGTCCTGCCTAGCGCCGATGGGAAAGTCTCGATGATGGAAAAGAAAATCAGGAGCGACATCCCGTTGCCGATCCCACGATCCGTAATCTGCTCACCAAGCCACATCACGAAGATGGCACCGACAGTCAGTACGACCACCGTGGTAAACATGAAGCTGAATCCTGGATTGGAGACAGCACCTGGGATTGACTGCAAGAAAACCGAGTATCCGTAGGCTTGCGCGGCAGAGAGCCCTACGGTCGTATAGCGGGTCCACTGCGTGAGCTTCTTACGACCATCCTCACCTTCTTTCTGAAGTTTCTCGATGGTCGGGAAGACCGCAGCGAGGAGCTGGAACATGATACTCGCTGAGATATAAGGCATTATGCCGAGAGCGAGGATTGTCGCTCGAGACAACCCTCCACCGACGAACATATCGTAGATGCCAAAGAACGTGTTCTGGAGGCTTCCAAATGCCGCCCTCAACGCGTTCACATCCAGCGATGGTACCGTGATGTGCGCACCTGCCCGGTAGATCAGCAGGATAAAGAGCGTGAAAAGAACCTTCTCCTTGAGTTCTGGAGCTCTAAGGAGATTCGCAATGGGATTGTTCGCCATGACTTAACCGTGTCCTACTCGTCCGAGGAGGAAGAGCCAATAACTACAACCGAGCCCCCAGCGGCTTCGATCTTGGCCTGGGCGGCTGCACTAAATTTGTGTGCGCTGACTGAGAATTTTGCAGACACGTCTCCAACAGCCAAAACCTTTACTGGCTTCTTCAGGGACCTCACGAGTCCAGCTTCCTTGAGTGTTTCCGGAGAAACATCAGAGCCATCTAACTTTGCAAAATCACGCAGGTTAACGACCTGGTACTCGACACGATTCAGGCTCTTGAACCCCCTCTTGGGAATTCGGCGTATGAGTGGCATCTGACCACCCTCGAACCGCGGATGTATGCTTCCGCCTGATCGAGATTTTTGTCCCTTTTGACCACGACCTGCTGTCTTGCCATTTCCTGACCCTGGCCCGCGCCCTTTTCGCTTCTGCTCGCGACGGGAGCCACCGCTAGGGCTCAAATCATGTAACTCTGCCATTTACTCGACCTCTTCGACCTCGACCATATAGGAGATCTTCTTGATCATCCCTTGAATGGCCGGAGTGAGTTCATGCACCACACTTTGTTGATGGCGCTTGATTCCCAACGCGCGGATCGTACGGCGGTGACCCTCTTGGCGACCTATGCCACTGCGCTTTTGGGTCACACGGACCTTCTTCACTTCACTGTTCTTAGCCACGGTGCGTCCTCAATGTCTCTGCAGAGACTCCCCGCTCTTCTGCGGCCTGCTCGGCGGTAACGAGCTCTTCGAGACCATTCATAGTTGCGCGCACGACGTTGATCGGATTGTTAGTCCCAAGGCTCTTCGTTAGCACATCGGTCACCCCAGCCGCTTCAAGAACGGCGCGGACCGGACCTCCGGCTATAACACCTGTACCCGGCGCGGCTGGACGCATCAGTACCCGGCCGGCACCCCACTCACCCACGATATCATGAGGAAGGGTCCCATTTTCAATCGGAACTTTGACCATGTTGCTTTTCGCACGCTCGAAAGCCTTTCGAATCGCTTCAGCTACCTCGTTAGCCTTAGCGAGCGAAACCCCGATGTTTCCCTTCTGATCACCCACGGCCACAAGCGCAGAGAACGAGAAGCGACGGCCACCCTTCACAACCTTCGAAACGCGGTTGATGAAGATGACATTCTCGACCATGTCACTGTCTCTTCCACGGCGATCATCACGCTTCTTGCCACCCTTGCCGCGGCCACGGCCACCCTTACCACCACCACGACCTCCAGCGCTCTGAGCGGGACTCTCCCCACCCGCGGAGGTGGTCTTCGCAGCTTCTGCTTCGGTCTCTTGTTTCTCTTCGTTGTCTGCCATCAGAACTCCAGGCCGCCCTCTCGGGCTCCATCGGCGAAAGCCTTTACTCGCCCGTGATACTTATACCCACCGCGATCGAAGACCACGGAATCGATTCCCTGTTTTTTTGCACGCTCTGCCAGAAGCTTACCGGCCGCAAAAGCGTGCTCTGTCCGCCGGTTCGACCCTTCCGCTTTGAAATCACGTAGATCTTCCGATAACGTTGACATACCAATCAGCGTCTTTCCGGAAGAGTCATCCACGATCTGACCTTCAATGTTCTTTAGCGAGCGGAACACTACTAGACGAGGCCGTTCTGTAGTACCCTCGACCGTATTACGGACCCGCCAATGACGGCGCTTTCGTTGGAGTGCACGACTCCCCCTGAGCTTACTTGCTTTTATCATCACTAGGCTCCGGCGGTCTTACCGGCCTTACGCCGGACGTGTTCGCCTTGGTAACGGACACCCTTACCCTTGTAGGGCTCAGGCGGACGGAACGAACGTATCTCGGCGGCTGCCTGACCAACTTTCTGCTTGTCGGCACCCGATACGATTATAGTCGTCTGATCCGGACACTCCAACTTGACACCCTCAGCTGCCTCGTAAGCGACCGGATGGCTAAAGCCAAGGTGTAGGGTAATACCCTTTCCCTTCACCTCAGCGCGGTATCCTACGCCAATGATTTCTAAAGTCTTCGAGAACCCATCCGAGACGCCAACCACCATATTGTTGATCAGAGACCGGGTTAGGCCGTGGAGGGCACGGTGGTCCTTATGGTCTGAAGGACGCTCAACGCGCACTTCAGCCTCGTCAACCACCACCTTCATTTCGGGATGCACGTGCAGATCTAGGGTCCCTTTAGGCCCCTTCACTATCAGCGTGCCATTCGATTGCTTAACCTCGACGCCCTTGGCGATCGAAACAGGCATTCTTCCAATACGAGACATCGTTGACCCTCTAGTTTCTACCAGACCCGCGCAAGAACCTCGCCACCGACGCCCTGGGTACGAGCTTCCCGGTCGGAGAGGATTCCTGCGGAGGTGGACATGATCGCGATACCGAGACCGTTGCGGACGCGTGGGATCTCGTCCTTGCCGACATAATGCCGGCGGCCAGGACGTGACACACGCTCTAAGTGTCGGATAATCGGTTTTTCATCGTGATATTTGAGGTAAATGCGCAACACACCGAAGCGGCCATCCTGAAGTACCTTATGAGTGTGCACGAAGTGACTCTCCTCAAGGAGTCTTGCGACCTCGACTTTCAGCTTCGAAACGGGCATGTCGACCCACTTGTGCTTCGCCTGTCCGGCATTGCGAATTCGAGTGAGCATGTCCGCTACAGGATCAGTCATCATAATTCTCTTTCCCCTTACCAGCTCGACTTGCGCACGCCGGGGATCTCACCCCGAAGCGACATCTGACGGAAGCAAATCCGGCAGATCCCGAACTTGCGCAGATACGCGCGGGGGCGACCGCACCGCTGACAGCGATTGCGATGCCGAACCGCGAACTTGGGCTTCTTTTTGCCCTTTTCGACGAGCGCTTTTCTGGCCATCTAATTCTCTCTCTCTCTTATGCGGAAGCGCCGACCTGAACCGGCACCTCTCCTCGGAAGGGAAAGCCCAGCGCACTAAGTAGTGCGAAGCCTTCGTCGTCTTTCTGAGTGGACGTCACGAACGTGAGATCCATCCCGTGAATCTTCTTGACGTTGTCGAAGTTGATTTCTGGGAAAATAATCTGCTCTCGAATGCCCATCGTGTAGTTGCCACGGCCATCGAACGATTTTGTTGATAAGCCCCGGAAATCACGGATACGTGGGATCGCAGTACTGATAAGGCGATCAAGAAAAAACCACATGCGATCGCGACGGAGGGTAACAGATGCTCCCACCGGCATGCCTTCGCGCAGTTGGAAGTTGGAAATCGATCTCTTCGCGCGGTTCGTGTTCGCTTTCTGACCAGTGATCATTTCCAATTCCTCTACCACACTCACCAGTAGTTTTTGATCCTTGGCGGCCTCACCGACACCAACGTTGAGAACGATCTTTTCAAGCGTTGGAATCTGATGCGAATTCGAGAACGCGAACTCCTCTTGGAGCTTCGCCCGCACGTATGTGTCGTAGTGCGTTTTCATTCTCGGTTGAATCTTGTCCACTTCGTTGCCTCTTTAGCTGTTCCCGGCCGGGCGCTTACTCGCGTATCCGGCTCACGTGACTTACTGCGGTTTCGGTATCGGATTTCCGTTCTTCACGGAGATTCTTTGTTTACTACCATCTTCTTCAACTCTAATACGCACCCGACTGGCCTCGTCAGAAGCCGGATCCACGAGCATCACATTCGAGATGTGAATCGCTCCCTCAAAGCTAATGATGCCCCCATCCGGATTCTGCTCACTCGGGCGGGTGTGGCGCTTGCGCATATTCACTCCCTCAACGCGAACACGGTCCGTTTCGGGGTAGACCTCCAGGACGGATCCAACCATGTCTCGGTAATTCCCTCGAATGACCTTGACCTGATCACCCCTCATAATTTTATGCTTGGCCATCAGAGGACCTCCGGAGCCAGCGAAACGATCTTCATGTACTTCTTCTCACGCAGTTCACGACCGACGGGGCCAAAGATACGAGTCCCTCTGGGCTCACCGTTATCGTCGATTATTACGGCCGCATTGTCATCGAAACGGATGTACGTGCCATCTCGGCGGCGACTCTCTTTAGCAGTGCGGACTACCACAGCCTTGACCACCGTTCCCTTTTTAATTCCCGCATTAGGGATCGCATCCTTAACCGTCGCGACAATCACATCGCCCACGCCCGCGTAACGCCGACGCGAGCCACCTAGGACCCGAATGCATAGCGCGGCTTTGGCTCCGGTGTTATCGGCAATCCGAAGGATCGACTCTTGCTGAATCATGGTGTCTCTCTAGTTCTGGCTATCGGTCAGACCGGGCGCTCGATTAGCTCGACAACCCGCCACCGCTTGGTTTTGGACAGTGGGCGCGTCTCAACGATGCGCACGGTGTCACCAACTTTGTATTCGTTGTTCTCATCGTGGGCATGGTACTTCTTAGTCCGCTTCATTCCCTTTCCATAAAGCGGGTGTGCGAACCTCCTCTCGATGTTGACAGTCACCGTTTTGTTCATGGCATCGCTGACCACGACTCCAGTGCGGGTCTTCCGACGGTTACGATCGGTGGTGTTGTTCTCGCTCATTTCTCTCGTCACGCGTTCTGGGCGAGCTCACGCTCGCGAAGGACCGTCTTGATGCGCGCGATGTCGCGACGCACCTGCCCAATCAGGGCATTATTCTCGACTTCCATCATTGAACTCGAGAAGCGGAGCTTGAATTGCTCCTCCTTGAGTTCATTGAGCCTAGCCTCAATCTCTGCGTCGCTCATTTCTCGAATGTCTTCAGGCTTCATTTTGTCCGTTGTCTCCTATAGCTGCCGTTCGCGTACGACGAACTTGCATTTTATGGGCAGCTTGGCCGCGGCTAGTTCCATAGCACGCTTCGCAACCTCTTCAGACACGCCCTCAAGCTCGAACATGATCCGTCCAGGCTTGACCACGGCAACCCA
>DEBI01000005.1:2959-5725 GCA_002348465.1 Gemmatimonadales bacterium UBA2960 | reverse complement strand
ATTCTGATCCACACCTTCCCTCCCCGCTTGATGTGGCGCGTCATAGCGACACGGGCGGACTCAATCTGACGATTCGAAATCCATGTGGGCTCGAGTGCTTGGAGGCCATAATCCCCAAAAGAGACCTTGCTTCCCCGGAAAGCCATCCCGCGCATACGACCCTTGTGAGTCTTCCGGCGCTTTACTCTCTTAGGCGATAACATGGTCTAAATCCTCAATCCTTTAATCAGGAGCCGGTGGAGTAAGTGCGGCCACGACGCTCGTCAACGATCTCTCCATTGAAGATCCAGCACTTCACGCCCACTACGCCGTAGGTGGTAAAAGCAGGTACTTCTGCGTAATCAATGTCAGCCCTCAGTGTGTGTAGGGGCACCCGACCCTCGTTATAGCCCTCGGTTCGTGCTATCTCAGCACCCCCGAGTCGACCTGCACACTGGATCTTGATCCCTTCAGCACCAGCTCGAATAGCCGATTGAACAGCTCGCTTCATGGCACGACGGAAAGAAATTCTTTGCCTCAACTGGTGCGCAACATTTTCCGCTACTAGATAAGCACTGATTTCAGGACGCTTGATCTCTTCAACATTCACCGAAATCTCAGCGTTCGTTAGTACTGCCAGTTCGTCGCGCAGCTTGTCTACCTCAGCGCCACGCTTTCCGATTACGACGCCAGGGCGCGCTGTATGCAAGGTAACCACTATCTTGCTCGGCTTTCTCTCAATTTCGACCATCGCAAGCGCGGCATGCGTGAGCCGCCTACGAAGGTACTTACGAATCGTTTCGTCTTCATTCAGGAGGCGTGGAAAGTCGCGCTCAGCGTACCAGCGAGATTTCCAATCCTTAACGATCCCGAGCCTGAATCCGACCGGATGTGTCTTTTGTCCCATACCCTCAGGCGTCCTTTGAATCCACGACCACAGTGATGTGGCTCGTGCGCTTACGGATCGGAGATGCGCGTCCTTGGGCCCGTGCTCGCCAGCGATTGAGGGTCGCCCCCTCGTCGACATAGGCTTCACGCACGAAAAGATCATCGATATCAATCATCTCGCCCTCGTCCTGCGACTTTACTTGGGCATTAGCCACAGCAGAGCGGAGGGTCTTGCCCACCGGCACCGCGGCACGCTTCTTCGAATATTGAAGAAGCGCATACGCCTCGTTAACTGACATTCCACGGATTTGGTCCACGACTAGACGCACCTTACGGGCGCTCATCCCGACGTTCCGGGCCTTTGCTCTGGCTTCCATAATCAACGTGATCGCTTATCCGCGAGTTTTCCACCATGGCCTCGAAAGAGACGAGTTGGAGAAAACTCACCAAGTTTGTGACCGACCATATTCTCCGTGATGTACACCGGGATGAACTTATTACCGTTATGAACGGCAATCGTATGCCCGACGAAATCCGGAGAGATCGTTGAGGCCCGCGACCAAGTCTTAATGACCTTTTTTTCGCCCTCGGCGTTCATATTATCGACCTTCGCGAGAAGCTTCTCGTCGATGAAGGGCCCTTTCTTAACGCTACGCGGCATAAATCGTTCTCCCGCCTCTACGACTGTGTGGCTTTGCCGCGCTTGCGGCCGCGCACTATGTATTTATTTGACTGCTTTTTCCTCTTGCGCGTCTTCTTACCTTCGCGCTTGCCCCAAGGAGACACCGGAGGACGCCCCCCAGATGAACGTCCTTCTCCACCACCTAAGGGGTGATCTACAGGATTCATCGCAACACCCCGGACCTTGGGACGCTTGCCCCGCCAGCGGTTCGCCCCTGCTTTACCAACTACGGTCAACTCGTGGTCAGAATTCCCAACCTCTCCGATCGTAGCCATACAACGCTTGTGCACTCGCCGCATCTCGGTCGAGGGCAGACGAAGCGTCACGTAATCCCCTTCTTTCGCAACCAGTTGACAGCTCGTTCCAGCCGACCTCGCCATCTGTGCACCCTTCATGGGTTTTAGTTCGATGCAGTGGATTGTCGTCCCGAGCGGGATCAGTTCCATCGGCATCGCGCACCCAACCCTTACATCTGCATCCGGGCCAGCTGTGATCGTATCACCTATACCCAAACCCTTAGGATGGATGATGTAACGCTTTTCACCGTCTGAGTAGTGAATCAGAGCGATGTTGGCAGAACGATTTGGATCGTATTCGATGTGAGCCACGGTGCCTGGCACATCGAACTTGTTACGCTTGAAGTCGACTATGCGATAACGGCGCTTGTGGCCGCCTCCACGACGACGTGTCGTGATACGTCCGTGGTGGTTACGACCACCGGAGCTGCTCATCGATTCTGTTAGTGATTTTTCCGGACCTTTCCGCGTCAGCACCTCGTTGTCGAGTATCGAGCGGGTGCGGGTTCCCGGCGTCATCGGCCTGAATTTTTTGATGCCCATCATCCGGCCTCGTAAAGCTCAATGTAGTCGCCTTCAGACAGCTGGACGACGGCTTTCTTCCAGGAAGGACGACGTCCCAGGCCTGCTCCCCGGGACATGCGGCCCATGAAAGCCCGCTTCGCCTTGCCAGCATAGCGCATAGTCCGAACATCCTTCACCGTGACATCCCACAACTTTTCAACCGCATGGCCGATTTCAATCTTATTCGCGTCCTTAGCGACAACAAAGCTGTAGGTGTTGTTTTCCATCTGATCGGTGGACTTCTCAGTCACGACCGGTGCGATAATGATCTCGTATGGCTCTCTCATTAGGCTACTCCCCCTCTCCCTCATCGGAAGCAGGCTCTGCGACAGCCTCTTCCTCATCGGAGCTCTCGGC
>DEBI01000005.1:0-2585 GCA_002348465.1 Gemmatimonadales bacterium UBA2960 | reverse complement strand
CACCTGATCAAGCGCCCCCAATTCAATCACGACCGTGTTCGCCCATAGCACGTCATAGACAGACTCGGTGCCGAAAGGGAGAACCTCAATTCCCTGAAGATTTCGGGAAGACCGGTGTATGTTGGTGTTGATGCCATCAGTTAGGATCAGAGTCTTGCCCTCTAGACCCAGCACACTCAAGAAGTCCCTTAGGTCCCTAGTTTTGGGGACTTCCATAGTCGGCAGCTCGACGAGCACCACACGATCATGCTCAGCACGATCGTTGAGTGCCGAGCGACGGGCCAGAGATCGAACCTTCTTAGGCACTCGCTTTCGCCAAGAATGTGGGATAGGGGGAAATGCAACACCACCACCCGCCCACTGCACCGCTCGGATCGTTCCCTGCCTTGCGCGACCGGTACCTTTTTGCCGCCAGGGCTTCCGGCTCCCACCGCGAACATCAGAACGGGTCTTTGCCGACGCCGTACCCTGTCGTTGATTTGACAGGTATGCCTTCACCACTTGGTGCATGGCGCCATTGTTGACGATTCCGTCGAAGATGGCTGCAGGCAGTTCCCGCGCCCTCCCCTTCTTGCCGTCTGCTTTATAGTAGCGTGCCTTAAACATGATCTTACTTCGAAATCAGGACGTAACCATCACGGGCGCCCGGAACACCGCCCTTAACGAAAAGCAGGTTGCGCTCACCATCGACACGCACCACCTGCAAGTTCCGGATAGTCTGCCGGTCCCCACCCATGCGACCAGGCATCTTCTTCCCCTTAATCACGCGGGACGGGTCTGTTCCCGGGCCTAGTGAACCCGGGTTACGAGACATAGGGTGACCGTGAGAGGCAGGACGACCACTAAAACCGTGCCGCTTCACCACGCCCTGAAACCCCCTGCCCTTAGCACGACCAGTGACCTTAACCCGGTCACCAGCCTCGAACAGCTCCACAGTGAGGTTCTGCCCCACCTCGTATTCTTCAACGTCATCAGTACGGAATTCACGCATGAGTCGAGGTGCGGCCTCGAGGCCCGCCTTGGCGACATGCCCCATTTCAGCCTTCGAGGTGCGCTTAGCCTTCTTGGCACCAAAACCCAATTGCACGGCATGGTATCCATCCCGTTCTTGGGAACGCACACTCACGACGGGGCATGGCCCAGCCTCGATAACAGTCACGGGAATCTGCACTCCCTCGTCATCGAAGATCCTAGTCATCCCTATCTTCTTTCCAATCAATCCGGGCATCTCCGGAATCCCTCCGTCAGTCGACTTTGATCTCGACGTCAACACCAGCCGGCAAATCCAGCTTCGTCAACGCGTCGATCGTCTGCGGGCGGCTATCAACTATATCAATGAGCCTCTTGTGCGTACGCATTTCAAACTGCTCACGACTCTTCTTATTTACATGCGGCGAACGAAGGACAGTCCAACGCTGTCGACGCGTAGGAAGGGGGATAGGCCCACGGACAGATGCCCCCGTCTTTTGCGCCGTGCGAACAATATCCGCCGCCGTTTGGTCGACCACCCAGTGGTCAAATGCCTTAAGCCGAATTCTGATTCTGTCTGACATTCGTTTAAATCTACTGCTGAAGTTGGTCCTTTAATCCTTCTTGCCTGACGCCGCCATGATCTCTTCCGCGGTCGACTTTGGCACTTCTTCATACTGCGCAAACTGCATGGTATAAACAGCGCGCCCCTGACTGAGGGAACGCAGTGTCGTGGAATAACCGAACATTTCACCGAGGGGCACAGATGCGCCAATCACCCTGGCACCAGCCCGGTCGGTCATGCCACCCACCCGGCCACGACGGGATGAGAGGTCTCCAATGATATCACCCATATAGTCGGCTGGTGTCACCACCTCGACGTCCATAATCGGCTCTAGCAAGACTGCTCGGGCCTTCCTGAGGCCCTCTTTCATGGCCATGGACCCGGCAATCTTAAACGCCATTTCACTGGAGTCGACATCGTGATACGACCCGTCGATCAACTCGACCTTGACGTCTATAACCGGATAACCGGCTAAGATCCCCGAATCGAGCGCGTCTTTAAGCCCAGCTGACACCGAACTGATGTACTCACGAGGGATGACGCCACCTACGATCTTGTCGTCAAAAACAAACCCTGACCCTGGCTCACTCGGCTCTATGTTGATGACTACATGGCCATACTGACCTCGTCCGCCGGTCTGTCTGACAAACTTTGCCTCCACTTTCTCAGCACGGTTCCTAATCGTCTCGCGATATGCGACCTGAGGACGCCCAATGTTGGCCTCTACGCTGAACTCACGTTTAAGTCGATCTACGATAATCTCAAGATGTAGCTCACCCATGCCAGAGATGATGACTTGGTTCGTCTCTGGATCCGTCTGGACACGAAAAGTCGGGTCCTCGTCCGCTAACTTGACCAATCCGTTGGTCAGCTTGTCCTGATCAACCTTGGTCTTAGGCTCAATAGCAACAGCGATCACCGGCTCCGGGAAGTTCATCGCTTCCAGGATAATCGGGTCACTTTCTGTGGTAAGGGTGTCGCCTGTCTTAACGTCCTTGAGACCGATCGCGGCAGCGATGTCTCCAGCGAACACCTCGTCCAGTTCGTCGCG
>DEBI01000052.1 GCA_002348465.1 Gemmatimonadales bacterium UBA2960 | reverse complement strand
GCTCTGGGCGGCTTAACCGGTTCGATCACTCGAGTGGCTATACGCAAGCTGAGAGAGGTTCCTCTACCCTCAATCACCGATCTTCGAGAGTCCGCATGTCATCCCCGCGAGTGCAACCATCACAAGCCCGGAATCCCTCAACATCCCCAGTAGAGTTGGCGCGAATGGGGTTGGCCAGAACACCGGCCACTCTGCGAAACTCTAACCGTTTACGACGAGCCCAACCCAGCGGGAGCCGATCAGCACGATCGAGGAGGTAATAGAGTCATCAGCACTAACGGGATCTAGAGAAGATCACCATGGCGAATCGACCCCGTTCAACATGAACGATCGCACCCTAACGAATCCGTCTGCCCCCGGAGATCACCGCCTGTGCCTGGACCCCTCCTACCCAATAAGCAAGCTCTGCCGGTTCGCTAATACTCCAGCAAGCCAGATCTGCCCGCCTTCCGACCTCAAGGACTCCCCTGTCTTCTAAACCAAGCACACCCGCGGACAATCTCGTCATTCCTGCTATCGCTTCCGCCGGCGTAAGACCAAAGAGCACGCAAGCCTGATTTATAGCTATCAGTGGCTGCACTATTGGTGAAGAGCCAGGGTTCGCATCCGTTGCTACCACGAGAGGCACACCATGCTCCCTAAACACATCGATGGGTGGCTTTTGCCGTTCACCGAGGGAATAGAACGCTCCTGGAAGCAGAACGGCTGCACATCCCGCCTCACCCATGGCTGCAGCTCCAGCTTCACTAGCGTACTCAAGATGGTCGGCTGACAGAGCCCCGAGACGAGCTGCCAAAGAAGCACCCCCAAGGTCCGAAAGTTGGTCGGCATGCAGCCTGCCGGGGAGTCCGTGCTTGATCCCAGCCAGCAACACCCTTTCGCACTCATCGACAGTGAAAGCGATCCCTTCGCAAAAAGCGTCAACTGCGTCGGCCAACCCAGCTCCGGCTGCGAACGGGATCATCTCTTCACAAACCAGATCGACGTAACCACCTCGGTTATTCACGTACTCCTGCGGCAAGGCATGCGCGGCTAGTAAAGTAGTGGAAACTGTGACCCCCAGCTCAGAAAGACCCCTGGCCACCTCAAGCATCCGCATCTCGTTTGGAAGGTCTAGGCCGTAGCCTGACTTAACCTCAATCGTCGTGACCCCCTGATCAATCATTTTATTCAAACGAGCCCGAGCGTCCGTCTCGAGCTGGGCAGTCGTTGCATTCCGAGTAGCAAGTACCGTTGAGAGGATACCGCCACCTTCCCCTGCTATCTGTTTGTACGAAACGCCCTCGAGTCGTCGCTCCCATTCTCTGGCCCGATTGCCGCCAAAAACGATATGAGTATGGCAGTCAACTAGTCCAGGTGTAACCCACCCACCTCCCAGATCGACCACTTCTCTCGCCGAGGAGACAGCGTCAACCGGGACCAAACCAGCTGGCCCGATCCAATCGATGACGCCTTCACGGATTAGAATCGTTACATCACGAATAGTGCCGTACGGGTCAACACCGGCACCCGTCATAGTGGCTCCATGTCCGTTTATCACCGCGATATCCACTGCGCTCAGAGGGCCCCCTAGTTTGACGTTCGCTTCCCTGTCAATCTACACTCATCAGCCATGATCGACCTGTTCTTTGATTCTGCTCTGCTTCCAACCGGGTGGGCCCGCGATGTTCGCATCGGGGTGGATGCCGGTGGTTGGATTACGTCGGTACAACCGCAAACAACACCTCGCGGTGCCCAACACACACCGGGGATAGCAGTTCCGGGGGTGCCCAACGTGCATTCACATACCTTCCAACGTGCTATGGCTGGCTCTGCAGAGAAGGGGTCACCAGCAGGAGATTCTTTCTGGTCGTGGCGGAATCGGATGTATGCCTTCGTGCGCTCGCTCACCCCACATGATGTTGAAGCAATCGCGGCACAACTCTTCGTCGAACTCTTGAAGAGAGGTTTCACATCCGTAGCCGAGTTCCACTATCTCCGAAACGCTAAGGACGGCACACCGTACGAAGATCCGGTAGAGATGGCGCGCCGCATCCTAAAAGCGAGTGAAGCCACAGGTATTGGTCTGACCATTTTGCCTACACTGTATCAGGCATCCGATTTTGGAGGGGTTAAGCCCGATCCTGAGCAAAGACGATTTCTCAACAATGTCGAAGGCTTGATCAGTGATATAGCAATTCTTGGCGCAGAAGCATCCGGCAGCACAGTTCGTATCGGCCTAGCATTGCATTCATTACGGGCCGTCCCTGGAGACAGCCTATCCACCGCCATAGACGCAGCACGCAAGATGGATCCGACCATTCCCATCCATATACATGTCGCCGAGCAGCTAAGAGAGGTGGACCGAGCTCTTTCATGCTACGGGGCGCGCCCTGCTGCCTGGCTCTTAGATAACGCTCCGGTTGACAAGAAATGGTGCCTGATTCACGCTACGCATATTGATGCAGGCGAGATCGCTGGGATTGCTGCGTCGGGGGCTACTGTGGGCCTCTGCCCCACCACCGAAGCGAATCTTGGAGATGGGATCTTTCCTTTCCTTGAATATCAAAATAGAAAAGGCAACTGGGCGATCGGAACCGATTCCCACGTCGGGCGCGGACCTGCCAGTGAATTAAGACTTTTCGAGTACGGCCAAAGGCTCAAGACACGGACTCGAAACGTAGCCGCGGGTGCCCAGCAAAAATCTACTGGCAGGTCGCTGCTAGATGCGGCTTGGAGTGGAGGAGCGACGGCCTCAGGACGCCGAATCGGTAGGCTAGTCAAAGGAGCACGAGCTGACATAGTGATCCTCGATCAAAACCATCCTGCCCTTCTAGGCCTCTCAGAGGATGATGCGTTAGATGCCTGGATCTTCTCAGGCGACGAAACTCCCGTCACCGATGTCTTCACCGGCGGCAATCATGTGGTTCGGCAAGGCCGTCACGTTGCGGCCGACAACATCTATGACACTTACGCCGACGTCGCCCGGAATCTGGCCAAGAAGATATAGCGCCAACTGGAGTGAGACTGACCCAGGCCCTGATCGGCTTTATGGCATCGGAATTTGCAACTTCTCGCGCTCAGCCGTCTCACGGGCGACCTCATAGCCTGCGTCCACATGACGGGCTACCCCGATCCCGGGATCGTTAGTCAAAACCCGTTCGATCCGCTTCGCCATCTCATCTGACCCATCCGCAACTATCACCTGCCCCGCATGTAAAGAATTACCTATCCCGACCCCACCACCGTGATGAAACGAAACCCAGCTAGACCCGGAAGCGGTGTTGAGGAGTGCATTCAAGATCGGCCAATCAGCAACTGCATCTGTTCCATCAAGCATCGCCTCCGTCTCCCTGTTTGGAGAAGCGACGGAACCCGTATCTAGGTGATCTCGCCCAATTACTATGGGCGCACTGATTTCACCTGACGCTACGAGGTTATTTATTGCGAGACCAAACCGTGCTCGTGCCCCCTGACCCAACCAGCAAATGCGGGATGGCAAGCCTTGAAACGCGACCTTCTCATTCGCCATCCTGATCCAACGGCAAAGATGTTCATCCTCCGGAAACATTTCTAGAACCAGTTCGTCAGTCCTATGGATATCCGCAGGATCCCCTGACAGAGCCACCCAACGGAACGGACCCTTACCCTCACAAAACAAGTCGCGGATGTAGGCCGGAACGAACCCAGGATATGAAAATGCATCTGCGAATCCAGCGTCCTCAGCATATCCCCTGAGGTTGTTACCGTAGTCTACCGCGATTGCTCCAGCTCGTTGCAGCGCAACGATCGCCTCGCAGTGCGAGCGCATCGAATCCATTGACCGACGAACATATTCGTCCGGATCGTCCATCCTTAGACTCTGGGCCTCGACGAGGCTCAATCCTGCGGGAACGTATCCATGCAAAGGATCATGCGCAGATGTCTGATCCGTTACGATATCCGGGACAATATTACGCTCCACAAGCTCGGGGAGGATTTCAGCACAGTTACCCACAAGCCCTATTGAGATGGCGCTCTTACTCTCAGATGCATCCTCAATCATCTCCAGAGCCTCGTCCAGATCATGTGTCATTCGATCGCAGTAACCCGTATCCAAGCGACGTTGGATGCGCGTTTCGTCAACCTCGACACACAGCATCGAGCCCTCATTCATTGTCGCAGCGAGTGGCTGCGCTCCTCCCATTCCTCCCATACCACCAGTCAACACCCACCTTCCTTTGAGTGTGCCATCAAAATGCTTGGCAGCCATAGCCCCAAAGGTCTCGTAAGTGCCTTGCAAGATCCCCTGAGTTCCTATGTAGATCCATGAGCCAGCAGTCATTTGGCCATACATCATCAGGCCCCGCTTCTCCAGTTCACGAAAATGCTCCCATGTCGCCCATCGACCTACTAGGTTGGAGTTCGCAATGAGAACCCGTGGGGCCCGTTCATGTGTCGGGAACACGCCGACAGGTTTTCCGGACTGAACAAGGAGAGTCTCATCATCGTTGAGGCGACGGAGACAGTCTACTATTGCGTCGAACGATGGCCAGTTTCTGGCCGCACGCCCCGTGCCACCATACACCACAAGACGACCTGGATGCTCCGCCACGTCGGGATCCAAGTTGTTCATGAGCATCCGAAGTGCGGCTTCTTGAGTCCATCCCTTGCATGAAATCTCAGTGCCCCGCGGAGCCCGCACCTCCCGGGCACCCGGCAGATCGTCGATCATCTTCATCTTCATAAGTCTTAGCCTAAGCCTCAGTCATCTCGGACGTCATAACGAGCTGACACCTCAGACAGTGCACCCGATCCTATAGCGTCCGTTAATGTCTCTAGATCCGGTCCAAGCATCCGGTCACCCTCGAGGCGAGAAACATAAGAGCGCACAATGCTCCATGTCTCTTCAACACCCGCTCCCGCCTTAAGTGGCCGGCGATATTCGATCCCTTCCGCCGCACACATCAACTCAATAGCGAGGACACGTTCTAAACCTTGGACCGATCGATAAGCTTTCCTCGCGGCAGCTAATCCCATAGAAACGTGATCTTCTTGATTCGCACTGGTGGTCACTGAGTCGATCGAAGCCGGACCCGCGAGCAATCGCAGTTCGGCCAAAAGGTCGACCGCAGTCACCTGAGCGATCATGAAGCCACTCTCCACTCCTGGCCGTCTAGCCAAGAATGCTGGAAGGCCCTCGGACAAATCGGGATTGAGCAACCGTTCGATCCGGCGCTCTGAGAAGGCCGCAAGATCGGCAAGCGCGATGGCTAGAAGGTCCAGCGCCTGGGACACAATTTGGGCGTGAAAATTTCCACCACTAAGGATCAATTCCTCAGACGGAAACACGAGAGGATTGTCGGTAGCACTATTCGCCTCAGTTTCTAGAATGCCGCGAACGTATCCTAGGGCGTGTCGAGCCGCTCCATGGACCTGCGGGACACACCGCAGAGAGTATGCGTCCTGAACGCGCGGATCGTCATGCCGGTGGGATTCCCTGATCTCGGATTTCGCTAGTAATTGCCGCTGTAACTTGGCCGAATGAACCTGTCCCTGGTGAGGCCGGGCTAGGTGGATCTCCTCATGGTAGGCAGAAGGGGTCCCCAAAAGGGCTTCCAAAGACATCGCCGATGCTAACTCTGCTACTGCTAGGGCACGCTCTGCGCGCACAAGCGCTAGGATTCCGAGCCCCGTCGTGGCTTGAGTCCCATT
>DEBI01000042.1 GCA_002348465.1 Gemmatimonadales bacterium UBA2960 | reverse complement strand
GCCATCTTCTGCATCGAGATTACCAGTCACATACCACCACTCCGTCCGAAAATCCTCATGTGGACCATGGTCTCCCGGAAAGTGGAAGTCCCGAGTTTCCATTGCACGAGCATACCCGACCGTGTCCGCTCCCCCCAAGGTCTCGACCAAAGACAGGAAGGGCTCATCGTCAACTACCGCACTGTTAGAGGGCGGATTTCCACATCCGGCTGAAACTGAGATGAGCACCAATGGTCGGAGGACACGCAGCAACGTTTCTAGATCCATCACTCCCCTCTTAACGCGAGTGCAGGCGATGTCTTCGACATGCGCCAAGCGGGGTAGAGTCCCGCTAATAATGCTCCGATGACAGCGAGCGCCACGGCTTGACCCAGCACCTCAGGACCTATTTCCATGTTCAACGTCCAACCAAACGACCTCTTGTTCACCACGTAGATCATGACTACGGAAAGAATCAGACCCATAGGCACAGCAAGGACTCCAGCAGCCAGCCCTATCATCGTTGTCTGTGTCACCACTAGACGGCCTAGTTGCCCAGGTGTGAGACCCATGGAACGCAGAAGACCGAGTTCACGCGCCCGCTCCAGTTGAAGAGCAGCAAGTGCGCTAAGCACACCTACGAACGCAACGATGAACGCCAGAAGACGAAGGACTGCTGTCACACGGAAGGTTCGGTCGAAGACCTCGAGTGATGCAGAGCGAAGATTGTCATTTGTCCGGGCAACTACCGCACGACCATCATCCACACCAGCGAGCAGATCCTCGACAACCGCGTCAGAGTCCGCGCCGTCCAGAAGAAAGAGTCCAAGTGAAGTGATCCCTGGATCATCAAAGTATCGGTCGTAAAGTGCGCGCCCCATCATGACCGCACCCTGCTCCGACCCGTAATCATAGAAGACACCGAGCACAGGTACCTCAACCACACCCGATGTTGCGGTTAGTTCAACCATGTCACCAACCCCAACACCTCGGCGATACGCATATGGTTCGGAGACAATCACACCAGATCCGGTCCTGAATCCGGCCATAACATCCGCAGCTCGTCCCTCAATGAAATCAAAGGAGCTCTCTCCCCTCGGATCGAGTTCGAGTGCGATTAGCCGAAACGCGTCGTCCCCTCTTATGAGGTCGAACCCGCGATATGTGCTATGTCCTGCTACTTCGGGGTGTGATACGAAGTCGTCTACCAAATCCGGCCATAACGTTCCAGTCGCTCGGGATGCCGAAGGACCCGGCAGCGACACATAAATGTCCGCTTGAAGTGTTCCGTCTAGCCACTGGCTAAGGGTACCCCTGAAGCTCTGAATCATTACCCCGAGCCCGACGGTCACAGAGACTGCAACGACCAGTGCCGCAACGGCTGGGGCTGTGCGGCTAAGGCTATTTCCTACTCCCCGAACCGCCATCACCCCGAGTGTGCCCCCTAACATCCTGACCACCGGCCCAACAGCTCGAGTGATCATAAGCGTACCAGCAGGAGTTAGCAGAGCCAGTCCGGTAATTACAAGAAACAAAGCAGTGAAGCTCACCGAAAGGCTGCGAGTCGGGATCAATAGGACAGCCGCTCCAATGACGCAAAGCACAGCACCTATTCCAGCCGCAGCCGGGACGAGCACGCGAGCTCTTGCCTCAACCTCAGAGCGAAGCGCAGCCATCCTTGGATTCGCCCCAGACGCCTCTAACGCCGGAGGAAGAGCCGCAAGTAAAGTCGCCCCTAAACCCAACAAGACCGACTTAATCACAATGAGCGGCTCTACTTCTACTCTTTCTACCGCAACCGAGAAGTAGAGATCGTTGATCGTTGCCGTCACCATGCCTACCAAACCCTGTGCGAGGAAGAAGCCAAGAGTCAGCCCAATCGCCACACCAGCCGACCCAATCCACAAGGCCTCCACCAAAATCATCCTGAGGATTTCGTGACGCGTAACTCCCAGTGCTCGAAGCCGACCCAAAATCCCTCTCCGCTGCACGACCGAAAATGTCACTGAGTTATAGATCAGGAACATCCCATATACGAGCGCCAGAAGACTTAGCGCCGTGAGATTCACGTCAAAAGCAGCTATCATTCCGCTCATCGTATCGGTGCGAGTCCCAGCCCTCTGAAGCGACACCGAAGCGGGGAGTGCCTCGCGGACCTCTGCTAAAGAGTTCACTCCGTCTTCTATACGAAGGTCGATACGACTCAGCTTCCCGGACACCCGGAGAATCTCTTGGGCCCCAGAGATGTCCATCAAAAGCACATCTGAGAGACCCGACCGGGTCAATTCGTCAGTTGGTTTGATGAGATCAACTACTGGAAGATCCCACGATTCTCCCTCAACCAGAACGGAAAGTGTATCCCCCTCTTCGACGCCCGCTGTACCTGCTAGGCGTTCTCCGAGAATGACACCCGTCCTTGTGGTCAGTATCCGTGAGACATCTAGACCAGATGCTCCACCAGCTACGTACGGTCGAAAAGGACCCTCTAAAAACGGATCGACTCCTAGTATTCTGATAGCTCGACCGGGTATGGAAGGAGATGAAGCGAACCCCTCCACTACTGGCGCTACGGCAGCTAGGTCGTAGTCGATACGCAAAGAGGCCACTAGTGACTCGTCGACATAGCCTCCATCGCTGACAATCACATGTGAAGCTCTGCCAGAAACCGACTCTGCAGAAACACGAAACCCTGCTTGGGCACTCTGGATCGCGAGGTCAATAGACAAAACAACTGCAACGCCCAGAGAGACTCCGAGCACAGATAGGATCAGCTGGAGTCGGTGCTTTAGCAGGTACCGGACACTCGACCGGGAAAGGAGGCTCACTTCATGCCTCGACTAGGCGCCCGTGATCCACCTTGAGGACGCGATCCATTCGTTCGGCAAGCGCACGTGCATGTGTGACAACGATCAGTGTAGCGCCCGCCGAACTGACTAGCTCCTCCAGCAGGCTAACGACCAACTTACCGGTGTCTTCGTCGAGATTCCCCGTCGGCTCATCGGCGAGAAGGAGTCCGGGCCCGTGGATTAACGCCCTCGCAATTGCAATCCGCTGCTGCTCACCGCCCGAAAGACGGTCTGGAAAGGTGTCTGCTCGGTCTCCAAGCTCGACCGCTTCTAGCAGGCGCCTCGCTTTCGCTTCAGCCAGCTTTCCTTGCTCATTGGTAAGTTCGAGCGGTAACAGCAGGTTTTCCAGTGCCGTGAGCGTGGGCAGCAAGTTGAAAAACTGGAATACGAAACCGATAGTCTCTCGACGGAAGAGTGTTCGATCCCTCTCCGAGAGCGTCCCGATATCGACGCCGCCCACGATAACATTTCCCTTATCTGGTTGATCGATACCACTCACCAAGTTCAGGAGCGTCGACTTTCCGGAACCGGACGGTCCGAGGATAGCCACACGCTCACCCGGAAGAATGGTCGTCGAGGCATCCGCCAAGACACCGTGTGCTCGGTTCCCTTCTATGTAACTCTTACTTACGTCAATCAATTCGATCGACGGTCCTGTACCCTCCATCCGGGAGCCATTTCCTGGTTCCCGCTCAGTCTTTACCCTCCAGTTGCTGAGGAAGGGTCGAAAGCTCGAGAACCTTGTACCGGCGTTCACCTGCGGGTAGTTGCACCTCAACTTCCTCACCCTCGGCCGCACCCAGCAATCCTTGCCCGATTGGCGAAGCGAGAGAAACCTGACCCGCATCTAGGTCGATGAAGTCACCGGCCGTGATTATAAATGTGAAGTCCTCGCCCATGCCGATGTCTCGGATCTTCACTTTCGAGCCAAAGCCTACCCGGTCATAGGCCATTTGGTTCACGTCGATTTTCGAAAGTTCGGTCATCCTCGACGTGAGGTGATTCAGTCGCGCCTCTACAAAGGCTTGGCGTTCTTTAGCAGCCTTGAACTCAGCATTCTCCCGAAGGTCACCATGCTCCATCGCTGTCTTGATGCGCTGTGGCAAGTCGACATTCAATTCGTGAGTGAGATTCACGATCTCTGATTCAATTCTTTCGCGGATTTCTTCCAGCATCATGTTCCTCGACTGCTAGCCGGACACGTATTCGAGCCCTGTGAGACCCGTTCTGACCTAATAAAAACCCGCCGCCCCAACGATCGGGGTGGCGAATCAAGAGCGGATACGATACCCAAGACGTGTCTGTTGGGAAACCGGCTCACACTGCACTTAAACTTCCTTTACAACAACTCAGATCATTCTAACCCGCTTGTTATCTCAGACTCGCGGATCGGAGTCGGCAAGCACTGCATCCCTGCGCCTCGCACGATCTGCCTTCACTGCATCGGCGACCTCTGGGTATTTTAGGCCGAGGATCTGGCCGGCTAGCAGGGCAGCGTTCACAGCTCCTGCCTTACCTATCGCTAGCGTCCCCACGGGTATGCCCCTCGGCATTTGAACTGTTGAGAGCAGTGAATCAAGCCCATCAAGTGACCAAGCCTGGATCGGAACCCCGAGTACGGGGATCGTGGTTTTAGCTGCCATGACCCCGGCCAAGTGCGCGGCACCCCCAGCGGCGGCAATAATCACCTCAAGACCACGCTCTTCAGCGGTCTTCGAAAACTCTATAGCTACATCCGGGGTCCGATGAGCAGACATCACTCGTGCTTCGGTCTTTATCCCAAGCTCTTCGAGCGTGGAGACTGCGTGCTGCATGATTCCCCAGTCCGACTTCGATCCCATTACCACACCGACGGTCGGCGCCATCTTACCCCTGCCTTATTTCGTTCTGTTGACGATTTGTGATGCGTTCTTGGTGACGTTGTCAGCGCCGGGAGATGGGGTCAAGTGCCTAGAGCACTTCTCTCGGACCACAGATCTAGCTGGCCTCAGTTAGTAGGATGTCGACCTAGGGGCTCTTCACCTAACGAGGGCCACCAAGTGGTAGCTCTTCTTCCCTTTCCGCAACAGAAGGAAACGGCCCTCGATAGCACTGTCAGCGGTCACGTCTGCATTGATAGTCTCTACGCGCTGGTTATTTACATAGACACCACCCCCCTCGACGGAACGTCGAGCATCGCCGCGTGAGGATGCAAGACCTGATTCTACCATCAGATCAATCACTGGCTTCCCTTGCCCCTCGAATTGGATCCGAGGGACCCGAGTAGAGGGAACGTCCGCAAATACGTCTTTGATCTCGTCCGCTGTCAGACCTTCGATATCACCGCTGAACAAAGCCCGAGTCGCTCGAACTGCAGCCGCTAATCCGGTTTCTCCATGCAGGCGACGAGTCACATCTTCGGCAAGTGCCCGCTGTGCCGCCCTTCGGTGAGGCTCTTTCTCTAGCGCATCCGCTAGTTCACGAATCTCACTCTGTCCCAACAGTGTGAAGAAGTTCAAATACCGGAGGGCGTCAGCATCGTCTACGTTGATCCAGTATTGGTAGAATCGGAACGCCGACGTCAACTCCTGATCGAGCCAAACGTTACCTGCTTCCGATTTTCCGAATTTGGTGCCCGAAGAGTTTGTTACCAATGGATAAGTGACGCCGAATGCTCGTGCTTTCTCCATACGACGGACGAGATCAATCCCAGTGGTAATATTGCCCCACTGGTCACTGCCGCCCATTTGGACAGTACATCCGTCTCGGCGATAGAGCTCCAGGAAGTCGTATGACTGAAGAAGGGCATACGAAAATTCGGTGAACGAGATACCGGACTCCTCATTCTGAATTCGACGCTTAACCGATTCCTTGGCCATCATCTGATTGACCGAGAAGTGCTTACCCACGTCTCGAAGGAAGTCGACAACCCTTAGGTCGTCTAACCAGTCTAGATTGTTGCGGACGAGTGCCGGATTGGATTTCACTTCGAAATCCAAAAAATGCTCCAGCTGACCGCGAATGCTCGCCGCGTTCTCTGCTGCAAGCTCCTTGGTCAGGAGTTGTCTTTCGGCGCTCTTGCCCGAAGGGTCACCTATCAGACCAGTCCCGCCACCAATTAGAGCAATCGGGGTGTGGCCCGCTCTCTGCGCGTGCACGAGCCCCATGATTGGAACAAGGCTACCGAGGTGTAGACTTGGGGCGGTCGGATCAAATCCGATATAGATCCTGCGCGACTCTTCTAGCAGGTGTTCCGAGACACCCTCAGTCGAGTCCTGTAGGAGGTCGCGATCACGGTATTCGTCCAAAAGGCTCATCATGAAGGTGAACGGTACCCGCCCGAACCGTAAGGTCAAGTGAAGAGTGCAAGCCGCGTGCTCGTGATAGGCGCTAACGTTCGAAGTATCAGGCCTGGTTTGCGGGCGCTCCATGACTGTGACAGGATGCAGCGATGACTTCCTATAAAGAATTTTATGACGTCGTGAGATCAATCCCCGAAGGACGCGTTTCTTCGTATGGCGTCATCGCGCGCTTGGCCGGGCTTCCCGGACAAGCGCGTCAGGTCGGATACGCTTTGGCAGCCCTGCCACACGGTAGCGACGTGCCATGGCACCGAGTTGTGAACGCCCGAGGCGAAGTGAGTGCTAGGAAGGGTGGGAGCGCGACTGAGAAGATTCAGCGCTTGCTGCTCGAAAACGAGGGGATCGTTTTCGACGAACATGGCCGGCTAAACATGATATCTGCGGCATGGCCAGACATGCACACCCCATCACGAGAAGATGAAGCCTAGAAATCTCCCCCGACCTCTCGCCGCAAACAAGGCCCCAAGCGATATAACTGTATAATAACTTTTTACTGGTTATTTTTTAGAATAACCGTTAAAATACAATTATGACAGACAGTATTATCGAATCTTGCCTAGAAGAGCGC
>DEBI01000032.1 GCA_002348465.1 Gemmatimonadales bacterium UBA2960 | reverse complement strand
GTATCTGTGGTTAATTCCAACACTTATGTGATCACCGAGGGGGATGGTTCTTTTCGCCTTCAGTTCGCCGATGGTGAGGACAGAATTCGGATAGAGCGTTTAGGCTACGCACCGATAGAGATGGTGATCTCGGAGATATCGATGGCTGATCGTCTAGTGATCGATCTGGAAGAGTCGGCATTGGAACTCGAGGGACTTGTAGTCACTGGTGCGCTTTCTGAGCGGGCCCAAGACCAGGCGATAAGGCCCACCAGTGTCATCAGCCAAGTCGAGCTCCAGAGGAAGCTGGTGAGTACAGTGGCCTCAACCCTTAAGTCTGAGCCTGGCATAGCGGTCAGTACCATGGGCCCTGCAGCCTCGCTCCCTGTCATTAGGGGGTTGTCTGGAGATCGACTCTTGGTTCTGGAGGACGGCGTCCGAATCACCGACGTATCTAATACCCATGCGGATCACGCTAATGCGATCAATCCTATGTCTGCGCGGCGTATTGAGGTTGTGCGAGGTCCAGGAGCGATCATCTACGGAAGCAACGCAATAGGGGGGGTGATCAACGTGATCCGGGATGAGATCCCTGATTTCGTTCCCGAGGACGTTACTGGGACGGTGACCTTGCAGGGACAATCCGTCACTTCAGGGGCAGGGGGAGCGGCTTCGATGTTTCTGCCCCTTGCCGAGCGTGTTCCGCTTCGACTCGAAGCCTCCTATCGAACTTCCGGTGATCTCAAGACTCCCTTGGGGAGCCTCGGAAATACGGGTGTTGACTCGTGGAGTCTTGCAGCGGGAACGTCATGGGTGGGAGATCGTGGATACGTCGGATTGTCTGGATTAGGGCATGTCAACAATTACGGCATCCCTGGGGGCTTTGTAGGTGGACATGAAGCCGGGGTTGGAATCGAATCAGAGCGCGTATCCTTCAAGGCAGTGACGGAGCGCCGTGAGCTAGGTGGACCGTTTACGACTCTCAATGCCAACGCATCGTTTTCGTACTATGACCAACTTGAGATGGAAACCCCAACCATTCTGGGAACTCGATTCCAGAGGCAGTCAGCGGGGTCTGATGTTATCGCGAGGTTCGGGAGCATCGGGCCGATTTCTTCCGGGGCCCTAGGGGGGCGTGCCTCATGGGAGTCTTTCGGTTTCGGTGGAAGCCTTTACACGCCGAACTCTGAACGACTCAACCTCGGCGTGTTTACATATCAGGAGATCGATCTTGACCCAGTCCGCTTGGAGGCGGGCATACGCTACGATTGGACCCAGACCACCCCCGAGAAAGAGGACCGAAACTCGGATATCGGACATGTGCGAAGGCGGACTTTCGCGTCCCTGTCTGGCTCTGTCGGATTACTCTACAACTGGGAACCTGGGTTTGTGATGGGCGCGAATGTGTCTCGAGCATTCAGGACGCCCGATGTGCATGAGCTCTTTTCAGAAGGTCCACACCTAGCTGCTTACTCATTCGATGTTGGAAACCCAGACCTTGAAAGGGAAATTGGTACTGGACTCGACATCTTCATGCGCTTCCATGATGAGGGCAATCGGGTTCACGCTGAACTTTCTGGCTTCGCGAATTGGATCGACGGATACGTTTATGGGGAGGATACAGGTAAGCTCAGCCGAACCCGCCTTCCGATCTATCAGTATTTCGGTGATGATGCGGCTTTCAAAGGGTTCGAAGCCGAAATTGACTGGGTAGTGTCTGGTGCCTTCAAGGCGGCGGTAAGTGGCGCCTATGTCCGTGGTGAGATTCGCGAGTCCTTGGAGCCCTTGCCGCTAATGCCTCCGCTTCGTGGACAGCTGGCTCTAGCCTATGAGCCCACAGATTGGTTTGTGCGGCTCGAGTCAACTTTTGCCGCGAGGCAGGATCGGATCGGGGAGTTTGAGACTGCGACCGATGGGTACGAGCGTTTTGACCTAGTATCGGGGGTAAGCCGAACGATTGCGGGTCGTTTGAACGTGCTGACTATCTCATTGGAGAATCTCACTGACGAGGCGTATCGCAATCACCTCTCTCGCGTGAAGGAGTTTATGCCTGAAGCGGGAAGAGGAGTAACTGTTAATTACCGAGTCGTGTTCTGAGGCCGGCTTAGAACGTGCTCTTTTTTAAAACCTGCCGGCATGAGGGGAAAAAGAAATGAAGAAGGTGAGGTTCGGCGGGCGGCTTTTTGCAGCCCTTCTCCTACCGTTTGTGGTTGTAGCCTGCAGTGACACCACTGGGCTAGAAGAAAATCACGGCGAGGAGATCGAAGGCGTCCAGATCTGGCTCAGCGGTGCAATGATTGCATCGTACGATGGAGATACCGGATCTTGGACAGGTGAGCTGGAAGTTCATGCTGGAGAGGAGACAGCTCACATGGACATCCGTATGGTTGACCACGATGGTGTTCAGGTCGAGCTAGAGTCTGACCACTACCTAGAGGTAGATGTGGAGGATGAATCAATCGCTGAATTTGAGCAGGACACACCTGGCGAGTTCGGTGGGCATCTTCATGGTGTAGCGGTTGGAGAGACGGACGTTGTTTTCAAGCTGATGCATGGAGCGGTTGGTTCCGGGCACGCTGATTTCGTTACAGCCGCGGTCCACGCTCACGTTGAAGACCACTAGAAGTTTAGCCTAGCACACTTTGTTAGGGGCTCAGTCCCCGGATCGATCCATGGCGATTGGTTCGGGGACTAGCCGTGTTTGTCATCTATGCGGGTCTTTTTTTGATAGGAAGTGTTGGACGTAGTCCGACACTCCTTCGTCAACGGAAGCGAAGGGGTTGGTGTATCCAGCTCTGCGCAACTTCGTCATGTCGGCTTGCGTGAAGTACTGGTATCCGTCACGAATGGCGCGTGGCGTGTCGACCCATTGAATGTTTGGTGTCCGATCAACTGAAGCGTAAAGCGCGGACATCAGTTCTAGCCATGTTTGGGCGCGCCCCGTC
>DEBI01000055.1 GCA_002348465.1 Gemmatimonadales bacterium UBA2960 | reverse complement strand
CTTGGCTAGAATAGCTGACTCACTGGACAATAGCGGCGCTGAGGATGTCACGGTCCTCTATGAGAGCTGGCGCTTGAGTGGGTTGTCAGATCTAGGTCAGCCTCTACGGTTGCAGATAGAGGAAAGGAACGGGGCGCCGGGTGAGGGCTTACGAGTCGGTGCAAGCGACACGGAACCGCAACCGTATCAGGCGGTCTTGGCTCAGGGAAGGAGAGCCGGAGGTGTGCGTTTGGTCCACCTGAACCGCCACGATGCGCGGTATATCCTGACAGTCGGGCTCACAGAAGGGCGCCTGCTTGTGGCCGTGGCACCTCCATTTCCGATTGAGCCTGGCCGATCGGTTCTGGGACCCCTTCTGAGGGGAGCCGGAGACACTGAGCGTGATCCTTTGACGGTGATGACGTTACCCAGAGACCAGGTTGAAGAGGGAGGGTTGGTCCGTTCACGAACAGAAGATGGATGGAGGGCCGAGGCCTGGATGCAGTTTAGTACCGGACCAGCATACAGAGCCCGATATTCAGTAGAGCTTCCCCAGACTCTGCTTGCTGTTGCGAGGGTCTCTCTTCTTACGGTATTGAATCTCCTACTATTTCTTTCGTTTTGGTTCGCCGGAAGAGTTCTGCTCGGAGAGGCCGCCCGCGAGAAGATTGAGATCTCAAGGTTGGTGATCTCTTTCCGTGCCAGGGTCACTATCGCCCTTTTTGGCTTCTTTACGCTCGCCAATGCGTTATTTGGGACGGTCGCTTTCCGAACGCTCGACGAGGCATCCCGTCGGTCTGCTCAGGTTATAGCCGAGCGAGTTGTTGAGGACGCCGCCGTTTGGTACCAAGCCTTAGGCGGTCAGATGGAAAGGCTTGCCAGCCAGGTTGGAGCAGATTTACTGGAGTACCGGGGT
The DNA here is from genome assembly GCA_002348465.1 of Gemmatimonadales bacterium UBA2960. Taxonomy (GTDB): domain Bacteria; phylum Gemmatimonadota; class Gemmatimonadetes; order Longimicrobiales; family Gaopeijiaceae; genus UBA2589. The sequence continues at coordinate 7,402 of DEBI01000055.1, read as the reverse complement.
GGCCAACTGCGAGATGGCTCGCTGGAGGAAGTTGTTGAGCTTGGGCTTTATGAGGGCTGGACACCGTATGATGTGCTCCAATCTCTGGATTCAAATGAGACAACCCGTGAGTTTCGCGAATCGACGGTTGGGGGCTGGGAGTATGTAATGGCTTACCGCCGTCTTCCAGACGACGATGTTTTGGCCGTGCAAATCCCGTTACAAGCTGGTTCTAGCGCCCTTGGTACCACCGACCTTCTTGAGTTACTTGCCTTTGTCGTTCTGCTTGGTGCTGTTCTTTCACTAGTCTTGGCGATGGTAGCGGGCCGAGCTCTGACGAAGCCTATCCTCGCGTTACAGATTGCATCGGAAAGTGTAGGCTCTGGGGATCTCAGCTTACGCCTGCCGGCGCATAGGAGCGATGAATTCGGAGCCGTATTCCGGGCGTTTAATCGCATGGTTGGCCGAGTTCGCCGCGCGCGTCGTCAACTGTTGAGGACCTCACGGCGAACCCAGCTTATCATGGATGAGTCCGCAGTTGGCATGGTGGCCTTGGATCCTACGGGTCGGGTTACTCTTGTGAATCCCCGAGCTGAGGAGTTGCTAGGTGTGAGGGTTTTGGTCGGAAAGACACTTCCTGAAGACGGCGTGCTTGGGGATCCCTTCGCGGTGTGGCTTGATGATTACCTAGAGGGTGAAGCCGATGAAGCTAACTCGGACTTTCAAGTGCTTGACCGTCGAGTGAGAGTGCGAGCACGAAGCTTAGGGAGGTTCGGCTCAAGGCGAGGCGTGGTTATAGCACTCGATGATGTGACGGATGAACTTCGAGCCGAACGTGTTTTGGCTTGGGGTGAGATGGCTAGGCAGGTTGCCCATGAGGTGAAGAATCCGCTCACACCCATAAAGCTCAGCATCCAGCACGTTCGAAGAGCATGGGAGGATGAGCGCCCAGACTTTGAAGAGATCTTGGTGCGTAACGCGGACGCCATGCTAGGGGAGATAGACCGACTGGCGGAAATTGCACAATCCTTTTCTCGGTTCGGCGCCCCTGGCGCCCCGGACATGCCACTTACCGGTGTAGTGCTGCAAGACGTGGTGGAAGAGGTGATGGTGCTGTACGGAGGAGCTTCGTCGGGAGTGATTTTTTCGCAGGAGATTCGACAAGGACTTCCTCTGGTCGTAGCACGCAGTGCCGAACTGAAAGAGGTACTGGGAAATCTTTTGGAGAACGCTCGGGTCGCGGGAGGTGAGGGGACATCTGTCGTCATTTCGGCTTATCGAGGTGTCATCCCCGGGACAGTCACCCTGCAAGTGACTGATAATGGCTCGGGGATTCCGGAAGATGTATTACCTCGAATCTTCGAGCCACAATTCAGCACTCGCTCAAAGGGAGCCGGGCTCGGATTGGCGATAGTGCAGAGGGTAGTTCGTGCTTGGGGCGGGAGTATCGAGGTTGAGAGCCAAGTGGGTCTTGGAACGACGGTGACGGTGAACTTGAGGTTGTGGGACTCTACCCAGAATGTGGTTTCTGAGTCTGAATCTTAGCCGATGAGCTCGAGGTAAGTCGTTCCGCCGGAACTCTCGCTTCTGTATTATGTGCCCCTACGCCAAGGGTTTGATCATGAGGAAAAACTCAACTTGGCGGCTTTGGATTGTCACGTGATAACGGCGGAAAACCGAAGAAGGAGAGCACCGTTGAATGAGGAGAAGCCAGGCTGGGCGAGCGGTCTGGGTGACATGCCTCCCGAGGAATTTCGAGAGTACGCGCATGAGGCGGTTAACTGGATCGCGGACTTCCTAGCGGAGGTCGATGACCTTCCTGTGTTTCCCTCAACAAAGCCGGGGGATATCAAGAGGGAAATCCCAGCCGAGCCTCCGTCGACCCCTGAATCTATGGAGGCGCTTCTGAATGATTTTCGTTCGATCATCGTCCCGGGGATGAATCATTGGAATCATCCGGCCTTCTTCGGTTATTTCTCGGTTTCAGCGTCGGGTCCAGGTATCATAGGAGAACTCCTTGCTTCGGCACTCAATGTCAATGCCATGGTTTGGAGAAGCGCACCTGCAGCCTCAGAACTGGAGGAGGTGGCTACAGATTGGTTGAGGCAACTGCTTGATCTCCCCGCTGCCTTCGAGGGCGTGATCAACGACACTGCATCATCTTCGACCATGTACGCTCTAGCCGCAGCGCGGGAGCGTACGTGGCCAGATGCCCATCAAAATGGACTGTTCGGGATGGCACCGGGACGGATTTACGCATCACAACAGGCCCACTCTTCCGTAGAGAAGGGTGTGCTTGCAGTGGGATTAGGGCAGCGAGGGTATCGAACGATCCCAACTGACAATGAATTCGCGATGAGGATCGATGACCTCGATGCCGCGATCATTGAGGATTTGGATGCGGGTCTGAAACCATGCGCGATTGTGGCGACCCTGGGCACGACGTCTACAGCGGCGCTTGATCCAGTGGCCGAGATAGCAAACATCGCAGATCATTATGGTATTTGGTTGCACATTGACGCTGCCTATGGCGGGCCCGTGGCAATGCTGCCGGAGTCCCGAACATGGTTCGACGGTTGGGAGCGAGCTGACTCTATAGTCGTCAATCCTCATAAGTGGCTGTTCACTCCCATTGATTGCTCGGTTCTTTACTGTCGAAGGCCTGAAATTCTGAAGCGGGCCTTCTCGATTGTCCCAGAGTATCTCCAGTCTTCGGAGGTCTCTCAATCTCGGAGCCTCATGGATTTTGGCATTTCGCTAGGAAGGCGGTTCCGTGCCCTCAAACTATGGTTCGTAATCCGATATTTTGGTCAGAATGGACTGATAGCCCGTATACGAAAACACTTGAAGATTGCTTCGTTGCTGGGGAAGGCGATTGATGACGAGAATCAATGGGAGGTAATGGCGCCGGTCCACCTAGGGCTAGTTACCTTCCGTAGCACTCAAGGTGAAACGCCGGAAGAACAAAACCGAATCAACCATGAAATTCTCAACGCAGTAAATGATTCGGGGCGGGCATTTTTGACGCATACGGTCTTAAACGGACTTGTGGTTTTGCGTTTGGCAGTCGGAAATATCAAGACGAATGAAGGACACGTGATGAAGACTTGGGCGCTTCTAAAGGAAATCGCGGAGGGCTTCAGTGAAGGGAGTAAGGCCTCAAGGGGTTCCTAAGCGAGACCGTAACGTCCACGTTTCTCTTAGTTGGAGACAATCCCAAAAGGCATTTCTTTAGACCCCCAGAGATTGTTATGCGCATAGGAATTCCCAAAGAGGTTCTGAACGGAGAGCGGCGCGTGGCCGCCACGCCCGACACGGTCAAGAAGATGATCAAGATGGGCTTCGAGGTAAGTGTTGAAGCAGGGGCAGGTGGGCTTGCGAATTACCCTGACCAAATGTTCATAGATGCTGGGGCTTCTATAACGTCAGATGCGGATTCTCTGTGGAGTTCTTCGGATTTGATATGCAAGATCAACCCACCTCAAGCCCGCAGTGATGGTAGCCATGAGGCGGATTCACTTTCGGATCGAGGTACGCTGATCTCGCTGCTATTTCCTGAGCAGAATCCTGAGCTTGTCGAACACCTTCAGAGCGGCTCGAAAACAGCAATTGCACTAGACAAGATCCCGCGCATCACTCGTGCTCAAAAGATGGATGTCCTCAGTTCAATGGCGAACATCGCCGGTTACCGCGCCGTGCTGGAGGCAGCCCACCTATACGGAGGTTTTTTCGGCGGCCAAATCACTGCAGCCGGGAAGACTCGTCCTGCGCAGGTGCTGGTGATCGGAGCAGGTGTAGCTGGTCTCGCCGCGATTGGTACAGCTAGGGGTTTAGGAGCTGAGGTCCGAGCTTTCGACGTTAGACCGGCGTGCAAGGAGCAGGTGGAGAGTATGGGCGCAAGGTTCCTCATGCTTGATGTTCCGATGGACGAGTCTCAGGAATCCAGTGGGGGCTACGCCAACATCATGAGTGATGAGTTCCTTAAGGCCGAACTCGAATGTTTTGCGGATCAGGCGAAAGAGGTAGACATCATCATTACGACAGCATTGATCCCGGGACGAAAGGCCCCAGAACTCATTTTGCAAGATATGATCGACAGCATGAAGCCGGGATCAGTCATTATCGATCTAGCTGCCGAACAAGGGGGGAATTGCACAGCCACTGTCCCCGGTGAGGTAGTGGTGAGTAGCGGAGTGCATGTTGTTGGGTACACAGACTTAACCAGCCGGCTTCCTACCCATGCGAGCCAGTTTTTTGGGACGAACATCGTCAATCTTCTAGCGGACATGGGTGGTGCTGGAGACTTCAAGGTCGATTTTGAAGACGAAGTAGTGCGAAAATCCACAGTAGTGCGGCAGGGGACTCTAACGTGGCCTCCTCCTCCCGATCCCGAAAAACCTCCAGTCACGAGTCAGGGTAAGGGGGACTCCGAAGTAGTTGCTGATCTTCCGCAGCCCAAGAAGAACAGCGGGCACGGTCATGGCGCGTCGAATGAGCCTATGGCGATTGGGCCTCGTAATGTGATTGCCCTCACGCTTGCCGTAGTGCTTGCGCTGATTGGTTTTACAGCTGAGAGCGCTCCTGTCCCTCATTTTGTTCAGCAGGTCACTGTGTTTCTCCTAGCCTGCTTCATTGGATGGCAGGTTGTCTGGAGTGTGACGCCGGCTTTGCATACACCTCTGATGAGTGTGACGAATGCGATCAGCGGGATCATCGTCGTGGGTGGGTTGCTAGGTGTAGCTGGCACAGAAGTGAATACCGCGGCGGTGCTTGGTGCCGTAGCGATTCTGGTCGCCAGCATCAACATAGCCGGTGGCTTCCTTGTCACTCAGCGAATGCTGCAGATGTTCCGTAAGGAGGGTAACTAGGATGGAACTCCAAAGCTTCGTAGCTATACCCAATGTCGCATATCTGGGTGCGGCGATTCTCTTCATTCTCAGTCTTGGTGGTCTCTCTAATCAAGAGACGGCTCGCCGTGGTAACTCATACGGTCTCGTTGGAATGGTTATCGCGATTGGTGCGACGATTCTCCTCTTGGTGGTGCCGGATGCTTATGGAACCACCCGAGTGATCAGTTCAGACAACTGGACTCTATTGATAGCGACAGCACTCGTCGGAGGTGTGATTGGATCCGTTATGGCCAAGCGGGTGGCTATGACAGCAATGCCACAGTTGGTCGCCTTACTGCATAGCTTTGTAGGACTCGCTGCGGTGTTGGTCGGGATTTCGACATGGCTGACAGCAGATCTCGCGGGTTACGGAAGTGATCTGGTTCACCTGCTTGAGATCTGGTTTGGAGTCGCCATTGGGGCCATCACGTTCACGGGGTCCATCGTGGCGTGGGCTAAGTTGCGCGGTTGGCTTTTTGGTAAACGAGTTCCAGGAGCCCCTTTGTTGCTTCCTGGCCGCCATGGTCTCAACGCGATAGCAGCTCTTGCATGCATTGGGATGGCTGTTCCCTATGTTTCAGACACAGTCTCGCAAGCCGAAACAGCGGTCGAACTGGAGAAGCAGTTACAGGCCGCGGAGGGTGTTTTAGAGCGTATCGAGAACGAGTCGGCTGGAATCCGACTCATGCAGGATGAGATCAACGCAGCGGTTGCAGAAGTCGAGAGGATTGAGGCGGCACTTCAAGTGGCCAGTCACCCTTCAACGGACAGTCGTGCGTTTCTGTTTCTTATGATGTTGACAGGACTCACTTGCCTTCTTGGAGTCCATCTCGTAATCGCGATTGGAGGTGCTGACATGCCGGTTGTGGTCAGCTTGCTCAACAGCTATTCGGGTTGGGCTGCCGCTGCCGCTGGATTCATGCTGGCGAATGACCTGCTATTGGTGACTGGAGCGCTTGTAGGATCTAGTGGCGCGATTCTGTCCTACATTATGTGCAAGGCGATGAACCGATCTATCTGGAACGTTGTTTTCGGAGGGTTCGGAACAGACGGAGGGAATCCAACGGGGGAGGGGGCGGAAATCGAGGGGGAGGTAACCGTAACCGATATCGAAGAAGTGGCCGAACTCGCTCGCAACGCGAAGAGTATCATGATTGTTCCCGGATACGGAATGGCTGTAGCTCGGGCGCAGCATCTCGTAAATGAGTTCTCCGGCATGCTTCGCAAGAGGGGGTGCAATGTCCGTTACGCGATTCATCCCGTTGCGGGTCGCTTGCCGGGACATATGAATGTCCTCTTGGCGGAGGCGGGTGTGCCGTACGATATCGTTCTCGAAATGGACGAGATCAATGATGATTGCCCGGAGACGGATCTGGTTCTAATCATCGGCGCAAACGATGTGGTCAACCCCGGTGCGGAGACAGATGAGTCTAGTCCCATATATGGAATGCCAGTGATTCAAGTGTGGAAGGCTGAGACCACGATAGTTCTCAAACGTAGCTTGGGAGCAGGATATGCAGGTGTTGGAAATCCTCTGTTCTTCAAGGAAAACAACAAGATGCTGTTGGGAGATGCCAAGGACAGCATGAGTCAACTAACGGCTCTGCTCACCTGAACTCCAGAGAGAAATGGGTCGGGCGCTTACGTAGAAGACCCACGTGGATAGGACTAGGCCGACAAAGACGAAGCTTGGGGCGGGGAGCCAAAGCGCCCAAGAAGGAATAACCGTAAAGAGATTGCTCCTCGCATGTGCGGCCTTCATTTGAACTGCTACCTGAGCTAGTGAGTTTTTCAGCGAGGGCTCACTCGGCCCCAACCCGTTGGGGAGATGATGGAGGTAGGGTGAGGATGACTGCCGTCATCCTCGCCTTTACTGCGATTTACGTCATTTGGGGTTCGACGTATCTAGCTATTCGGTTCGCGATCGAGACGATGCCGCCTTTGGGGATGGCCGCCGTTCGCTTCCTTGTTGCGGGAGCGCTGATGTATACCTGGTTGAGAACACGAGGGGACTCGGCGCCGACCTTAGTCCAGTGGAGGAGTGGGGCGATTTCTGGCACACTTTTGCTTGTTGGAGGCAATGGCGCTGTAGTGGTGGCGGAGCAATGGGTGCCGAGCGGTCTTGTAGCTCTAATAGTAGCGACCGTGCCCATGTGGATGGTGTTGCTTGATACTCGATTTGGCTCTGGGAATCGACCCTCTAGGAGGACGACGATGGGTTTGATAGTTGGGTTTTTAGGTGTTGGGCTACTAGCCGGTTCGCTAGGTGTTGGTGCTGGTGGCCGACAGGAATTCCTAGGGGCATCATTAGTGTTGGTTGGAAGCATGTGCTGGGCGATCGGGTCACTTGTCTCACGTTACGTGGAGAACCCGCCGAGGCCGGCGATGCTCGTGTCTACTCAAATGCTCAGTGGCGGTGCGATTTTTACACTACTGTCTTTGGCCTCTGGAGAGCTAGTCGGCTTTTCGCTTTTGGATGTCTCCCCAAGGTCATGGTGGGCCCTGCTCTACCTCATCCTCGCCGGTGCGATCGT
>DEBI01000137.1 GCA_002348465.1 Gemmatimonadales bacterium UBA2960 | reverse complement strand
ATAAGACTACCATCCTCGAGGACGAGGATCTGGTCAGCACGCTGAACTGTCGACAGTCTATGGGCAATAACAATTACCGTACGGCCTTCGACAAGTCGGGCCAAAGCGTCCTGAATGAGCCGCTCAGATTCGGTATCCAGAGCGCTTGTGGCCTCGTCCAAGATCAGAATTGGAGCGTCTCGAAGTATGGCGCGAGCGATCGCTATCCTCTGACGCTGCCCACCAGACAGTTTTACGCCCCGTTCTCCGACAACGGTGTCGTACCCATCAGGAAGCCCCAGGATGAACTCGTGCGCATTCGCTGCTTGAGCTGCCGCAGCAACCTGATCGGCTGTCACCCCCGATCGGCCGTATGCGATGTTGCAAGCTACCGTATCGTGAAAGAGCACCGTCTCTTGCGCCACGACCGCCATGAGAGACCGCAGATCAGACACCCGAACATCCCGCACATCTAATCCGTCGATTGAAATAGAACCACTTGATACCTCGAAGAAGCGACTCAGAAGATCGACTACGGTGCTCTTTCCGGACCCACTCGGCCCTACTAGTGCTAGGACAGTGCCTCGAGGGACTCTAAAGGATAGATCCTTTAGGACGGGAGTCCCTTGTTGATAGGAAAACGAAACTCGGTCGTAGACAATCTCGCGCTCCAAGCCTTGAATAGCTTTCGCATCGGGGCTGTCCGTGACCTTAGCATCGGCGTCCAGGAACTCGAAGACTCTCTCAGCAGCTACGAGCCCCGGCTGCGCTACCGCCGGAAACTTTGCGACGTTTTTCACTGGAGCATACAACTTGAGAGACAATCCAAGGAAGCCGACAAACTGAGCCCCAGTGACCTCAGCAGTAACCACCAACCGGGATCCGTACCAGAGGATCACCGCCGTGCCCAGGGCAGCTAGTACCTCGGTCATGGGCCCAGCCAAAGAGCGCGCCGACTCAGCCTTCATAAAATGACGGTAATAGTCTGCGGTGAGACGGTGAAAGCGTCCCCGCTCTGCTTCCTCAGCAGAAGAGGATTGCACTAGCCGGACTCCAGAAACCGTCTCAACGATATGCGCGTTAAGCTCCGCCCCAAGGTCGATTGCACGTCTATCTCGCCGGCGCAGTACGTTCACCAACGGACCCCAAACCCCCATCGCCAAAGGGATAACTATGAAAGCAGCCAGCGTTAGTTTCCAAGAGATTAAAAGCATGAACACGAGCGCGCCCAAAAATTCGAAAATAGATGAAAACAAGCGCCCTACTTCGCGAGTCACGAGGGTCCGGAACTGCTCTATCTCGGTAGTCAGTCGACTGACGATCTGTCCTGTCCGCGTCCTCGCAAAGAAGCCCAAGTCCAAATCCAAGAGATGATCATACACCGCATCTCGTAGATCCCGGCTTACGCCCTGCTCGGCTCGGGCTAGCACGTAACCCCGGGTGAACGCAAAGACATTCTTCAAAAGAAAGACGCTAAGGATCAGGATAATGATCCGCTCGATGGCAATAAGTGGATCACCGTTCAGGTCCACCCATGAGTATACAGTCGCATCGAGAAGAGCCTGCGCAGCATTGTCACCCGAAGACCGCGCAGCTGCACCGCCGCTAACAAAGAGTGCGTCAACGAACGGGATGAGTAGCACATAGGTCGCGGCGTCTAAGGCCGCATAGCTCACGGCAGCGACTGTCGCCAAAAGGATTGACCCTGAGTGCGGCCGCACAAACCCGACCATACGCGGGCAAACTCTCATATCAGAGCCTAAGCGCGCGGCTTCAGGCTCACGACAGGCACAATCATCTCCTCTGGGCTTATGCCACCGTGGAGAAAAGAGTTTCTGTATCGTGCCTGGTACTCACGAAGCTTGGTTGGGTAGACGAAGAAATAATCCTCGAGTGCTATGAGATACGACATGCCCAAGCGCCCCGCTGGCAGACGCAGGTGTCTCTCATCACGGGTCTCATAAGCCGTGCTCTCCTGCTCAGCCCGCAAATCCTGTCCGAATTTGTACCGGAGGTTACTCGTTGCATCCTTGCGAGCGAAGACTGTCGAAGGGTGTTGACACAGAATCGACCCGTGATCGGTCGTGAGAATGACCTCGTGACCCCGCCGTGCGGCCTCCCGAAGTATGTCGAACGCGGTCGATCGCTCGAACCAAGTTCGCGTCAGGTCACGCAGCGCGGCCTCATCCCTGGCTACCTCCATGAGAATCGGGGACTCGGAGCGTCCATGCGTCATCAGATCCACAAAATTGAAGACCAGCGCGATCACAGACCCCGGCTTCTTAAGGGCAGAATTCACCCTGCCACGAACATGCGCTCTTTGCCGATCGGAAAAGATCTTATCGTAGTGAACCGGCACATCTCGTCCAGTTAGCCGCCTCAGTTGCTCCTCTAGAAGCTCGTCTTCAAAAGCATTCAGACTGCCCTCATCGTCTGACGCGTCCCACCAGCCAGGATGGCTTTCTGCGATCTCGTCAGGATACTGACCTGAGAAAATCGCGTTCCGCGCATAAGGCGTCGCTGTTGGTAGGATTGAGTAATGAAGTGCTTCCTCGACATCAAAGAATTCAGAGAGTAACGGGGCAATGGCCCTCCACTGATCCAGCCGCATACAGTCTAGCACTACGAAGTAGACTGGATCCGAAGACAACCGAGGGACTAGGAACTCTCGCACGAGGTCCACAGAAAGCAGCGGACGATCCCGCGCGCCGTCCATCCATTTTGGATAATTACTGACAACCCACTCGCCAAAATCTCGGCGCAGCGAGTTGATAAGAGACGTAACGGTATCTAATAACCCCTCCTCGCCAGCCTCTCCGAGTCGAAGCTGCCAATCTACTAGTTCTGTATAAACCGAAGAGAATTGATCCGCAGTCTGCGCC
>DEBI01000001.1:44692-50222 GCA_002348465.1 Gemmatimonadales bacterium UBA2960 | reverse complement strand
GAGGTTAACTGGACGTCGACCGACGGTAGGACAGTAGGTGGTGTGCTGGTGTATCCAGTGGGCTATGAGGAAGGAACCCGATATCCGCTCATCGTGGCGATTCATGGAGGACCTGCGTCTGCGGATGTCCTGCGTTTCAATGGTGGTTACGGTGCACAGGTTTATGCGGGCGCGGGGTACGCAATCCTGAAGCCGAATTACCGTGGGTCGCGTAACTACGGAAATTCACACAGGACCGACATTGTCGGCGATTACTTCACGCTAGGGTACGACGATATAATGACTGGTGTGGATTACCTGATTGAAGAGGGGATAGTCGACGGGGACCGGATGGGGGCGCTCGGGTGGAGTGCCGGTGGACACTGGTCAAACTGGATTCTTACCCAGACGGACCGCTTTAAGGCGATCAGTTCGGGTGCGGGCACGATGAACTGGATCAGCATGTACGCTCAGAGTGATGTGCAAAGGAATCGCCAGTTCTACGTCGGAGACGGTTTCCTCTATGAAGACTTCGATACTTATTTCGATCAGTCACCGCTTAAGTACATAACAAATGCCAAGACACCGACGATGATCCATGTTGTCGAAGGGGATCCCCGGGTTCCAAGCCCGCAGTCGGTCGAACTTCACATGGCACTGAAGAAACTCGATGTTCCCACTGAACTATTCATGTACCCGGGTCGGAGCCACGGTATTCCGAATCCTCGCAATCGCTTGGTGAAGTCGGTGAGTGAGATGGCATGGATGGACCATTATGTGCGTGGCATCGGTGATAAGTTTGAGTGGGAGCAGGTGCTCGAAACACTCGAGACAGAGGCCGAGAATCCGCGCCCAGTATCGGACCAATGATGCTACGAATGCGTAGTGTTGCAGTGGCGTTTTCTGTCACGACGCTCACGATACTCTCTGCGCTCCAAGCAGAGGCGCAGGCCCCAGATAACTTCTTAGTAGAGTTCCAAGGGCAGTTCGGTGCATCTGCTCAGAAGCTCGTAGCTCTGGCCGAAGCTATGCCTGCTTCAAAGTACGATTGGAGTCCGGGAGAGGGTGTCGCCAGCGTCGCACGGGTGTACATGCATATCGCCCGATACAACTACATGTACTTGCATGAAAATATGGGACGAGTGAGTCCGGTACATCCGGACGAGTACGGGAGATGGGAAGACGAGGTGTCGGACAAGGATCAAGTCGTTGCGATTCTTCAGGAGTCCATGCAATACGTCCGGGATGTGGTCGAAGCTGGTGACACTGATTCGCTAGACCAAAAGACCACCTTATATGGTCGAGACGTAGGGGAATGGGCTGTTCTACTTCAGCTAGTCACACATATGAACGAGCATCTCGGACAGTCGATCGCGTATGCCCGTATGAACGAAGTGGTCCCACCTTGGTCGAATTGATAAGCAAATCTTGACGGGGGAGGACGAGCTGCTCTCGTCGGCCTCACAGTCCTCTTTTTCTCTGACGGAGATCTTTTTTGAGACAGTCCAGCAGGCGCACGACCCTCGCGCTCGTGCTCATCATCGCCGCGTGTTCAGGTGGATCTGAAAGTTCCGACCGACTCGAAGTAGGACAGGCGGAAACTAGCTTTGACGGCTCACAGAAGCTTCCATTGCTTTCGCTTTGGCAGTCTGGGATGCCCGCTTTCGGTGTTTTCGTGCCGAGTGATCGACCGATGAGGGCATCGGATGGCCAGTTCCAAACCCCTGTATATTCTGCCGAAGGTGGCGCGAGGCTGGCAGCGAATCCTCTACTAGACTATGTGTTCCTCAACCTGGAGTCAGGATGGGATCTGGATGCGGTGTCAGCTATTCGAAAGGGACTTGATAACGCGGAACGTGAGAGCGAAAAAGCTCTTCTGGTCAGGATTCCTCCAATTTCGAAAGATGGGGAGCAGGCCGCACGTGAGCGTGTCCACGCCGCGCTCGAAGCGGGAGCCGATGGTATCGTCATGCCTCACGTGCGCAGTGAAGAGGAAGCTCGCTTGGCGGTTTCTTTCTTCGAGGAGGTGAATGCAAACGTCTGGTCACCGAAAAATCCCGACGGCACGGTCTTGGCTATGTTGATGATTGAGGATCCGGGCGCGCTGAAGCAGGTGGTTGAGATCGCAGACGTGCCGGGGTATAGCGTTTTAGCGTGCGGTATTGGGAGTCTCTCAAGGGCGCTAGGGGACCGAGAAGCTGGCGAGGCAGGCAACCAAGATGTTCTAGCTCAAGCTAAGAGAGTCGGTCTCCCGGATATGATCACAGCGAATGACCAGGACGTTGTGCTTCGAATTGAGGAGGGCTTCCTCGGGCTCCTTATGAGTGGCCCTGACGCGGACGAGCACATTGCGGTTGGAAGGGCTGCGGCTGGGCGTTAGGAGAATCTCTTCGTACTTGGTCCCGATTCGCGACGATACTTTCAGAGAGCTGCCGCGAGGCCAGCTTCGAGAGCGTTCGTGAGTCGTTGCATTGTCGATTCAGGTGTCGAACATACGGCTACACGCACTGCCCCTGGGATGGGGACTACATAGACTCCGAGCTCCCTCATTGCGGCGGCTGTGGCATCTTGGTCGGGCGTAAAGACCGAGACGAAAAACCCTGAGTCAAATTTAGGAGTGGGTAGTTCGAGTTGATTTGCTCTGGTGTTGAACGCGTCAATGCGATTTTGTAGAAGGTCCATCAGAACGGCCCTCTCCTCCTGAACAGCGGAAGAAAGCGCTGAATCTGTGAGAAGTTGGGTGACCGCAAGCTGTCCAAGGTGTGGGGAGTTCGACCATGTAGACCTCGCTGAGTAGCCGAGTGCGTTGTCGATGTGTGACAATTCTTCTGTGTCACTATGCAACCCGACGATTGCTCCGAGGCGCGCTCCATACTGAGCCATGCTCTTCGACGCGGTCCATGCTACGAGAACGGTTGCATGCTCAAGCATTCTAGGCACGTAGCTCACCCAACTGCGCGATTCGGAACCTGCAAACTCCATGTACGCGGCATCAATGAGAACTGTTACGGGCCCTTTTTGACCGGCTGCGTGCACGGCGTCAGTGATCTGTTGCCATTCGTCTGGGCTGAGATTGTATCCGGTCGGATTATGGCAGGGAAAGTTCAGCACCAGCAGCACCCGGCCCTGTTCCTCTAAGTGTCGGTGCATGGCTGTGGTCATACCGGCAATATCGAATGCGCCGTCTTGAGTAAACATCGTGAATGGATCTAGTCCACGACCGGAGTGCTTTGTAATCTCGGTATACGGACCCCAGAAGAACTGAGGTACCAGCATCTGCTGCCCAACCTCGAGGAAGTTGACGACAGCTTGGTAAACGGCTCCACTACCCCCAGGTGCAGCGACAGCCGTCGCTTGCTTCGAGAGACCGCCGTCACCGAAAAGGTCGTGGACCACAGCTTCTCGATAGGCAGGGAGTCCTGAGATTGGGGCGTATCCGCCAACTTTTGGCCCTGTCAGGGTTTTGAATGTCTCGATGACGGTCGGTAGGCTACCGAGTGTCCCGTCGTCATTCATCAGAGCACCGATGGTGGCATTCAAGATGTCCTCGCCAGCTGCGGCACGTGCGCGTGCCTCGCCATTCCAGATGAAAATCGGATCGTTTCCTGAGCGATCTCGCGATGTGGAGATGACCGAACTATAACTGGGCATCAGTTTGCCTCTGGTAGGGTGCCATCGATTTCAGCAAAAACTTGTTGAAGTGCTCGGTCTCCCTGGCTTTCACGAAGAGACCAGGTCTCTAATGAGCCGAAGGTTGCGCCTGCGATAGCGTCTTGCAGGTCAAAGCCCTCCTCGTGCCAGCGTTGAGCTTCTTCGATCACGGCGCGGATCGCACCCTGGAAGACCTCTAACTCATCTTTAAGAATTGACGGGTGATCGACGAAGCCGTGCCCCGGAACGTACATGTCTACGTCCATTGCTTGCGCTACCTCAATCATTTCGACCCACTCAGACGGGAAGGCTGAGCGCATCGCCGGAAAGACTCGGTGCAGATACGCTTCACTCATGAACATGATCTTCTCTTTAGGTAGGTACACCACAAGATCGCCGCCGGTGTGCGCTCTGCCGAGGAACTGGATGTGAATCTCACGGCCACCTAGTTGTAACACTTCCCGATCCGCCACAAGGTCGGTGGCCAGAGGTAAAGCCGAACCATTCTGTGCCATCCGTTCAAGAGCAGATGCAGAGGTCGGGTGGGCCCAGAAGCGTGCTTCTCTGGGGAAGGCTGAATTTCCTGCTGTGTGGTCGCCGTGGTCTGAAGCGACTACCACATCCTTGATAGGCTTATCGGTCACCATGGCGATGTGGTCGATCATCCTTTGGGTCTCTTCTATACTGCCTTGGCCGTCTGCCACAAGTACGCTGGTTTCAGTAACAACGAACATACTCACCGTAGTAAACTTTTCGTCACCGGCCGAGCGCAGTTGCTCATATGAATAAACACCGGGGGCGAGTTCTTGAATACGGGGGAAGTCGCTATCTGTGTAGCCGCGTGCGTATGGGTTAGCTGTACGGATTAGCTGGTCCTCCGGAATATCGACCGCAGTCTCATCGCCGTTCAGTTTTGAACTGTCCGGGCTATCAGCACCGCAGCCGGCGGCTGCAAGAAACAGTAAGAGAGTGATACTAGTGTGGCGGTTCGCCATGTCTTTTTCCCTGATGTAGAATTACCGACTTCATCGCAACGGAGATCACACTATGAGCAGATTCCGCATTCTTGTCATCAGTTTTGTCACGTTCAGCTTCATGGGAGGACTAGTAACTCCGGCCTCAGCTCAAATAGAACTAGAGGACGAATTAGTGATGGAACGCCCAATCCCAGCGCTAAACACGATCTGGATTGAGGAGATGACTTGGATCGAAATTCGTGACGCCTTAGCCGAGGGTAAGCGCACTGCGATCATCCCGACAGGGGGGATCGAGCAGAATGGACCTTACGTCGCTATGGGGAAGCACAACTATGTGCTAGAGGGCATGTGTGAGCGGATCGCCAGAATGCTAGGTGACGCTTTATGTGCTCCGATTATCAAGCTTGTCCCCGAGGGAGGCATCAACCCTCCGACTGGACACATGCGTTACTCTGGAACCCTCAGTGTTCGACAGGAGACTTTCGAAGCGATGCTTGAAGACGTTGGTCGTAGCCTACACCAGCATGGCTTTGAATGGATTGTGTTTATCGGAGACAGTGGCGGCAACCAGACCGGTATGCAGAATGCTGCGAATCTTCTCAACGAGGAGTGGGGAACCGAGAAGGCTCTTTTTATACCGGAATTTTATGACAATGCGGGCGTCCAGCTGCACATGGAAGAAACGTTTGGGATCTTCGAGGAGAGCGAGGGCTGGCACGACAACTACTGGCTTAGTGCGATGCAGGCTGCTGTGGA
Organism: Gemmatimonadales bacterium UBA2960; assembly: GCA_002348465.1. Lineage (GTDB taxonomy): Bacteria > Gemmatimonadota > Gemmatimonadetes > Longimicrobiales > Gaopeijiaceae > UBA2589. The sequence goes on along the minus strand of DEBI01000001.1, from coordinate 44,859 downwards.
TCCTGAGACCGTGCGTTATGAAGAGCGAGTTCAGTCCGGCAGGGCTTCAATCAACGGGGTTTCGCTTGTACCTCTCGGGCGGACGATTGCCGTTGGTGAAGAGTTGATGCGGTGGCGGACTGATCAGACGGTGGCCGCGATCCTCACTGCGATGGAGAGGTAGCCTC
>DEBI01000001.1:21263-44326 GCA_002348465.1 Gemmatimonadales bacterium UBA2960 | reverse complement strand
GAGCTTACTCTGACGAATTTGCTTCTTTCCAAGCGTCATATCTCATTCGAAGAGTGATGACCGGGTTCCCATTTTCGCTTGTCTTTATGTTCTCGTCAGTCACGTCGATGTACATAAAGTAGTCACCGTTGTTGAACGAGCTGCCCTCCGCATCGTCAGGATCTGAAGCCAGAATGTAGGCAACGTGCGCGTTACGACTGTGGCAGGAGGCATCAGGTACAGGCTCAGTTTCACACGTGCAACGTCTATCGCCACCCGCCTCGTCGGCGGCTTCCATGGCGGCCATCACCTTGTCGATGATGTCGCCATCGGTCTCCTCAAGCGCATAAGCCGCATCGGTCACGACTTGGTCCGAGGCTAGGATATTGCCTTGCACCGAGTAGAAGATCCGCGTTCCGGGAACTTGGCCTTGTATCGAACTTGAGGCTTTTCCGTTGTCCTCACCCGAAAAACCGACAGAACGCCCTTGGTTGTCGATAATACCGAATTGTCGACGCTCTATACTTGGATCCTCGCTAAGCATATCGAGAATCAGCTGAGGGTCGGTCCCGAGCTTAAGTTGCTCGTATATTAGGTTTTGGTTCTCGCGAGTGTTATCGACACCAGCTTGGGCTGCTGCGATTCCGATCCCTGGAACGACGATGGCTTGGATGTCCATCAGTCCCAGTGCGGGGAATCCTGCAAAGCGCCCCTGAGCCACGCAGGTCGCAGACGAGACAACGACACGACCTGTATCTAAGTCGATAGCGATCACGGACCAAGTTGCTGAGGCATCCGTTGCAGTGGCTGCGAGTGACGCTATTACTGTGAAGAGGGTAAAGGTCGAGGTTAGTAGCAGACGGCGCATGGGATCTCCTAAGGTGAAGTCGGAAGAAGATTGTGCCTCGAAGTTGGCGTTGTGCAAGTCGATGTAAGAAAAAGAAAGGCGGATAGGTCGCTGAGACCTATCCGCCTAGAAATTTCGTGTTATGAGATCGACCTAGAGGTAACCCTCATCTTCTGCGTGAATGGCTGACCAAGCTTCCACGAAGACGTCGATACTTGTCATGAGAGAAGATCCGATGGAATCGACGGCACTATCCCCGGAGCTCATACCCACAGCTGTATGGAACCAAGTCACAGCTTCAGGGAGAGTTATTTGGGTGTCTCTAAGCATCTGAGCCGACTGCTGCACTCTGAGGGCTACGGAATAGGCGATTGCCCCACCCAAGCCGGATGCGCACTCGAGCGTTACACGTAGTTCCGGCATAGCTGGGTTCGCAAGCATCTCTTCTTGGGTAAGAACGCCAACCTCGGATTCGGTCAACTTAAGAGACACGTCGGCTTCGTATGCAGCTGGCGTCACACCTGCCATGTTGCAAGCATCGTTAGACTCAAGACGGATGAATACGCCTTCGAGATCTTCCAGGGTGTATCGATTCCATTCGGTGTCCTGCGCTTCAACGGCAAAAGGTATCGCCAAGAAGGCTAGGACCGCGGTGAGCGCAAGAGTTCGCTTCATTCGATAACTCCGGTCTGCGCAGTAGCGCTTACTGATTTCGGCCTGTCCCGCAGGACTGACAGTTGTGGTTGTTGAGAGATCCTAGCTTTTCGAGAAGGGCTACTGTTACCGGTTGTGGCTGTGCCCGTTGCTCGGGACTGTTCGCCATGTCTGCCGTGGTTTGGCCTCGACGGCTTATCAAGGTCACGTCCGCGCCCTGCTCAACCAAGTAGGCGATTGTTTCGTTGTCTCCACGAGCTGCCGAGTGATGAACGGGTGTGAACCCATCCATGTCGCGCAGGTTTGGATCTACTCCGAGTTCTTCTACGAAGTACTTCATCGCTGGTAGCCAGCCATCTGGGACACTACGGTGCTGCTGCGCAACGCGAGAAGTGCCAAAGCCCACACCTGAAGCGGCATGGATCGGATGGACGGCGGGGCCACCTACTGGAACCTCCGGAAGACCTGATGGATCCAGTTCCTTTTCCGCGTCAATATTATCGGTTCGAGCTCCTGGATTCCCCGCGTCGAAATTTCTGCGCCGACTTGGAAGTTTTGTCGTCCAGATGTCTGGGTTTGCTCCGTAGGAATGCAGAAGGCGCATTGCAGTGACATCAGTTGCATAGGCGGCGCGCCAAAATGGCGTCGCTCCTGTGAAGTCGACGCCCATCCGTCCAGCGTTGTATGCTGCGTACCAGACGTGAGTACTCGTCTGGGCGTTCGGGTCTGCTCCGGCTTCTAGGAGGACTTCAATCAGATCCAGATATGACGTCGCCTGAGTGTGGTACATTTGTGGTTGTGGGTACCATGTCCTCAGGGACCACTCGATGTTCAATGTTGCAAAAAGAGGACCGACCCCGTCGTCGCTGACGAGATTGACGTCTGCGCCACGCTCGACGAGCATTTTGGCGAGATCGTAGTTGCCGTTGATGACAGCGATTAGCAGTGGGCTTGTCAGGTCGCCACCTGTCACCTGATCAATGTCTGCTCCATGGTCGAGTAGGATCTCTGCGGACTCAAGATGTCCTTGCCGGGCTGCGTAGTGCAGGGGGGTAAGCCCACCTTGAACGCCTATTTGCTCAGCAGACGACAGTGCTCTAATGGGAGGCTCGGCAGGTGTTTCGTCCTCCTGTTCCTCTTTGTCTTCATTGAGTGACTGGTCTTCGAGGTCTTCGTCCCACTCTAAGTCTTCTTCGTCTTCTTCTGCCGACTGTGACGAGTCAGGAGGTGTCTGCTGCTGCCTCTGGAGTTGGGCGAAGCGGTCTGCATTGTCGTTTTGGACGACTTCCTCTCCGGCCTCCGCCGCTCGAACCCGGGCCCGGTGGGCGCGGTCGTCACGGTCGTTAGCATTCAGCGTCGTATAATCTTTCAGTGCAGTTTGAACTGAGGGGTCCGCACCCAGTTCTAGGAGTGTGATCAGCGCGTCTGTCGAATTTCTCGCTGATGCAAAAACGAGAGGCGTCCGGTTTTGGAATTCGTCCGGAGCGTCAAGATTCGCTCCTGCCTCTGCTAGAGCTCTTATCGTCTCCGCTGAGTTCGCTTGAGCAGCGAAGTGTATGGCTGTTACCCCGGTCGTTGTCCATTCGTCTGGGTCTGCTCCTGCCGAAGTCAACTTCGTGACGATTTCGGCATGACCTGATCTCGCTGCGAGGTGAAGCGGAGTATAGCCTCCAACCCGCGTTAGCGGCTTGACAGTTGCGCCAGCATACAGCAGAACATCGACGATCTCGCCGTGGTTGTTCATGGCCGCCCAGTGAAGGGCTGTAAGGCCATCGGTTTGAGCGGCGTTGACGTCTGCACCCTGCTGAAGAAGTGTCCTGACCTCAGCGATGTCACCCGTTTGAGCGGCGTCAGCTACGGGCGACTCTTTGGGTTGGGTCGCTCCAGTCAGTAAGAGGCTCACACCTAGGATCGATGTCAGCCGCTTAATGGCAGAGTTTCGCTTAAGCATGTTTTTCTCCGAGAAGTCTCACTTTCTAGCCAGTTCGACCTTAGATCGCGAATGTGCCGGTACTATTTCCGAAGGACTCGAGATCGTTTACTCCCATCTTGTGAAGCAGAGATAGGAAGACATTAGCCATTGGTGTCCCTTGGGCGGCACGTATGTGGTTCTCACCTTCGAGTATACCGTTGGCCCCACCCACCATGAATAGAGGACAGCGTATATGGTTGTGTAGGTTCGAGTCAGCCATTGCCGATCCATACATAACCATCGTTTTGTCTAGAAGAGTACTGTCGCCCTCTGAAACTGCAGCCAGCTTGTCGAGGAAGTAGGGAAGCATCGACACGTGATACGTGTTGATTTTTGCGAAGTCTCGCACTCGTTCTTCACGTCCGCCGTGATGGGACGCCGCATGGTACGGTGTGTCAGATCCAGACTCAAGATAGACACGTGGTGAAGCGTCACGGCCGACTTTTAGCGAGAAGACCCGGGTTGTATCGGACATGAACGCTAGCACCTGAAGATCGAACATGAGGCGCATGTGTTCGGCAAAGTCGTCAGGAACTCCAACCGGAGCTTCTGGGATTTGACGCTCCTGTCCGGACATGTTTTGCGCTTCGATGCGCTGTATACGCTGCTCGAGTTCTCGAATGTTAGTCGTGTAGAGATCTAGTCGATGCTGATCAGCTGCTCCGAGATCACGACGCAGGCCCGACATCTCACCCATGACCCAGTCGAGGATCGAACGATCCGTCGCCAAGCGTTCTGCGCGCTGCTCCGGAGTACCACCAGCCCCAAAGAGCTGTTCGAAGACCGCTCGTGGATCACGGATCATCGGCAGCGGCTGAGTCGGGGATGCCCATGAAATAGTGTCGGTGTAGACGCAAGAGTACCCGTATGCGCACCCTCCTGCCTGATCGATGTGCTCAATTGTCAGCTGCATCGACTCGATCGGCGTTTCACCAGCCATGCTTTGCGCGTAGACCTGGTCAAAGGAAGGGCCTGCAAAGACGTCGGATCCTTGAGTCTGTTTAGGATGTGCTTGCGTTAGGAACACTGCTGCTGTTCGGAAGTGATCTCCGCCGATCTCTGCGGGTGAGAAAGCATCTGCCATCCGAGCATCGGTATCAGATACGATGGTCAGATATTTCCTGTACGGATCTAGTGGATTCATCGACGAGAGGGATAGGTCAAAGTTCTTACCCTCTTCTTTCGGTGACCACAGCCCTAGCGAGGCACCGAGGTCGTTACAGCCGGCAGCGCCATGGACATTCTCGATAGCGACAAGACGTGTGCTGTCTGCTGAGCGTCCCGCTTCCGTTGCACTGAGAGGACGGCTTGCAGGCACCATTGCATCCAAAAGCGGAAGCCCCATTGAGGCACCCATGCCCTTGAGCATCGTGCGGCGTGAGATGTGTTTTCCGGTGATGAAATCCATCGTTGTTGCCTTTTCGAGGTTAGTTGCTGTTCTGACTTAATGCATGGTCGATTCAGTGACCGGCTGTTCGTCCACCATCACTTGAGTGGCACGGCTACTTAAGAAAGCGGGAGAGTTTACTACTCCCAGGATAAACGAAGAGAGTCGATAGTCCTCTTCACTGGCTTCACGTGTGATCTGACGTATTGCTGGCTGATCGAAGTGCTCAACCCTGCGACCCAGAGCGTAGGCCATGAGGTTCTCGGTAAAGATTCTGTAGAAGACCTCTGGTCGTTTCAAGATTGCATCGCGCAGTCCCGACACTCCGGTGAGTTTCGATCCGTCATAGAGTTCCGCCTCAGTGTCCACAAGAGTTCCACCGTCGCGGTTACGCCAGGCTCCTGTTACATCGAAGTTCTCGAATGCCAGCCCGATCGGATCGATCACATTATGACAAGAAGAACACGCTGGATTCGCGCGATGTACTTCCATGCGCTCACGAACGGTCAGGAAACGGCCGTCCGCTGCATCGTCTCCATCTTCCAGGGCGGGTACGTTGGGCGGTGGCGGTGGCGGCGGAGATCCCAACAGAACTTCCATAACCCATTTGCCGCGCAGGACAGGCGAGGTCCGGTTGGCGTGCGAGGTTAGCGTGAGGATGCTTCCGTGCCCGAGGACGCCACGACGGCGATCGTTCGGGTATTCTACCCTCTGGAAATCAGTTCCCAGGATTCCGCGTATTCCGTAGTGACGGGCCAGGCGTTCGTTGACAAAGGTGTAGTTTGCCGTCAGAAGGTCAGTGATCGGGAGATCAGCTTGTCTTATGTGGTCGAAGAGAAGCTCCGTCTCTCGATGCATCGCATCGGCGAGGGTTTGGTCATAGTAGGGGTAGCTTAGGGCGTCCGGTCGGATCTTCTCTAGATCCTGTAGACGAAGCCACTGGCCGGCAAATCTGGTTGCGAGCGCCTCGGCTCTCGGATCCGAAATCATACGGCGCACCTGTCTTTCGAGCTCGCGGTCGTCTGACAGGTCCCCATCGTCCGCCAACCGAACAAGTTCTTCGTCCGGTGGAGCACCCCATAGGAAGAACGAAAGCCGGGATGCGAGGTCCGAGTCGGCTATTTGGTATATCTCGCCAGGCTTGACTCCATCTGGAGCCTCTTCCATCCGGAAGATGAAATGTGGACTGGCCATGATGGCCTGCAGCGCAAGGCGGACACCTCCTTCGAATCCTCGTGTCTCTGAACCTTGATCGTAGAACTGCATAATGCCGTCCACGTCGCTCTGATTCACGTCTCTTCGGTATGCTCGTTCAGCTAGGCGTTTAACGATGCTTTCGGCACACGGCCTTTCTTCCGAGGGATCGGTCGGTCTACACGAGAAGACAAAACTGCGGGTAGGTGTGTTGGAGACTCCTGTGACTTCGAAGGGTCCAAGGACCGTCATCCTCTGGAGGTGCTGCTGGGTTGTTACACCATAGCCGATCCCGATCTGGCCGTCCGCAAGAGTGTGCTCAATCGGACGAATGAGATCGTCGACCTCACCTTCAAACTGTTTGACAAACGCAGCTGTCACCCTGTGTGGTCCTGCTGATACTTGAATTGAGTCAGTTCGGATATTCAGCCCTGTTGGCTCAGACAAGTGCATCCATCGATCAACATCGAGGAGTGCGACACGCTCTCCATCGATGGAAATCTCAATCTGCTCGGTTCCCCAAGTACGCCCGAATACCTCACCTTCAACCGCATCGTAGGGCATTATGTGGAAGACGTACTTACCGTCGGCCGGGAAATTGTGGACGACAGAGAGGCCGCCTCGCGTGCCGAACGGAGCGCCCTCAACTTGATCCTTTTGCCCGGCGATGCGCGGCATGCGGTATATCGTGTTAGCTATCTCGGCTTCAGGGTCACCCAACGCGAGTCGGGCAATTTGTCCTGCTGCTCGGAGGTATCCTTCGATAACTGTGGTCGAAGGCATTTGCACGTCTGCGATGTTGTCGAAGTTGTTCGACTTGGTGTCCAGCGGGAGATACGAGGACACGTCGACCTGAATTCCAAGAAGGTGATCGACTGCTGCCGCGTATTCAGCTTGGTTGAGTCTCTGGAAAACGCGAGCGCCTGGCTCGGGGTTGTCTTCCCATGCGTCATCTAGACGTGTCTCAAGATCGTCCGCTAACTCAGCGAGGACGGCCTCTTCTGGACGCCGTGCGCCTGAGGGGGGCATCATTCCTGCTCTGAGCTTCTTGATCACACGCTCTGCGATGTCGGCATGATTCGTAGCGTCCTCCACATCGAAACCTTCGAGGACTAGGCCACCGCGCTGTCGCTGCTCACTGTGGCAACGGGTGCAGTACTGCTCGATTGTCTCATTGGAGTCGGCGATCCTCTGGGTCTCAATCGCATCAGTGACGAAGAGGGTATCTGGCGTCTCTATCCCGACGTCTCCAGCCAGCCCCATCAGGAGCAAGCCTGTAAAAAGCATCGATGTTGCGGAAGCGTTCATTCCCAGCCTCAATCTGTCACCAACAAAGAATCTACCGTATACATGTGTTGAGACACCGATCCTCGCAGTTTTTGCTGAGGACCGAGTATCCCATCAACGTACCACAGCCAATTTACAGACCTATTCTGGCGCAGGCCAGTATGAAATCACCAATCTCTCGGTCGGTGTGCGCCTTCTGAACTTGCCAATTTAGGGTTCCTTTTTTGTTCAGTTCCAGTGGTTTTCATGGTCCCATGTGCAACTCAGGTCTGTCGCTTCTAGCCAATTCCTTGCTGAATAGCCGGTCCACGTATTCCCTAGCCAGTTCATTGCGGGCTGACCGATCGGCGCGCCCGGAGGTGCATTCGGCTTGTCCGGTGCTTCTATTACCCCCGCTGGCCGATCCATGAATCTTTGAATTTCCATAGCAATCATACCGGCGTTCGGACTTTCGTCGGCCATCGCTGTGAGGCTGTCATTAAGCTCACGCAGAGCGGCAGTTGAAACCGCCCGCACCTGTGGCATCGAAGCACTGGCGGCTAGGAATTGAATTCTATCCACAACTACCCCTTGAATGGCTTCCTGTACTGCTCGCTCGTACCTGCCGTTGGCTGGTGTATTGAACGACGTACGGATAAGGCGCGCTATAACATCGTCCAGGCCTGGCAGTGTGTGGTCAAACGTATTCTGCTCGATCATGCGTGCCGCTCGGGCCGGGTCGAGGATAGAGTTTACCGTGTGGCTTGCAGCCACAACCGCAGGAGTTACCGCATCGAATGCCGATCCAGTCCAGCGTGGAAAGAGTTCCCGGGTTCTTCCGAACCCCGGTGGGCGGGGTGGGATCATGTTCACCACTTCGATCGGAAGGGTCAGTTCCGATGGCGAGATCGTACGCATGAGGGCATCGAGGGCTCGATATTGCTCCTCTGCCGAGACTCGCCACATAGGTTTGATTCCGTCGCCGCGCACGGCATAGGTATAGGCGACGCCTCCCAATACGGTAGCGGTAGATTCTGTTTGGTATCTATGGTGCATGTAGAGTGGGACAAGGACCTCTTCAATCGTGGCCATAGGGCGTCCGTTTCGGATTGCGCTCTCACCGAATCGGGACAAAGCGGAGGCGCGAACGTCCATCATGCGCTCGAGTTCGTCGGCCATGTCTACGCCATTGGCCCACTGGTCTGCTTGCGGTGTCGTTGCTACGTCTTGGCCTGTCATATACAGCACATCTTCCTGCCAGGCCTGCTCAAGGATGCGGTTTAGTTCGGCCTCTACATCCGTTCCCGGTGGAAAGTCCTGATAGCCATACTCTACGGCCGTGATGTCCCATTCACCTATTTTGTCATCGTAAACGTCGGAGTATTCGAGAGAACCGTCTTGATTAAGCTCGACGAGGGGGTGAGGGTAGTCCATTACGGAGATCCGTCCGGCCTTGCTGTTGTAGTAATTGTGACCCAGTCCGATTGTGTGCCCGACTTCGTGTGCGGAGAGCTGGCGGATTCGGGCTAAGGCCCATTCTTCGAGATATTGCGGCTCCTCGTAGCCTGTCTCATAAGGGCTGAGGAGCCCTTCGGCGATCATGTAGTCTTGTCGGATACGCAGGGAGCCTAGAGTTACGACACCCTTGATGATTTCACCTGTTCTTGGATCGGACACGGATCCACCCGTGCTCCAGCCACGAGTTGAGCGGTGAACCCAGTTGATCACGTTATAACGCGCATCTAGTGAGCTGATCGAGTCTGGCCGCATGACTACTTGGAATGCGTTCCGATATCCGGCCGCCTCGAAGGCCTGGTTCCACCATCGAGCACCATCTAGAAGCGCGGAGCGCACCGGCTCCGGTGTTCCGGGATCGAGATAGTACACTATCGGTTCAACCGGATCACTCACTTGCGCTGTTGGATCGACTTTCTCCAACCTGTGCCTTCGGATGAAGCGTTTCGTCATGTCCTGGCCGAGTGGAGTGGCGTAGTCTTGGTATGCGTTCGCACCGTAGCCCGCTCGAGGATCATACGCACGAGGTTCATAGTCGTCGTCTGGCACCTCGACAAAGGAGTGATGGAGCCGGATAGTCGCTGCCTCTCCTGAGGCCGCGACTCGGTTTACTCCTTCAAACCCGCCTCCACCTCCAAAGCGTCCGGACCCACTGCTACCCGACTGCTGAACAAAGGTCAGCTCCACTTCCATTTCCGTGTTGGTTGGGAAGGCGTCGGTAAACTCCATGTACACTGAACTTCTTGAGTTGTCGAGCCTGTATTGTCCGGGGCTCATGCGTCCACCCGCATTGATCGGGTCTCGCAGGAGGAATCCCGTCATGTCGACGAGCACCCGTCCATTTGTTTCGGCTTCAGCGGTAAATCCCCAGAGAACCGACCGAGCGAAGGCGTCGCGAACGGCTCGTACCTCATCCGGGTTGTCGCTGTTAGCCCGAAAACGATAGTTTGGCTGAACCATCATCACCTTCCGGCCAACCCGTTCGAACTTTACGATTCGCGAGCCTCGCAGGGCTCCGCGGTCTAGACCGAGATCATTAGATCCCAAGCCTGCTCCGTAGCCGACGAAGTGGATGAACTCTTTGTCAAGTTCAGGAATCTCCATCCATAGTCGACCCTGGTCAGTATCCCAGTACAGAGGAAGCATACCGTCCATGAGTTCGAGTCCTGCTGTTTTCTCCGCAATCGAGGGAAGCGCTTCGGGAGTGCTGTTACCTCTCTGTGCTTCTAGGGTCGGTGCGAATACAAAGCCACAGGTCGCTATTCCTACGATGCCGATGAGCCAGCGAAGTGCTTGACGAAACATGATCCCTCCCGAGCGATTAAAGGGCCACGATTGCGTGGCCGTTCTTCAATACTAGAAGGGGAACTTGGGGTGCGTCGCACCAATTGGCGACTGGTTGTCGGCGATTGTTCTGCTTACGAAGAGATTAGTTGTGGCCACCGGCCCCTTATCAGGCCGGTGGCCACTCGCTTGGCCTCTTAGTTGCCGCTTACGACCGTAAAAGTGACGGTGTCAACCACCCAAGGTTGGAGTGGTACATGCACCCCGTCCGCTACGACCGCGATCATGGTGTAATCGCCAGGTTCCACATCCTCGAAGGTGAATGTCGCGGATGCATCGCCCATGTGCACGATGCTCCCAGGAACAGTCGGGACAGGTTGATCGGCGGGGGTGAGTTCTGCGTTCAGGTACAGGTGGTGGTGCCCTGTTCCTTCTGTTAGATCACCCGCCGGCACGATTGGCACAGTCGATGAAAGATTGACGTTGATTTGTGTGCCACTGATCTGAGCACCATTCATTGGTGTGACGATCGTGACTGAAGCGCTTTCGACCTCTTCCATCGAGTTTTCAACCGCATCGGTATCATTTCCAGAACCGCAAGCGATCAAAGACAGGGGCAGAGCAAGCGCTATTAGAGCTTTCTTCATAATGATTCTCGGAAGGGTCCACGAACTGAATCAAAAAAGGAAGGGAAAAGAACCAGCCCGTTCAGGCAAGAACACCCCGCGGGATGATGGTCATATCAATCGTGTCGATCTTCCGTTGATGGACCGTTTTCTTGCTCTTCTTGCTCGTCAGTTTTCTCTGGTGGGCGAGGACGGTTCATCCGCAGTGTGACACCACCGAAGAAATGGGAGCCCGATCGTTTTACGGTGTGATCACCATCATAGAGATAGTCTGTGATCGCTTGGTCCCAAGACAAACCAGCCTTGCCCATCAACTCCATCCAGGGTCCGTAGGCGGTTTCGTCCGGTGCCTCGGTAGTTCCGCTCCAGATCGTGACCTCCGGGTTATAGCGACCCCCGTTACCGCTTGATCCCTTGAGTGGCATTTCGATTAGCACGCTGTCAGTCATTGGGAGATTGTAGACATCGGGGTCATAGCGTGCCCCGTAGCGTTCATAGCGTGCATAGGCTCGCTGATTGAGGTCGTGGACATCACGGTTTGAATTAATGCCGCGAGTTATGTATTCCCGGATTGTGAATGCGGCGTCTTTGTGCCGTGGATATTCAGGGCTGTCCACATATCCAAATCCGGGCATGAACCAACCCTTATTGAACCCCCAATTTCTCTCAGTTACTCGACCTCGACGGACGAGTCCAGTGAACTCAGAAAAGAGCTGGACCACTTGATGGGATGGATAGCCGTGCGGGTTGAGGAAAATGTCTGGCAACCAGGTGTTCCAAAGTCGATCGCGGACCGTCGATTCTGGATAGATCGGATGGTCCGCTTCACTACCTGAAGTTGCATCTTGCCCCAGGGGACCGAGATAACCGGCGTGCAAGATGTAGTCCGGGGTTATGCGATACAGGTCGTAAGCGGTCTGCGCCCCGTCTGGGTTTAAAAAAGGATGGATGACTACATTGACGTCTCTGAGTCTGAGTCTCTGATCGGGGTCGGTGAGTAGAAGCTCGGCATGGCGGAGCACATGACTGGTAGATGAGACCTCATTCGCGTGCTGTCTCGCTGAGTAGATTACAGTTGGTTTAAACGTTGTTGCCTTTGTGTGTGACCAGTGGCTTGCATTGATTTCGGGCATAAGATCCATCGCCCAGATGTCCCGGCCGAGGTAGCTGCGTCCTGCACGATACATTGTCGCCTCTGGAAACGCCTCAGCCATCTTGGCAAGCATTTCATCCCCCTCAGCAGGATGTATGGGAGTATCCCATTGCACGATCCGTTCGCCTTCATAACTCCACGTGTCAGGAAGCAGTGTCCGCCAATCGGGTAGAGCCAAAGGTGTGCCGTTTGGTCTGATAAAGGCCGTCCGTCTCGATTCGGGATCCTGTTCGTGCGTCCATTCCGCCCATAGCTCAATAGTTCCTAGGTCCTTCCATGCTAGCTCCGATTCGTACATTCCAGCTTCCCGGAGTGCTTCTATCTCTCGTGCGACGCCGGTAACCATCTCGGCCGACACCATTCGTTCATCGACTGATTGTTCCCTGGCTACCATGATCAGGCTGTCACGCATGTCGCGGTCCGTATCGACAGGCACTCGAAGTGCTAGGTGAGATACGCCGGACTGGCCCGTTTGGACTTTGGCCATCCGTGCGGATGGCCTAGCTAAGTTGGTTTTTGGGATATCAAGCCGCTCCTGTCCATGTGTCCCATCCGTCGTTTCGTATGAAACGACCACGGCCGGTCGTGATGTGGCGAAGCCGGTAACGCTGATTTCAGCCGTCGGTGCCGTTCCGTCTCCTTTTGGACGCATTACAGGAACAATTCGCCCTGGGAATTGGATTCCTTGGCCTCTAGAGTTGCGACCTAGCATGTCGAAGAACTCAATCGTGCCGAAGTAGATTTCCTCGTGGAGGGCGTCCATCGGCGCGTGAATCTCGTTGTCCACACCTAGTCTGAAGTCTGGTTCACTCATTTCGAGTTCGACGATCAGTTCGCCAAAGAAGGGCGAGTCTGAGCTACCCCCACGAGGAAGCCCGTCGTGCAAGTCCATTACGTGGTCGTACATGCTAGGTAGAACCGTAGCTTGGAAGTGGTCCCAGAACGTTTCTGGGTCTGTTGCAATCCGCTCATCTACGATGATGTCTCCGTCTGCTTGAGCCCTGAGCCATCCCGTCGTTACCCGCACCTTTTCATAGTCCTCGAAGCGGTCAAAGTACGGTCGCATTACGTAGTGAGGCTCGAATGTCTCAGATAGGATTTCAGACCCTTCACGGTTTGTGACTCGCACGGTGTATATGGGTCCTTCCGTCACCTCTTCAAAGCGTATTTGGTCTAGTTCTAATCCAAGATCTCTCGCCAGAACTTCATCTATTGGGAAGATCTCATGCAGCCAACGCACAGGTGTATGGATGGCCTGCTGGGGCCATTCTTCCGGAGGCTCGTTCCTGAGAAATGAGATCTCGATCTCACCAATCTCCTGATCTTCTATACGAGGTCGGATGACGTCAAAAAGCCAGGAGTAACCCTGCTTAAAGGCGGAGAGAACAACGACTTCAGTTCCGTCGGGGTTAGCGCCGGCTTCAATTAGTGCTGCGTGGGTCTCATTGGCGAGACGCGTTCGAACTTCAGGTGGCTCACTCAATCGAGCTTCGATCTTCACCGACCGACCATTTGCACTTGGGTACACATGGCTGCTCATCAGTGCATGGAAACGATCCACCTCTGAGGGGAAAGTTATTGCCTCATGGTAGATTTTCGTGCTGGCGTTCAGAACGTCTCGATTGTCTATCTGAACCTCGACCTGATCAGCACCAAAGATGTTGATAGCTCTTGATTCGACCCATCTGTCCAGCCCTTCAGCTGCTTTTTCGACTGACATTAGAATCTTTGCTGCTACGATGTCCTCACCCTGGAGCGCCTGACCAATGCGGTTGAGCTTGTACATGCCCGTGGCTGCCTGACCTAAGGGCGTGTGACCGGAGAGGGCGTCCCACAGTTCGCGTTCCACGTCATTGACGGTTGGCCTGTCCTTGCCCCGTTCGCCCAAATGTGGGAAGCTCATGGCCACTTGTTGGAGCGCGCGCTCGGCTCCAGCATCGTCACTTCCTGTGATGACTAAGGCGGACTTAGAGCCAAAGGCATCAGGAACGATTTGGATCAATCCACCACCAGTATCAATAGCTTCGAGATCAATCCGCCCGTCTTCGGACAACTGGTCCGTCAGGTGGTTTCCTTTTCCGGCAAGGATCATAGTCGGCCTGGACTCAGGGTCTTCTATAGATCCTGAAGGGTGCACAAGGGGGACGGTAAGCCCGGTCGACTCAAGCCCTAGTCTCGCGCCTAGATCGGGTAGCCCTGTTAATCCAACCATTCCGGGCACGAGGACCGCATCTACTCGATTGGGAATTGGGCTTCCTCCGAGCAGGCCGTCAGCTGTATACAGGTTAGAGAGGTCCAGGTTGTCCTTCGCTCCGGAACCCGGACGTGCCGGAATGGGGCCTGGCCGCTCGGGTCGCGCTCTGCCTGGCAGACGCATTGCCGGCCCTCCTGAAATGCGTACTTCTACGCTCGCAAGACCGGGATAATCCAAGGGATTGTGTTGACTCGTGGAATCGTCATCCTCCGTCGAGTCTGATTCCTTCTTGTAGCCCGTTGGTGGGAGACCGTCTATCGCAGTTAAGAAGTCGAAGGCGTTCGCAGCTGCTTCAGGATCTTCTGTGGTTACGTCGACGATCAGGCGCGTTATGCCGTCCTGGTCACTTCTAGCGCGAGCCTGGGAGATTCGGATCGATGTATCATTAAGATTCTCTACCTGAAGCGCTGCTTCTAGGTCTTCTCGGATCTGAGACAACCGAGCAGTTGAAAGTGTGCGCGTGTGTGGGAGCACCCCAGAGAAGAGCCGCGCTGCGGCAAGAAGGCCATCGTCATCGCCTCCTATCACAAGCACCCAGACGCGGTCGTCAGACTCGACCACGGCTACCACACCTTCGCCGGAATCGAGTGACGTTGGATCTAATCCCGGTGTGGTTATGCCAGCTATGGAAAGTCCACCACGACCAATAACGATCGGGATCAGTCCGCCGTCTCCTCGAGAGATCGGCAGGTTCATAGCCATCGTTTCGAACCCCAGCCGCGAAGAAATCTCGGCCCCGGCAGCTAGCTCCGCTGTAGACGGTGTGGCTCCCATTAAGAGTGACGCCTGCACAAAATCTGGGACGGAGTCTCCGTTGGTATCCGCCACCATATGACCCAGCTCGAAGATTTTCACCAGGTCGCCACGCTTTATCTCATCTTGGGCCAGACCTGCTATCGGGGAACCTAAGCTTGCGGCGATAAGGATGAGGCATAGCCTCGTAAGGGAGCGCGGATGGGATCGGAGGTGCGGTGAAGACGTCATGTTAGACATCCTAGGTGTTAACTGTAGAACGTTGGACGGTGAAGCTATGTGGGCTCTGACCGGCCTACAACGCGTCTTGGTTTCAGCGCACTTAAGTGCTGAAGTCTAGAGCTACGTCAAGCGAGGGTGAGGAGTGGGTGATCCCACCGATCGAGATCAGGTCGACTCCAGACTCCGCGACTTCTCGGACAGTTTTTAGTGTTATCCCTCCAGAAGCTTCAAGAAGGACGCGTCCATCCGCTATCTCTACAGCCGCTCTCATTGCTGAGGGTAGCATGTTATCCAGCATCACAACGTCAGCGCCCGCTTTGATCACCTCCTCAAGCTCCTCGAGCCTCTCAATCTCAACTTCGACAGTGATCTCTCCTCCAACGCGGGTACGCGCCCGGCGGACAGCTTCTGCAGGAGAGCCCACCGCTTGTATATGGTTGTCCTTGATCAGGACCTGATCAAATAGCCCCATCCGATGATTTGCCCCACCTCCGGCGACCACGGCCATCTTCTGTAACTCCCGGAGAAGAGGGACTGTCTTTCGTGTATCTATGATCTTTGCGTTGGTGCCCCGAACTCGGTCGACCAACATCCGGGTTGCTGTCGCCACGCCACTCAGCTGGCCGAGGAGGTTTAGTGCCAGCCTCTCTGCAGAGAGGATGCTTCTCGCGTCGCCTCGAATTGTAGCTAGTTGGGTGCCTGCCGATACAGTGTCGCCGTCTTTGACTAAGGCGCCGAGTTCAACGTGACTATCGACGAGTTCGAAACAGCGAAGTGCGATGGCCAAGCCTGAGATACAACCGTCCTGTCTCGCTACCAAGTGGGCTGTGGCTTGGGATCCCTCAGCAATGGTCGCCTCAGAGGTGATGTCGCCGAATTCTCCGAGATCTTCGGCTAGCGCCGCCGAAAGGAAGCTGTCAAGGTCGATGATTTGAGGAGTTGGAGGTCAGCGTTGGTAGAATTCCCGGAGACTCAGACCTGAACCGCGAGCATACGCTCAACGGCTTCACGTGCTCGACCAGCGATCCCAGGAGCGATCGTTACCTCGTTCTTCATGTCGCGCAATGCATCTCTGATATTCTCAAGGTTGATGCGTTTCATGTGGGGACAGAGGTTGCAAGGTCGAAGAAATTCAGTCTGAGGAGATTCGGCGGCGACATTGTCACTCATAGAACATTCGGTAACCATAACGACCTGACGGGGTCGCTCGTGTTTTACCCAGTCTATCATTCCGGCTGTAGACCCGACGAAGTCAGCTTCCTGCAATACGTCTGGAGGACATTCTGGATGCGCGATGATCTGGATTCCCGGATTCAGGTTCCGATATCCCCGAAGTTCTTCGGCCGTGAAACGCTCGTGCACCTCGCATGAACCTTCCCACAAGATGATCTCGATCTCGGTCTGTGTTGCTACCCACCGACCGAGGTACTGATCAGGAAGGAAAATCACACGATCTACACCAAGCGATTCAACTACTTGAACCGCGTTTCCTGATGTGCAGCAGATATCAGATTCCGCCTTCACTTCTGCCGAGGTGTTCACGTATGTGACCACGGGAATACCGGGGTATCGCTCTTTCAGCAGCCGTACGTCAGCGCCGGTGATCGCATCCGCTAGAGAGCACCCCGCTTGAGTGTCGGGTATGAGGACTGTCTTTTCTTCGTTCGCGATTTTGGCAGTTTCAGCCATAAAGTGCACGCCCGCGACCACAATTACGTCAGCTTCGGTCTCAGCGGCCATCCTAGCTAGGGCTAGCGAATCACCTCTAAGATCGGAGACGCCATGGAAGATGTCTGGCGTCATGTAATTGTGTGCCAAGATCGCTGCATTACGTGCGAGCTTGAGCTCCTCAATCTCTTCGATGATCGGGCTTATCGCCGCGATCTCGGGATCGGGGAGGATACCACGCAGGCGGTCTGCGGGGCTGATCTGGATCGATGTAGGATTCAAGACGGTCACAAATTCAATACGAAACCGGGCTAAAACTCTACGAAACACCCTGCGTGAAGCAATACACCGCTGAAGTTCTGAAGATCGAGCATGATCGTTTCCGGCGCCATCTTTTTGTGGTTAATACCTTTACTGAAGTCAGCTCACGGGTGGGTCGTCATGTGTCCCCCACTTCTCCCACCACTTCCGAAGATAGAGTTGAGTTCTCATGAAGTTGGAAGGACGAGAACCAGTTCCGTGCCATTCTCCCTGAAAACGGACCATGACTGTTGGCACGCCAATGTAATGGAGCGCTTGATAGTACTCCTCGGTTTGGCCCATCGGTGTTCTAAGGTCAAGCTCACCAGTCATCAACATGGTTGGGGTAGTTACGTTGCCAACATAGAAAATCGACGAGCGATCGATCCACTCGGTCGGGTCCTCCCAGAAAGGTGTTTCGAACGTTCTTGTGTAGCTGATGGCATCTGATGTTCCCATAGCGGACATCCAGTTCACGATCGGACAATTCGCTGAGGCTGCAGTGAAACGATCTGTGTTGCCCACGATATAGGTCGTCAATATCCCTCCGCCTGAACAGCCATAGACGAATAGATTGTCTCGATCTATGTACCCAGTTTCCAACATGTGATCGACACCTCGCATGAGATCCTGCATGTCAACGCCTGGGTAATCGTGCTGAATCGCGTTTGCGAATTCGGTGCCATATCCGGTTGAGCCTCGAGGATTCGTATAAAGCACCACGTAGTCGTTTGCTGCGTGCTCTTGGAAGGAAAAGTTGAAGCCCCCGTTATACATGCTGTGAGGACCTCCGTGGATTGCTAACATGAGCGGGTACTGACGCTGCGAGTCAAAATCTGGTGGTTTCACGATCCATCCCTGGATGTCGAAGGGTTCAGATCGGTACCATACCTCCTCAACTTCACCGAGCGTCACGTTGTTTAGGATGTCCTCGTTTACTCCGGTGAGCCTTATTGTCTCGTCAGGGTTGGCGAGATCCCAACGGTATATATCTCCTGGCTCGTGAGCACTCGAGATGGTGCCGACGGCTGTGCCGTCATCCGAAAATGATGAGAGAGTGACGAGGTTCTTGCTATCCGTAACTTGCTCGACCCCTCCTTGGATCGATACAAAGTGGAGGCTTCGGTAACCTTCACGAGAAACACTGAAATACAGGCTATTTCCGTCGGGAGCCCACATCAGGCCACCAGATTGCCGGTCGTAGTCTTTTGAGATGCTTCGCTTCCCAGATCCGTCCCGGAGCATTATGTGGATTTGGGAGTTACGGTAGGTGTCATCGTGCTCGTCACCCGAGATGTATGCGATGAGTGATCCATCTGGTGACGGCACAGGAGAATTGTCTGCTCCGCGCTCTTCCGTTAGCCGACGGATAAATCCAGTAGAGATCTCGACGGCGTAGATGTCGGACTCCTGCCAATGCTCCGGTGCATCCCAGTCCTCAGTTCTATACGAGGTGAAATAGATCTCATTTCCGTCCGGGCTCCACGCGACACCGTTGTGATTCCAGTCGCCGGTGGTTAGCTGGCGGGCCGTTCCCCCCTCTGCGGGGACTACGAAAAGGTGATTCCATCCTGTATCCACATAACCCACACGATCACGTTTGTATCCTGCGCGCTCCGCGATCTTTGGCCCGGGTGTCCAAGCCGCTCCGCTAGGTCTGCTGGGAAGGTCTACGCCAGCAAAGTCGGCCTGAGTGTCGACGCGGCTGGTAAAGGCGATCCAGTTCCCGTCCGGGGACCAGCGAACATTAGTTGGCCCGTTTGCAATACGCGTGATCTGTGAAGTAGAACCTTCTGCGTCCATCCAACGCACATGGATTTGGGTTCCATCCGGTTCGCCCGGAGCGGTGAACAGAATACGGGTGCCGTCAGGTGACCATTGGACTCCAGCTCCGTCTAGCAGGCTTCGGTTTTTGGAACCGTCCGCATTCATTATCCAGATTGAGGATTCTCTGCGGTCGTTGAGCATGTCGAACCAAGAACGTGTGTAGACAACCTCAGAACCGTCGGGAGAGATTTGTGGTCCGGAGACGGTCTCCATGTCCATGTAGTTTTCTAGGGAAAGGCGCACCGTTTCTTGAGCGGTCGTGGGCCCAGCCAATGCCATTGTTAGTGAGGCAAGGAGACCTAGTCGGATCCGAATCGGTTTGGCACTGAACACAGTCATGGGTTCTACCTCAGTTCGGCAGTCTTTTTCGCCTGGCCAGGGGGGTGACGCTGCTCCCCATTTTGGGGATTCGACAACGAACTCAAAATGATGGATCTCATCGCGAAAAGAGAAGATAGGTGTCACTTGAGGCGAGAACCATTTGATGCCTAGTGATACAAGACCAAGCAATGGCTCCTTCAGCATAGTGATGTCGGGTGGTCATGTTCCTTCTCGGGAAAACCTCATATCGTACACTCTACCTATACTCAATGAGAGCCCAATGATTTCGCCGTCCTCATCTCGGCGGAATCGGACCATTCGCCCCCCTGAACGAAATCCGTCTCCGTAAACGGGGTGCACCTCGAACCTATCATTGGGTCGTTGCCAGATTTCTAATCCGTTCTGTGTGGCTGTAACCCTGTAGAACGTTTCTGCTTCCTCGCTCCTATAGTCGCCTTCGAATTCATTGAGTTCCGATCGATTGGGTGTCCACGTTGGAACTTTCTCGAAGCTGCGCTCGGAGTACTGCCAGTCTTCGACTTCGAATCCAATGACCTTACCGGCTCTGCGCTCGAAGATGTAGCGCCGATCTCCATTTCCAACTTGGAACTCTGAACCGGATAAAGGGAGCAGTGCTGTTGTTCCTGAATAAAGTACTCCGTTTTGACTCGTTATCTGCATGGGAAGACCCGTCATGGGCTCGCGGTAAAGTCCGACAAATGGCTCCAGATTGAAAGCTGCAGATTCGGCTCTATAGTTTGGCGTATTTGGGTCCTTGATAGCGTTACCGAGGAACGCGCGTGCGATACTTTGCCCGGTAGCTCCAGTTGACACATTAGATGCGTTACAGAGCATGGCCACAGATATGTCCTGCTCGGGGAATCGACCTAGAAACGCTCTGTATCCAGCGGTCGATCCTGTATGGGTCACGGCCTGAACGTCTCCAAGCGACGACAGCATTAGGCCTCCGGCATACTTGATCTCAGAGCCATCGCGCAGGACCCCGGGCTTGTGCATGAGTGTCACGAAATCCTGTCCCCAAGGTCCACCTGTCGTGAGCACTTGGTTCCAAATCCCTAGGTCCCCAACCGTCGTCAGTATGCCTCCGTTGCCATGGACGTACTCCACTGGACGGTTGATCTCCCAACTGTCTTCTGTCTGGTTGTACGCAGAAGAGCGGCCACGAATGATGCGACGGTGGCTGTCCCTCCACTGTGTGTTTACCATGCCGGCTGGTTCGAACAGACGAGTCTTTGAAAATTCGGCGAATGACGTTTCGCTGGCGCGGTCTATTACGATGGCGAGCAGGTTGTATCCGCTGTTGCTGTATGAGTATTCGGTTCCCGGCTCGAAGTTGAGTTGGGTTTGGCGACTGAGAATGTCTAGTACGTCGTCATGATCGTGCGCGCGATTCTCACGTCCCCAGCCCGAGATCGAAGCGATACTTCCCCAGTCACGCAAGCCACTGGTGTGAGTCATGAGGTGATGCAATGTGATTTTGTTTCCATAGTCTGGAATTTCAGGGACCCATCGCCGCACATCGTCCTCTAGCGAGAGCACCCCGTCGAGAACTAGAAGTACCACTGCTGCAGCGGCGAACTGCTTCGATACTGAACCTCCTTCGAAGATGGTCTCTGGCGTATTTGGGATGTCCCACTCGAGGTCAGCCATACCGTATGCGCGCTCGAATATTGTCTCACCGTTTTGTGTGACCCCGACCGAGCAGCCTGGAGACATTTCCGAGTCCCACTGAGAAAAGATTTCATCAATGCGCGACTGGATTGACGAGTCGACTTGAGTGTGTACGGGGGCGGGAGTCACCGCTATTGCAGCAGTTGCGAATGCGATCGTGATGAGGTGTTGCGAGCGAGGCGTCGTCATTATTGAACTCCGGAGTAGAGTCGAAGCGTGACGCCATTTTGTGGGACACGTGTGAAAAGGAAAACCCCACCCGGCCGATCGAGTGGGGTTATACGGAGACTCATCGTCTTGGGTCGCGAGGACAAAATCGGACTCGGCTATACTCACCGACCTCTCTTACTGGTTACTCGGTTACGGGAGTGTCTCCTCCCCCATCCCGTAGGTGAACATCGAGCCATGCGGTCCACCGGCCCCAAAGGTCGAGGAGCGTTCGGCGGCTGGCTGGGCCATGATCCTCATACGGGTAAAGGTACATTGAGGCGTCTTTTCCAAGCCCGTTCAGGGCGTGGAACATACGAGGCGCATGGTCCAGTGCCGTGCCAACGTTCTGATCTATCATGCCATGATAGATCAGAAGAGCCCCGGTCATATTGTTCGCATGGAAGAACGGTGACATTGATGTATACACGTCCTTAGCGTCCCAAAAAATTCGCCTTTCACTCTGGAACATCAGTGGAGTGAGCGTGCGATTGAAATTCCCGTCTCCAGCTATGCCCGCCTTGAAAAATGGCGTGTGCACCATTGCATTAGCCGTAGAGAACGATCCGTATGAGTGGCCTCCGATACCAAGCTTCTGTCGGTCGATGAGCTGACGTCGATCAAGTTCGTCAATCACAGCTGCAAGATTGTTTCTCAGATCATGCTCGTAGTTGTTGTTCATCTGACCTGCTTTTCCGACTATCGGCGCGTCTGGTTCTACTACTGCATAACCGAGTTGTACGAGGTACTGCATTGAGCGGGTACCAAAATTTGGAAACGCGTTTTTGTTGTATGTCCGGCCACGCTCGTCATAGCTCTCCTGGTCAGTGTACTCTCGGGGATAAAACCAGAACATCGCTGGTAAACGCGTGCCCTCTTGGTAACCTGGAGGAAGTGTGACGTTGACCAAGAAACGGAAGCCGTCGGGACGCTCTACTGTGAAGCGTTGCCTCGGGGCGTTAGTCATTTCCGGAGTGTAATCAACGTTGTTCGTTAATTGAGTCATACTGCCGTCCTCAATCCGATGTGACTGTGCGATCTCGGTCGGCGATTCTCTTGACACCACAAAAGACGCGGCTTCGGCGTCGAGGATTGATACGACCCTTACGTATTCGCCGTCGTTTCCTGCTTCGAAGATCCGGGTCTTATCTCCGGTCTGGATTTCGACTCGATCTATGAAGTTTATCGGGCTCTCAACCATTGGGTCTTCGTTGTACTCGTTTCCGTAGAGGAAGACCGCTGAACCGTCAGCTGATGTCTCGACTATTTGAGCCTCGCTTCCCCCGCCACCAAAGCGACTAATGCTAGGTACGCGCCCACTTCCATTAATCAGTGAGCCCGGATTCCCGTAAAAGTCGTCCGACTCATACTCCGCGATCGTGTATTGTGTCTCTACATCGGCTAGGTCCACAGCATAGTGCTTGACCTTTCCATCGGGGGCATTCCGACCGGAGCCGCCTCCGCGAGGGCGCTCTGTTACGAAGAGCATCGAGTGATCGGCATTGAAAAGGTGGGAAGACATCCGAGAGCTTGTCTCGTATACGACGGATAGAGAAGAAGCGTCGAAGGGTGGAGCCCAAAGCATTACCCTGTCTAAGCGTCCACCACGTTCTTCTTCTCCTCCTTCTTCATCTGGCGCTTCCTGAAGGAAGGTCAGCCCCGCTCCATCAACTCTCCATGTTAAGTTGCGGCGATCCGGCTCATCAGACTCGCCACCCACCCCGGGGGCCGTCGGCAGGTTACCATCAAGTCCTGTTTGTGTGTCTTCGTCTGCTAGTTCAACTAAGGATGTCCCGCTACGGTCCCATACCTGCTCTACGTGACCGAATGAACGAACAGGAACGACGTAACTGAAAGGCTTTTTCATGATTTCGACACGGGCATGCTGTCCGGTCGGCGAAAAGTCGAAGCTAGTGATCATTGCAGGATCACCGATCTTGGT
>DEBI01000001.1:0-20848 GCA_002348465.1 Gemmatimonadales bacterium UBA2960 | reverse complement strand
AGGCTCGCATACGTTCGAAGCATGTTCTCTCCCTCTTCGGTTTGCTTCACCTGCGGACCTGAAGGGATACGTGAAGGAAGAGGACGAGTACTGCGCTGGTCTGGAACTAAAATAGTAGCGATTTCTTTTCCATCGTTTGTCCATTCGAAACCGGTAACCATCGTTGCCAGAACTGGCTGGTCAGTGATTCTTTGACTGCTCCCATTATTTGGATTTGCGACGTAGATATGGGTTTCGTCATCGGTATGAACGTAGAAGGCGAGGTGCCCTCCGTCCGGTGACCATGTGGTGTTCGATATGCGTGCTCCACTTGGAACGGCCACCTCTGTCACCGAGCCATCCGAAGCCGAAATTACGTTGACACCGATGCTTGAGCGGATCGTGAGGTTACGATGCCTGTTCGCCGCATAATCGATGAATACTCCTCCGAGCTCGTCGAAGTCCTTAGAGAAGCGATCCATAGTCACTGGCCCGTCTCCGATCTCATGGAAGAACCACTTCTTGTCGGGGCTGACGTTTACCAGTGTCACGTTGAGATATCGTGGTGCGAGAACCATCTCAGCGATGTCATTAGTAGGGGCCACGAAATTCTTGTCCGCTAGAACAGCTTGTGGGTCGACTGACTGTCCGACGACGGCAGAAGCCGAGGCGCTTATGACTACCGCGGCAGTTGCGCTGATTCTTAGAAAGGTCTTCAACATCACTCACTCTCCGACGAGTTACATCTCAGGGATTGGGTCGGACAAGTTGCGTTTATCGTGTCGATCTGGACAGGTGCTGGCGTTGGGCTCGGGCTACCCTCGGGTTAGCTTCCTTAGCTGTAAAATTCCCCCCTACTAAGAGGATGTCTGATGACTGTTCGCATGAGTGCGACGCTGATTGGCGTCTCCGTCGTGCTGGTTGCATGCTCCAACTCTGCTTCGTTCGAGAATGCGGCCCTCGACTCCGACGACCAAAAAGCCTCCTACGGCATTGGCCTCAATGTTGGCCAGCAGCTTGTCGATGCCAGTGAGCGTCTGGATCGCGCTGCTTTCATGAGGGGGATTGAGGATGCACTTCAGGGTAGCGAGCCTGATATTGAAGGCACTGAACTTCAGGCCGTTTTGCAGCAGTTCGGCCAAGAGATTCAGGAAGCTGCGGCAGAGCAACGGGCATTGCAGTCCGAGGAGAACCTTGCCGAGGGTCAGGCTTTCCTTGAAGAGAACGGACAACGCGATGGCGTGATGACTACGGAGAGTGGCCTGCAGTATGAGATGCTCCGTGAGGGCGATGGCGTTTCACCCTCAGGAGGAGAGGACGTTCGACTCCATTATCGTGGCTCGTTGATCGACGGAACGGAGTTCGACTCTTCTTATGAAGGTGAGCCAGTAGTGTTCTCAAGTGCGCCGGGTCGTCTTATCCCAGGATTCACTGAGGCACTTCTTCTTTTGAGTGAAGGGGGGCACATCCGGGTTTGGATTCCCTCAGATATTGCTTACGGGCCGAATGGTTCCGGTGGCGTTATTGGTCCAAACGAGACGCTCATCTTTGAGATTGAACTCTTCGAGGTGGTCGAGTAAGGGAAGACAGTTAACCTCTGATTTTTCCCTCCCGACTAACTAGTCGGGAGGGAAATCGGAGGGCCGGTCCAAACTCGGCTGTCAGCGATTCTCTGCTTCGGACCTGCGAGCGCGATACACGTCACGTGCTTCGTCGAATTGGCCGTAGACGTGATCTTTTTCCATATCTGATCGCCAGTAGGGCCAGATCTCAGCCATCAACTGCAGCTTGTCGATCCATGCCAAGGCATAGTCTGCTGCCTCTACGGAGCGGACGGGGGCACCATCAACTTGGACCCAGATTGGATTCGTAGCAGCCTGAACCCAATCAATATCCATTGGGAAGCTCTCTCCCTGGCTTCCGTTAACACGCACGTGATACCAACCGGATTCAGTGGGCTGAAATGATCGTTCAAAGGAAAGGCTTGTTCTTTCTCCAGTAAATGGAATCGACGCTATTACCGCTCCATTAAAAACTATTTCCGCCTGTTCTAGGGGTGTGACGGATGTAACCTCTAGTGAGGCGACTACGCTTTGTCCGCTAGAGAGTGAAATTGTCTGCCCAGGTATCTTTCCATTTATCTCAAACTGAACGAGCGGTCCGTTTGACATGAATGCGTGCCCGTTCTTCATCCCGTCCAGCCAGCTTTCCATCGTTAGCTCATTGTCTTGAACGTGCACGTAGGTGCGGACCGAGCCGACGAGTGGTGTGGTGTGCAGATTGCTAATCGAGTCTTCGCCACCAACCAGTGTGGGCCTTAGTCCGTTCGACCATGCCGCATACAGTGGGGGCCAACCGTTCTGAGATGTGGACCATTCGATCGCGTCCGCTGTCATCAGTGCGGCATCGACGATAAAGCCTTTAGCGCCTCCGAGGCCTCCCTCAAGAGGGTCATCGTTGAAGAAGGAATGAACGTAACCCGTCCAGGCACCTTGCCTCTTGGCTTTTCTGAACATGTCCGTATTGGACGGATAAAGGCTTTCTATTCCGGTCCCTTCATAGCCCGTGGTAAATGGTGAGATCAGGTGCTCTTCCATCCCGAACATGAAGACATGGCCATAGAAGGGGGGTCGGTACTCTTGACCCACAACCAGCACCATTTCTTCTGTTGAGAGAGGGTGTGCGCCACCCCCGGGAACAAAGTACTGGTAGTCTAGAATCCGATTGTCCTTGTTGGCGATTTGCTCTAGCACGATGTCCTGATCCTCCGCGTCGGACATCATCATCATGTTCTCAAGAGAGTTGTGCAGGTTCCCGCCGTAGTTGGCGTGGACATGCGTTGATCCGTTATACCATCCCTTCGATGCCATATCGATCATTTCTTCGAGCTGAACTGTTATAGCAGCGGTTTCTCCAGCATTGATCGTGATGGTTTGATCAATCGGGATATGCTCGAACCCTTTGACGACGACTAGGCGAGTCTCTCCAATGGGTAGCTCTACTTCAAATGATCCCTCATGGTGGAAGGCACCGACGCGTGCTCGTTGCGGCATCCGTGCGTACTGGTTTGATGGGGCGTAGAACTTGCCGTCTGAAGCGATAACATGAACTCGCGTAGCTGTGGGTTGACCATCGCTTCCCAGGGTGGTCATGCTCAACTTACCCATCTGGTTGAGCCACCTACGACCGCTGATGTTGACGTCTACGATTCGACCTCCATAGGTCTCAAGTAGACGAAGCCGGGGCAGGCCGTTCTCACCGTTGTTATCAATGAAGGAAATCCACTCACCGTCGGGTGACCAGCGTGGGTGAAACGCGTCGTGTTGGAAGAAAGTCATCTTATAGGGCTCCCCACCACCAGTCGGTTGCACGTAGAGGTTATTGAACTGGTCGGCGGCACCACGCGTTGAAGAAAAGATGAAGCGCCTGCCATCGATCGAGACGTCAGGTTGAGTTCGGTACAGTGTCTGCTCGGCCAATACTTGGACCCGGTCCTCAAATCCATCCGCTTTTGCGGGGACACGAAAAACATTGCCACTTCCTAATGCCGCGTCTCGGTTGGAGATCAAGAGCAAGTCTTCACCGTTGGGGAACCAGGTCGGGTTTATGTGAATGTCCTCTGACCCGAAGTAAAGTCGGTCTTTTCCGAAGCTGTTATCGCCTGTGATCGCAATGGGATCTCCCGACCAATTTCCATCTGCGAAGTCCTGCACAAAGACGTTGAAATATCCTGTAGGTTGAGTAGAGACGTATGCAATGCGAGTCCCGTCCGGACTGAAGGATGGATCAGCGTATATCTCCTCGTTGTTTGTGAGAGGATGGGTTTCACCGCTCTCGAGATTGAGTATTTCCAGCCCGATGGACCGGCCGTGGTCGTCAGCCGTATAGATGAGCCAGCGCCCGTCAGGAGAATAGTTCGGGGAGGAGTAGTATTTCGGTCCCGTTACCAGTTCAACAGCTAGTCCGCTTTCTATGTCAACTGACCATATCGAGCCATGCATAGAAGTCACCAAGCTTTTCCCATCCGGAGCCCACTCTGGAGCCCACGGAGAGGAGTTTACTGCGGGTGGCAGGTAGAAATTGTGCATGTAGTTCCCGCCCATTTTCGCTGCGGGGTAGGAGCCAAAACGCTCCTGCGCAGAGATGGGTACTAGGGCGACAAGAGAGAGTGCTGCGACGAGGCAAAACCACCTGACCTTAATCAACGGATCCTCCGGAGTCGTTTAAACGGGTGTGCAACCTGGGCGGTGAAGGAAGTGGTGTGCAAGTGGTATGCTGGCTCCACTAATTGTGACAACTATCTTGATGAACAGCATAAAATCCACGAATAGAGGTCTACAAATGCCGTCAGTACGAGCCCACACACTCTCTCTTGCCTGACTGACTCCTGCTAAAGCTATGGACTTCAGCGCTGGCCGGATGGATGGCCTTGGGCGCAGCAGCAGTCGGAGTGATCGCCGTTTTGGTCTTTGTCGACCTGTCACCTCGAGTGCAGGGTGATTTCTTCTTTGCTTATGACGACCCGCAGATGCAGGCCGTTCGAGAAGTGGCGGACGCATTCCCTGGAGGGGCCCAGTTAATTCTAAGAGTGACGGTTCCCAGTGAAGATGTTGCTGGTCATCGTAAGGAGATTGACGAGCTAACGGATGATCTTCTCGCCGTCGATGGAGTTGAGGGAGGATTCAGTATTACGACCGCCGATCCCGAGAACAGTCCATTGTTCCAGCGGATCCTTCGAACTCCGGATCCGGGTGCGACTAATATCGTACTGCAGGTCGACGGAACGGATCCTGAGTTACTGCTGCCCAGAATCGAAGCAGTTGTCGATACACATGAGTCGGACCAACTCAGCATTGTGATTTCTGGGGTTCCGGCGATAGTGGAAATGGTGCGCAGAAGCTTATACCGGGATCTGATAGTATTCAGTTCGGCTGCCATCGTGGTCTTCGCCCTCTTGATTGGAATTATTTATCGAGAAGTGGCGATCGTTGTTGGCACCATTACGACGTGCCTAGTCTCGGTATCAGCTACACTGCTAATTGTGCAGGCGTTGGGGATGGGTATTGGTCTCCTGACGGCAAACCTGGTAACGATCGTGTTCGTACTCACGCTCTCCCACGTGGTGTTCCTGACAGCGAACTGGCGCGCGGCGTTAGGGACAGATCGTCCGACTCTTATCCGAGGTGCCCTGTCCAAGACATTGGAAGGCTCGTTTTGGAGTATGACGACGACCCTCCTAGGTTTCGCGAGCCTCCTGATCGCGACCGCGCAGCCGCTCCGTGAACTTGGGATGGCCGGTATGGTGGGGACACTGACTGCCTTCACGACCGCCTACGTTGTTTACCCGAGTGTGCTGGGGAAGTGGGCAAGAGTGCAGGCATCGCCGGGAAGCAATTTCAGAATACCTTCTCTCCGGAGAGGGAAGGGGACTCTGTGGTTTGCCGTCTTGTTGTTCGGCTCTCTTTCATTTGGTCTGCCCCAGCTTGATACCGATCCGAGCCTGCTCGCATATTTTGCACCGGGATCTGAGCTTCGTGAGGGCCTAGCACTCGTAGATGCAGACGGTGGAAGCAGCACGCTAGACATCGTCGTATCAGTCCCAGGTGGTGGAACAGTCACATCACCAGAGGCCTATCCGAGATTAGATGCCTTGCAGGCCGAGTTCGAAGCAGATTCAGCGGTTGGCGTTGTACTTTCGCCTACCCTGATTGTTGACCACGCGCGAACGATCCCTCTGGCCGGCCTTTTCCCCGTAGAGACACTCCTAGACTTGGCGTCCTCGGATGCGCTCGGGAGTATTGCGCTTGGGTTCGTTACTCCGGATAGGGCTAGAGTGCGCTATTCGCTGCGTATGCGTGAGAGAGTCGAAGAGCCGAGAGAGGAGGTCATGGCTCGGCTGACAGAGAAGGTGGAAGAAGCTGGGCTTCACACGGAGACCATCGCTGGGCTATATGATTTGCAGGCAAAACTCGCTCGCCTGATCGCTTCGTCTCTGCGGATAGGTATCGGTGGACTGCTGATGCTTTTTCTCGGCATCGCCTTGATAGTTGCACGTTCCGGATTTACGGCAGTTGCGATGTGGGTCTGTCTTGGCGTAGTTCCGCTGGCGACTCTCGGCACCTTTGGTCACGCAAGAATTGCAATTGATATCATCACCTCACCAGCAGCAAACATCGCCCTTGCGATTGGTGCGGATTCGATGATTCACTTGGTTATTCGTGTCCGGCGGTTGGCCGCCCGAGGAGTTAGTAGCCCTTGGGAGGATGGAGTCGAGCAGATTGGACGTCCGGTTATGAGTGCTTCTACAATTATTTGTGTCGGTTTTGGGATCTTCATCCTGTCCTCTTTCCCACCAACCCAGCGTTTTGGATTGGCGGTGATTGTGGGTACCATAGTCGCAGCGACGGTGGCGCTGGTAGTGCTTCCCCGCCTCGACACAGTCATTAAGGACACCTGAACTCTACTGCTATGAATAAGCAATCCAGTACGGGACTCGAGCGGAGGCTCGGACTCCTAGGGCTGGCTGCCACCGGCATCTGTTCAATGCTCGGTGCTGCTATCAACATCATTCCTTTCATGCTGCAACGGAATGTTCCCGGGATAGGACCCTACGTACTTCCTGCGTACCTGTTCGCGGCGGTGCCGGCGATTCTGGCGGCTCTCGCGTACGCGACTCTCTCGTCTGCAATGCCTAGAGCTGGTGGGAGCTATGTCTTTGCAAGCCGCGGGCTTCACCCATACCTCGGATTTGTCGCCAGCTTTTCCCAGTGGTTTGGTCTCTCAGTGGCGATAGGTGTAGTCTCGTATGTAATGATCCCGTTCATCCGAGACGCAGCAGGGGCGTTCGGAATGGAAGGGCTGGCCATCGCTCTAGATCAAGGGCCAGTGAGAGTAGGATTGGCTCTAGCGTTCCTGTGGACGTCGGTCGGTATAAACATGCGTGGTGTTGGTAACGTCGAGCGGGTTCTCGTTCCGTTGATGTTCGTGATGTTCATCCTCGGGGGTGTCGTGATAGTCACTGGTTTCATTTTTGATCATGCTGACTTTGCGGCCGGCTTGATGGCTAAGGAGGGAGTGCTCGTCCCGGATGTTGAGGCGCAATTTTCGTGGAGCGGACTCCTGGCTGCATCAGCGATTCTTTTTTCTAGCTTCATCGGATTCGATTCGATTGCCCAGGCCGGTGGTGAGGCAAGGAACCCCGAGCGTGCGTTGCCGATGGCGATTGGGATTGCCGTTGGAGTGGTAGGTCTCTTCTACTTCATGTTTACTGCAGCGGTTTACAATACGGTGCCATGGCAGTTTGTAGCGGAGCGCGCGCAGACTCAGGATCTCACCGCACCGGGCCTGTTGGGCTATGTACTTGAACCGCACTGGACGGCTCTGATCGTTGCAGGTGCGGCTATCGCGCTCATCAACGATCTGCCAGCTATGCTGCTTGCGGTTTCTCGCCTGATGTTCGCTTGGGCGGAGGATGGGGTATTTCCTAAGGGAGTGGCGGGGGTCCATGAGAAATGGAATACACCACATATAGCACTGATCCTAAGTGGTTTGATGGCAACAGTTGCAATCCTCGGCAGCCATTTTGCGGGGGATTTCTTCTTGGGGGTCGACATCTTGGTGACGTCGATGCTTGTGAATTTCGGCGTGATGTGTATCACTGTGCTCAGCCTCCCGCACCGTAACCCTGAGATTGCGTCACGCATGACTGTGGTTCGCAAGAGGTCCATACAGATACCATTGGCTTCCTTGGGAGCTTGCCTGCTCGCTCTGTTTCTCGGTGTGCATCTATGGAAGGATCTCACTGCAGTGCATTCAGCTTGGTATTTTCACTCTACTCCACTGTGGCTCGCGGTGATGATCGGAGCCTCTTTGGTTTACTTCCGTGAAGTAGCGAAGTTGAAAGCAGACGGGATTGACGTGGACGCCATCTTCTCGGATTTACCCGCGGAGTAATGCTCCTGAATTGTGCGGACGGGTATCATACCAAGCAGCGTAAAAACGGAAGGATGTGATGGGTAACGTTGAGCGCATAGAGCTAGCACCCGGGCTGGAAATTTCCCGAGTCCTAACGGGCCTCTGGCAGGTCGCGGACATGGAGCGAGACGGCGGTATCGTTGACACTGCGGCTGCGGCTGCCGAGATGCGCCGCTATGTCGATATAGGACTGACGACTTTCGATATGGCGGACCATTATGGGTCCTCGGAAGTGATAGCGGGTCATTTTGCCGCTGGAGCACCCGATGAGGCTCAATTTCTCACCAAGTGGGTGCCCAAACCTGGCCCCCACTCACTGGAGGATGTTAGAACCGCAGTTGAGACTGCTCGCTCTCGTTTGCAGGCGGACACAATCGACGTGCTTCAGTTCCACGCGTGGAGTTACAGCGACCCGGCTTGGCTCGACTGCATGTTCTATCTTCAGGATTTACGTGACGAAGGGCTAATCCGTCATCTAGCGCTGACCAATGCGGATACTGCCCACCTGAGGATGCTCCTCGACTCTGGGATAGAGATCGTTTCCAACCAAGTCTCCTATTCGCTGCTCGATCGCAGAGCTGCAGGGGCGATGGCAGAGTTGTGCGAGGAGAGGGGTGTCAAGATTCTGGCGTTTGGAACGGTGGCTGGTGGCTTCTTTAGTGAGCGTTGGTTGGGGGTCGCCGAACCCCGGATGGACCAACTGGAGACTTGGTCTCAGATGAAGTACAAGCGCTTCATAGACGCCGCCGGTGGATGGGTCCGCTACCAGGAACTTCTTCAGGCACTCGACAGGGCGTCTGAAAGACTTGGGGTATCAATCGCTAACGTAGCGTGTCGATGCATGCTTGAAGCCCCTTCTGTGGGTGGCATCATTGTTGGTGCACGGCTGGGCCAAAGCGAGCACATCGAGGATACAGTAGGCCTATTCGGGTTCGAAATCGACGAAGAGAGTCGAGAAGAAATTAATTCCGCGGTAGAGGAGTTTGATCCGATTCCGGGAGATTGCGGAGATGAATACCGGAAACCTCCTTTCTTGACTGCCGCAGGTGACCTCAGTGATCACTTCGACGAGGCGCCTGCGCCATATCCGGTGCTAGAGGGGCCGGGTGATCGCACGCGAGCGCTTAGCGGCACGGTGTGGGAGGATCTTGCTGGCTTCTCTCGGGCGGTCCGAAAAGGTGATCGCATTTTCATCTCTGGCACGACGGCGACTCATCGTGACCGCCTCATCGGCGGCACTGATGCTGGATCGCAGGCCCACTTTTGTCTCGACAAAATCGAAGGTGCGATCCAGTCACTCGGTGGCACTCTCGATGACGTTGTAAGGACGAGGGTTTACGTCGCGAACGCCGATGATGCGGCGATTGTCACACGGGTCCATGGAGTCCGCCTCGGGCACATTCAGCCTGCGAACACCCTAGTTCTCGCGGGGCTGGTCGGAGACGGCTACCTAGTCGAGATCGAAGCCGAGGCCGTAGTTGATTAGCACTCGTGAACTCGACATAGAGTTCGTGAGATCCAGTTCCGATCTAGAGCCGGTGAAGGCTCTTTTCACAGCGTACATGGCGATGCCACACCATGAAATGGAGTGCTGCGAGTACGACTCTGCTTCAGAGATAGAGTCACTTCCAGAACCGTATGTCGAACCCAGAGGAGCTATCCTGATGGCTTCGCTGAATACTCAACCAGTTGGTTGTGTGGCTCTGGCACCTTTTAACGAGCACCGGACATGTGAGATGAGGAGACTGTACGTCCTCCCGGAAGCTCGTGGGCAGGGGATAGGTCGAACTCTTGTCGAGCAGATCATGGAGGTAGCGCGCGGGCTAGGATACAGGGTCATGCGACTGGACACAGCACCTGAACTGGCAGTCGCTATCGGCTTGTACGAGGAACTCGGCTTCCTTCGAGTTCAGACGGATCGAGGGCACGGAGCTTGCTCACTTTCGTTTTTCATCAATCTGCTTGAGCCGCTTGGAACTTAAGGCCCGGCAGCCTTCAGATACCTGCGAGCCAGCTGTGCAACTCGCTCTTCACCTTCAGCCTCAGCTCGATCAAGGATAGCCTCCATTTCAGTGACGAGTGATACATCACCCCACCCGAAACCTGTGGCAATTTCTGCTGAGCGGGAATCACCTTCGTCGGCGCCGTGAATCAGGGCCCAGGCAGCGGCTTCGGCGTAATAAGGAGAGTCCGAATCAGGGAGCCTGAACTCTGGTTCTTTCTGGTGATCATCTTCTTTGACGAACGCTCGTGACATGTTAACTGGCCGCTTTCGGGAGTCGGATTTCCGGATTTTCAGGATGCGCTCGATAGAGCACGATAGTGCGACCTATCGTCTGTACGGAATGCGAACCGCTAACTCGTGATGAGAGTTCTCCTGCGGCATCTTTGACATCCAGTGGCGCTGACTCTTGAAGCTTCACCTTGAGGAGTTCTCGTTTATTGAACGCTTCCCTTACAGAAGTCAGCACGGATGGCGCGATACCCTCTGCTCCTATTAGCACGACCGGCTTCAGATGGTGAGCGAGTTTTCGGAGGTGCGCTCGCTGCCGTGAGGTGAGTTGGTCCATGATAGTAGACTGTTATTTAAGAAGAGAGTCCGACAGGTGCCCGCCAGATCTCACTTGGTTATTTTTTGATCCGCTCCAAAGCGGTAGTTGCTGACACGTTACCTGCAGCGGCTGCACGTTGGTACCAGTAGCGGGCGATCGAGCGACTCTGCGGAACTCCGCGACCTGCTTCGTAAGCTTCTCCGAGTCGCAGAGCCGGGATCACATCTCCCGCTCGAGCTGCACGTAACCACCAGGCCGCAGCTCGTCGAGGATCCTGGCTTACTCCACGACCATCACGGTACATGTTGCCGATGTTGTGAGAGGCTAGGATGTGGCCTGAGTCGGCCGCGCGTCTATACCAGCGCATAGCCTCACCATAATCTTGAGTCACACCGAGCGATTCGTCGTAAGCCGTACCCATCAAAAAAGAAGCCTCGACGTCTCCGGAGGCTGCCAGGTTACGGACCTCATCAATGACACTTGATGCAATCTGTTTCGCGAGTGCGGGTTTGTGAGGAAATGTCATCCTGCCGGTCGAATGAACACGCGCAATCCACATGGTAGCTATAACGTCACTGGAGTCCGTTGCTTCGAGCTTTAGGAGTCGGCTCGCCTCTTGCTCGTTAACTTGACCAGAGACACCAGTGTAGAACTTGATTGCTTCAAGAAGTCCGATACCTGCTACCGTCTGTTGAGCGGTGCCTGGGGTAACCCATGGTCCGGCCGTTAATCCTATTAGAAGAACGATGAACCCCGGGATTCTTCCCGTTTTTTTGCCTCTCAACTTGTTGCTATCGTGTGTGGTCCCAAATCAGACAGTGACGGGGCTCCTACTGCACGCATCGTTATTTCCATTTCGCGCGTCAAGATATCTAGAGCTTTCTCCACACCTTCTTGGCCGAATGCGCCTAGACCCCACAAGTAGGGTCGACCGACCGCTACAGCGGTGGCACCCCGAGCTATCCCTTTTACGATGTCGCTACCACGCCTGAACCCGCTGTCTACCACTATCGGGATACTGCCCGCAATTGCTTCTGAGATTTCTGGAAGTGCATCGATTGTCGCTTGTCCAGATCCCTCGGCCCGCCCACCGTGGTTAGAGACCCATATGCCATCGACTCCATAACGAAGACAGAGCTCGGCGTCCTCGGCGGTCATAATGCCTTTAATGATAAATTTCTGATTTGTTGCATCGCGCAGTCTCGGGATTGTTTCCCAAGTCGTGGACCGGCCGAGTCCGGGATCTGGGGTGCCACGGGGTAGTCCTCGTAACATTGGCTTCGGACCGCCTGCTCGGCCACCTGGCGTGTGACAGTTCGTGCACGTGCGGTTGTCGTCGCGACTATAGCGTTCGAGTGTGACCCGGTTGCTTCCACCCTGAAGGTCCACTGTATAAACGATCGTAGGACAGCCGGCGTCTTGGCTACGCTGCATGAGAGCCGTGGCGCCCTCCCATGATCCGGGCCCAACTGGCGAGAGATAAAGTTGATACCAGACCGGTTCTCCCCGAGCCTCATTGACCTCTTCGACCGCTGTTGAAGAAACAGTCGATAGGGTTTGCAGATGTTGGCGGGACGAGGCTGCTCGCGCGACAGCTAGTTCACCTTCAGCGTGAAAAGCTCTCTGGCTTCCGCATGGCGCGATCATAATTGGTGTATCCCATTTTCGTCCGAAAATGTTAACGCTCGTGTCGAGATTAGAGACGTCTACTAGACGTCGTGCACGAAGTCTCAGCTGTTCGAGCGCGGAGCGGTTGTTCGCGTATGTCTCCTCTCCATCTACTCCGGTCATGATGTAGCCATAGTGCGCTGGCGGAACAGTAACCTCCGCCGCGCGCTGGAGGTCCCAGATATCTAACGCGTCCTCTGCCGACTGCACGATGTCATCGAAGACTCTTCGCGGTGCTTCCTGAGCGATAAGGGGTTCCAGTGTCGCGATACCGCCCGCTGATGCGAGTAAAGGACTCGCCGCTAGCCAACGAAGGAAATCTCGTCTGCGTACGTCGGGGGCATTGGGTCGGAGCATCGAGAGGTCTCTCTAGGGGGGTCGCGTTGTTACCGTGGTGTCATGTCCATGGTGTAGCAGGCAAGGGGCCTAGTCAAATGCGCGAACGAACTAGATCGATAATTGAGTCTGAAGACTGGGCGATCCCGGTCTCGTTCATAAGTCGTGCGATCCCTCCAGTGGCGTTGGCTACTGCAAAGCTGATGCCGTGCAAGTTTTGCTCCACAGGGACGCCTGGAATTGGGCGTGGATATGGGGAGGCAACCACTGCAGTCCCCCTTGGGAGTTCGATGAGGCCGAGCTGATCGCGTGGCTGATCTATGTCAGCTATGACACCAACCACCCCAGGTAAGGCTCCTGGGTACCAGATCGCGCCATCGTGTTGATGAGCCGAGATGACAACTGTTCCAGCCTTGAAGGCGCGCTCAATCACTGGGCCTAGTTCAGGAGCTCGGAGCCGGTTCCGTGTGCCGAGGCTCATGTTTACTAGTTGGATCTTTCGGTCGATTGCCCAGTCGATGGCGTGCACGAGCTCTGGCACAGAAGTCTTGAGCTTGCGCTTGAAAACCTTAACAGCCCAGAGCTCTGAGTCGGGGGCTTTCTCGTGGATCGCTGCAGCGACAGCTGTTCCATGTCCGATACGATCAACGAAGCCTGGGGATTCGTGCCCCTCTGGTCCTAAGGTGACCCCACCCGCTACCCTAGGAAGGTGTGGATGCGGAACGTGGACACCGCTGTCCACCACAGCTATGGAAACACTTCTAGTGTGTGAGTCGGCCTGCTCGACGCCTCTCACCCTTAGCGCACGTCGATGAAAAGTTCGCGAAAGGTTGCGCCTTCAGCTTCGAGCAACTCGGGTGAGCCATCTTCGGCGATTCGGCCGTCCTCGATCACGATTACCCGCTCAGCTTTACGCGCTAGTTCTAGGCGATGTGTGATCAGGATGGTCGTTCGACCCTTCATGACGCGTTCATAGCCTTCGAGTACTGCGGCCTCAGATGAGGGGTCCAATGCTCCTGTTGCTTCGTCCATCACTATCACGGCAGGATCGGCTAGGAACGCTCGGGCAATCGCTAGGCGCTGACGCTCTCCTGCTGAGAGTTGACGGCCACGTTCTCCGACCAGCGTATGCAAGCCATCCGGCAGGAGCTCTAATAGCGGGGTTAGTCCGGCCGCGTCGACTGCTGCTCTCACTTTGTCATCAGTGGCCTTCGGATCTGCATATCGGACGTTGTCAATGAAGCTCGCATGGAATATGAAGGGGTCCTGTGGCACCACGGAGACGTGCCTGCGTACATCTTTCAGCAACAGGGTCGACATTGGAACGCCATCTAGTAGAACCTGACCTTCTTGTGGATCGAAGTGTCGTTCGAGGAGATCTGCCAAAGTAGATTTCCCACACCCACTTTCTCCGACGATTGCCACTATCTGTCCTGCTGGGATCTTGATGTCGACTTGTGAGAGGCCGCCCACTCCTCTTCCAAAATCAAAAGAGATCCCTTGAAGTTGGATCTCGCCGCGGCACGTTTCCATGAGTTTCGGTTCGGAGACTTGCGATACGTCTGGCCTTTCGTCGAGAACCTCATGAACGCGAACCAGAGATGCTCTGGCTGTAGCTAGATTGGTGTAGATGCCCATCAGTCCTTGGACTGGGGCCATAAGCCGCGCTTGGTATGCCATGAACGCCACTAGGGTTCCTAGCGACATGGTACCATCAATTACGCGGTATCCACCCAAAAGGAAAATGAGTGCAGTCCCGGCCGTAAGGAGGAGTCCCGGAAGGCCTCCGGCTACATATGTGTAGAGCCTCATTGAAAGGAGGGCCTCGACGAACGCGTCGTTTCGATTCCTGAATCTTTCTATCTCTCGCCCCTGAGCATTTGCGCCTACGACCGTGCGCATTCCTTGCAGGGTCTCAATGAGGAAAGAGCCTATCTGCGAACTTTTCTCTCGCAGCTTTGTGATTCTCGTCTCAAGTTCGCTACGGTATCTCACCAAGGTATAGAGTGATGGGGGCATTACTACGAGGCTCGCCACGAAGAGCTGCCAGTCGAGGTAGATCAGCATGCCGACAGTACCGATCAATGCGATGACTTGGCCGAACCATGATAGTGCGGCTTCAGAAACGACTCTCTGGATTTCTCCGATATCGCCATTGATTCGGGTGACGATGTCACCTAAAGGCGTACGCGCATAGTATCTAGGGGAGAGGCGTTGGAGGTGTCGGTAAAGGTCGAGTCGCATGTCGAACAGGATGTCAGCG
Organism: Gemmatimonadales bacterium UBA2960; assembly: GCA_002348465.1. Lineage (GTDB taxonomy): Bacteria > Gemmatimonadota > Gemmatimonadetes > Longimicrobiales > Gaopeijiaceae > UBA2589. The sequence continues at coordinate 6,076 of DEBI01000001.1, read as the reverse complement.
GAAACTCCTGTATACCGCATGCCGCTGAAGACATTCAATCCGAAGGATACGAGCGGTATTACGATCACCAGCCCGACGATTTGGAAGAGTAGCCTTAAATCGCGCCCGAGTATCGCATCGTCCACAAGTACCTTTGACAGATAGGGAAGGACGAGGGATAGCCCTGTTGAGAGGATCGAAACCAAAACGACTGGAACGAGAGCTCCCCAGTATGGGCGAACATAATCGAGTGCCCGGCGAAGGTGATTGTCGATGAGCCTCATATCACCACGCGAGGACCGTAGAGAAGCTCAAGGTCGGCACTCACTCTGAAATGACGGGAGCTAATCGCCACCAGGGATGATCGCGATATTCCCGAGCGTCATATCCTCATCGAACTCGACCGTCCGCATGAGTGAGAACGTTTCTGCATCGTAGACGTCAATCGTGTTCCCCGCGACGTGGATGTACAGCTTAGTCCCATCTGCGCTGACTTCTAATCCCATCCGCGGACGCCCAGGGAAAGGAACTCGCCTTGTCACGACCTCGTTAACAAGATCGAACTCCCAAAATTCGTAAGCCTCTATGGTTGTGTAGAGTGCGTAAGCTTTTTCACCATCAGGAGCCATGGCGAATGCACTTACCGGTTCCGATGGGCCGACAGTGTAGAAGTCTACCTCCTTCTCACTGAGTCTGACGCTCGCTATCCCCATCAATGTCCTATTGTGCACAGGGTCACGCATGCGCATAAGATTTGTTGCTAGTCCTGGCTCATCGTATGTCTGAGAGGCCGTACTAAAACTCGGTCTGCCGAGACCTGGCTCTAGAGGGTTCGAAATCTCCCATCGATCGATTTCTTCGTACGTATCCGAGTCAACGGCTATAATGTCGTTCGTGAAGAAGTAGAGCGTCGCCCCATCAGGAGAGTACCGGAAGTTGACCCGGTCGCGCTCTTCTCCATCCGGCCACGGAACAGTGTCTGTTACGACCTTTTTACTAAGGTCGTACTCAAGGATGAATGGGCCTTCGACTGAATAACGGTCCACCATTTTCGTATGCCGCCGCCCAAACACGATTGCTTTCGGCTCAGAGGGATGAGGAGCAAATGCACCGATCCTGAATGTTGTGTCACCCTCGGACAGGCTGTATTCGTCCACCACTTCTCGGGCTGCAATATCGACTACTTGTATGTACTCAGCGGACCCATCACCCACGTAGAGGTGGGTCTTCGACTCGTTTAGCTGAACACCGTTGGGGATGATTCGGTTCATTTCGATGCGATCGATGACAGTTTCTGAACCCTCGTCCCACACTAGCATCTCGTCCGTGTAGGTTGAGATGTACCAAGTGGCATTCTGAGCCTTCGTTTCCAGGGGAAGGATCCCGAGGACTGATGCCGTAAGAACGGCGCAGAGTGGTTTTCGCATCAAGTTGGTTTCGGCCTAAGGAAAGATCAGGTCGAGTTTTCGCCAGTCTTTTTGGGCTGCCGCACACTTCCCAGTCCAGTCAGGTGCATGGTTGAGCTGGTCGGGCACGTGCGCTGGCCAGAAGCATGAGATGTGGCAGTCGAATATGTCTCGTTCGACCGGTTGGCAAAGCCCAGCTGTACCACCTCGGTTGTCGACTTCCCATCCGGGTGAGAACTGGAGTGAGCAGCCAAGTGGGTAGTGCGGCCCATTCTCCTCATGTGGAGGTGTGCGTAGGCCGACGACATCCAGATCGTCCTGTGCCGTGGCTTCCTCATGCTTGAGATAAGCCTCTATTCTGTTTGCCTTTTGGTTGATCGGCTTGAGTCGTTTCATGCGTCGAATCGCTCCAAGAACCTCGGGTTTCTTTCTGCCAGAGCTCCGTAGATTTCCAAGCAGGTATGAGTCCAGCTACGGACCCAGGTACAATAATGAAGGTTGGCGTGCGAAGAGTCACCGTACTGAACGTGGGCCTCGTGGTAGCATCCACCTGAACAGATTGGACGGGCCCAGCACTTATGACAATCTGTCTTCTCTGCGATATGGTGGTCGACGAGGAATTGCTCTTGTTTCTCTCGGTCAACACCGTCTGCAACGGATCCGATCGTGTGTTCTGGGGAGCCCGCAAAGCGGTGACAGAGCGAGACATCACCATCGGTTGCGACACCCAGCAGCCCCAGCCCAGCACCGCATCCGTATGCCTTACTTACACCTTTGTGAATTTCTTCGATCGTGTCGGTCACATTTGTGAAGCCGTGATGTTCGTCACGAAGTGCGTGTTGAAGCCATTCTTCTGCCAGCTCCTTGAATTGCTCGAGCATAGAGTCTTTGGACTCTGGCGTAATAGCGTAGTCGCGATGGTCTTTAGTTGTTACAGGTGCCAGGCCGACTTCCTTGAAGCCGAGTTCGTCGGTCAGGTGTCTATAGATCTCTATGACGTTTAGGTGTTTTTGTGTGAGCGTCACACGAGCACCGATCGGGCGTGAGCGATGCGTTGCTATCAGTTCCTTGATCTTCGGCAGGACAACGTCGTACGTGCCGCGTCCGTTGTGGAACACGCGCAGGCCATCTTGAACGGGTTTCGGCCCGTCTATTGAGACGGTGACGCCCACGTCATTGTCCGCGAGCCACTGGATGATCTCGGGCTTCAGGAGCGTCGCATTTGTTGTGAGACTGAAGGAAATCGTCTTGCGTTCTTCGGCGGCTCTGCGACGGGCGTAGGCAACAGTCTTCTGCAGGACAGGGAAGTTCAATAGGGTTTCACCCCCGAAGAATGTCAGGTGCGCCCTCGGCTGATCTCCTGATTGCTTCAAAAGGAATTCTACGCTCTCCTCAGCTGTGTCCTCACTCATGAACTTGGGCTGCTTGCCATACTGGGTGTCGATGATCTTGTCTTCGCCGTATTCGTAGCAGTAGGTACAAGCGAGGTTACACTTGTTCGTAACGTTCAGGACCATCGTATTGAGTGGGAAATCGGCAGGCGGAAGGTCGTTCGGAGCCTCCTCCTTAGGCGCGTCCGGGCCACCTATGGCCCTTATTTCCTTCAGTTCAGCCATAGTTTCAAGGGCACGGTCAGTATCAAAACACCCTTGAAGCTTTTCTATTAGGTCGTCTTGTCTCAGAGGACCAGACTCGAGAGCGTCGAGAATTGCAGATCCGCATTCATCCATTCGAAAGATGCCAGCGGACGGCACCATGTATAGGAATCTGGCCCCAAACGCTTCAAATGCGTGGAAGTCTCGTAGCGCTAACACTGAGTCGGCGTTCATCGTATCTAAAGAACCAGTCGCTGTAGGCGGAGTCATCAGCTTCCTCCAATCGGCCGGGGTCCGGTTTCAATCTCTGCCCATGGCTCCCAGCGCATGTACAGCGGCGGCATCACGACGAGGTGCGCGCGTGCAGATATCGCGCCATCACCAGAGCCATTCGTGGCCACTACCCACACGTCACCTATATTGTTTCGGTTGCCCGAACGATCTGCGTTTGGACCGTCGGCAGCAGGCACGAATCTACCGTCTTGCTGAATTTCCCCGACGAAGTCGATGTCATCGTCACCATACGTGGCGGCGTATTCTTCCAGGTGCCAAGACACGTCTACTCGGCCCAGGGCTACGTCGTCCCCTGTATTCGGTTCACCGTCTGGTCCGTCATCGAAACCCCAGGCATCGAAGATTTGATAACCCTTCGGGAAGTTTGCGCCACCGGCACGGGCGGTCCCAGTGCCCGGCGTAACCTCGATTCGGTCTACCCCATTGTGGACCACGACAGCATCTTCTGCGATCGACCCATTGGTGTAGAGGTCACGTCCCCCTAAACCGGTATTTTCGGCCACCTGCAACGTTACTCGAAGAGCGCCATCGTTAATCTCATCCATGGATTTGACTGAGATGCCGCTGCCAAAATCGAGGGCTTCTGCTTCGGACAGACCAACCCCGTATACTGTCACATCGGTCGATGAGCCCTGTAAGATGGCTCTCGGGTGAACGCCAGTGACCACCGTGCTACCAACTGCGCGCCTCAATGAGATGTTTGGTCCGATCTCGTCGTAATCACCGCGGAACCACCGCCCCCAAATTTGTTGCTGGTCACGCTCGACGAACATGACCTCGCGTAGTTCGTTGTCGTTTCCGGGGTTCGACCTTCCGCGCCACTGGTAACCGGTGTAGACGGTTGTTTGACCCGTGCGTTGAATCTGCTCGCCAGACTCCGCGTATACATACGATGAGCTCGTTTCGAAGGCGTTTGCGTCGCTCGGATCAACTGAAATCACCATGGTTCCGTAGATCGGCCCTTTGCCCGGTTCATGACCCGAGATGGTCCAGGTGCCTTCGAGTCGAGCCGGGCGCTTGTTCGCGGCCCATGCCGACCACTCTGGCGTTTCCAAGGGGTATACCTCTCCCAGGTAGTTGATAGCCCGTTCCATAGGATGACGGGGATCATCTTGCTCGGACGCAGGTCCCGTGTAACGAAATGCCTGCCAGTCGGATAAGGGGTACAGAGCTCTGTGGGTCGTGATCAAAAGACCCCACTCTTCCTCTGTTCGGCGCTGTGTCATCACTCGGCCCATAGAGTGACACTGAATGCAAGTGTACTCAACGTCAGAATCGCCATCCCAATCGTGATCGTCACTGCGCCGCTCGATCTCGAACATACCGGGCCGGAGTTCTTCCGGCGCGAGGCCCTGCTCATTGGAGAGATAACGAACGATTTCTACCGCGTCAGCTTGATTCAGCCGTGCTCCATGAAGTGCCATCATACGGCGGATGGATGTCTGCCAACCTTCTGGGGTTTTGCGCATCCATGAGATGCGTGACATGCGCCCTTCGTCGTCGACTGCATGGCAACGCGAGCACCGGTCAATGAGTGTCTGGTTCGTGATCAAAAAACCTTCGTCCACGAGCATCCGGTGCTCAGAGTCCGGAGACTGAGATGCCGGACTCCAAGCAAGCAAAACACCGGCGAGAGTCAGTCCAGTGAGCAAAAGAGTGAACCGGGCGGAAAACGCCATCGGCTTAAGATGGGTTAGGGGGCGGGTATATGAATCGTCCACAGACTGAGGAAATACTGCGAGTTTCGCCAGTGTTTCGACGGGGATTCCTCGAGGAGCCGGGATTCTGCGATTTTCGGAACGGCCCTGAGTGCCGCTGTGAATTCAGCTTGCCTCCATATCGTGTTCCAGAAATCCGGCTGCAAAGGCCGTTGACAGAGCAGTCAGGTAGTCGGGCAACGTGACGGCTGCTGCGGAGGCGTTGTATGCGGCCCAGCCTTCGGGTACTTGGTCATAGGATATAGCAGCTTCGATAAGCTGTAAGAGGTCGACACCTCGGATGTACCGCATCCCGGAAGGCCAATGAGCGCTGGCTAGGCGCTGTTCCATGACGATGCGATGCCCGGCTACTCCCGGCCCTTCAAATATTCGCAGAGTTGCCCCGCGGACTGCACCGAGACGGTCCTTGGCGCGGATCTTGTCAAAGGCGGCACGGACGTCGGCCTCGGGTAAGTTTGATTCGAGCAGGTCGGACCGATGACGAATGGCAGCTTGGGGTAAGCCTGAATCACTAGCGCCGCCCGCTGCTTTATTTGCGGATCGTGCTCGTTCAATCCAGTACGACGTTCCGTGGGACTGGGCCGCAGATTGGAAGAAGGGCGCTGAGTTTTCCCGATACCGCCTGTAGACCAGCTTCTCGCGCGCGTCAAAAAAGTTCACTGAGGCCTCGGTCATGTCGGGATCAATAAGTGCGGTGTTCGCAACGATTCCCGCTAGCCAGCCTGACGAAAGTGCTTTCTTGACCCCAAATGACGAGAGCGGATCGATAAATGAACCGGCATCGCCTGCAAGGATAAGGCCGGGGCGAGCGTATCGTGTCGCCTGATAAAGAGAGGCCGGGCACGCCCATGCCTGGTCCACGGGTTTCGCTCCGTTTCTTGATCGCCCTAGGTGCACTGTTCGGTGCAGCTCGCGGTCGAGAATGTCGGATAGGTCACACCCCGCTAACTCGGTTTCCCGTTGGTCGATCATAACGGTGTAGCAGCGAAGGTCGTCTCCTAGTGGCACGGACCAAGCCCACCCGGTGTCATAGGATTCGATGTAGGTCAAGTGGCGATCCGCCTCGGGCCAACCACCTTCGAGC
>DEBI01000018.1 GCA_002348465.1 Gemmatimonadales bacterium UBA2960 | reverse complement strand
GATGAGATCTACGTAACTGCTAGCAGTGACGCTGAACCTGTCGCGCTAACCGAGATGAATCCTCAACTCGACAATGTTGCGCTCACACGAAGTGAGTTAGTCGAATACCTGGATGTCGACGGAAATCGTCTCTACGGGATCCTATACTACCCCGTAAACTACCAAGCTGGTCAGATGTACCCTCTAGTAGCTGAGATCTATGAGCAGTACTTCGACAATGGCTATAACGAGAACATGAACTTCATAACCGCTCAGGGCTGGTTCGGTTTCCGGCCCTCGGTTCAGTTCGAAGAGGGCTATCCGGGGGAGGCGTGGCTTAAGGCGGTGCCAAATGCGATCAACAAGATCATCGATCGTGGGCTTGTCGATCCTGATCAGGTGGGTGTGTATGGGCAAAGCTACGGCGGATATGCGACGAACCTCCTGATTACGCAGACAGATCGTTTTGCGGCTGCTGCAAACGTGTCTGGTAAGGTCAACATCATATCCTTCTTGGGAGACTCTCCGAAGATTACGACCCGGAACTATGCTGCGGCCGAGGTCGGCCAAGACAGGATCGGCGCAACGCTGTGGGAGCAACCACACAAGTACATCGAGCACTCAGCTGTAATGTTCGCCGATCGGATCGAGACTCCTCTACTCATGCTCTCAGGAGAAGGAGACTGGAACGTCCCCGCTACAAACCAAAGAGAGATGTACTACGCAATGCGGCGTCTTGGTAAAGAAGTCGTCTGGGTTCATTACAGTGCAGGCGGACACGGGGCAGGGCGGGCCAGCACTCAGGACGATTTCGTGGACCATTGGCAGCGCATGGTCGACTGGTTCGCCGAGCATTTTGATCCAGAGGAGTGATGGGGTCCAGCGATTCCTTACTGCCAAACAACTCCGTAGTCGTCTCCGTGGTTACTGGACCCACCCCAGAATGACCCGTTTGCCCAGTCAAAATAGATGGCGTTGATCGGTCCTGACGTTCTTTCACTGAACATCAGGTCGTAGCCCATCGACTCAAGCTCGGCCTGCACCCAAGGGGGTGTTGCGTTCTGAACGAGGAGGCGACCGGGACTTGTCGCGTGCTCTCCGAAGGAGCCTCGCATCTGCATGGAGTTGATGTTCGCAGCCTCCACCGCCTGCTGCACGTTCATGTCGAATTCGACCATGTTAAGGAAGAACTGAACGAGGTTTTGATCTTGTGCGTCACCTCCCTGCACGGCGAATGATAGGTACGGACGCCCATCTTTCAGTGCCATGCCCGGAGTGAGTGTCGCTCTCGGCCGTTTTCCAGGTTGAACCACGTTAAAGGGACCGTCCACCTCATTCACCACGAATGACTGAGCTCTTTGACTCATCCCAATGCCCGTGCGCCCAGCTATGACCGCCGGGATCCAACCACCCGATGGAGTGATTGATACGACCCACCCACTTTCGTCGGCCGCCTGGATCGAGGTCGTACCTTGGTAAAAGTCATCCAGAAACTCATCCATCTCGCTTGAACCTTCTGGATCGGTCACGACCTCACCACCACCTGCCCAACGTTCGAGAAGTTCCCCGAAAGGGTTTTCTCCGTCTTGGAATGGGTAGGGATCTCCAGGTCGCACATTAGCGTCGTTACGCTCTAGGTCCATCTGAGCTGCCCGCTCCTGAGCGTAGTCTTTGGAAAGCAGGCCTTCGAGTGGCTCTTCCGGGGGGAAATACGGGTCGCCGTAATAAAAGTCACGGTCCGCGAAGGCCATGTTCATGGCTTGGTAAAGTGTGTGGATGTACCTAGTGCTGTTGTAGCCCATCGACTCTAGATCGAAGTTTTCGAGGATGTTGAGCGTCTGGTTCATCACGGGGCCCTGCACCCATGGCTGGAGCTTGTATACCTCAATACCCCGATAGGTCGTCATGACCGGATCCTCAATGTGGACCTCCCATCGATCGAGGTCTGCCATCGTCACCGAGGACCCCTGCTCACGGGCTCCGCGGACGTATTCCTCAGCTATATCGCCGCGGTAAAACCGGTCGTAGGCCGCCATGATTGCATCTTCGCGTGACGCACCTTGAGCGAGTGCGTCCGCCTCTGCCTCGACCAATTTGCGCAGAGTGCTACCGAGATCTTCCTGAGCGAAGATCTCTCCAGCTTCCGGTCCGTCTCCTCCATCGGGGAAGAAAACCGAGGCTGTGTAGGGCCACTCCTTCATTCGTTCTGCCTCACCTTGGATCTGACGCGAGGCACCAGCCTCTACAGGGTACCCTTCGGTCATCTCGATCGCCGGAGCGAGGACATCGGCTAGCGAAAGTTCGCCCCACTCCGCGACCATGGTGATCAGCCCCCCTGGGGTACCAGGTGTAACCATCGCATCGACTCCGTACTCTGGTGGGAATTCGTAGCCTTTATCCCGGAAATACTCGGGCGTAGCTCCGGCTGGTGCTGCACCGAGCGCGTTTAGCGCGATGACACGTTTTTCCCCTGGATGGTAGATGAGTGCCTGCGTTTCACCGCCCCAGGAGAGTACGTCCCACATTGTAGCAGTTGCTGCGAGCATAGCTGCTGCTGCGTCCACTGCATTACCACCTCGTTGGTACATCATCGAACCGGCCGTCGCGGCCATAGGCTTACCCGTAATGGCGATCCAGTGTTTGCCGTGGAGAACGGGTTTTTGGGTGCGCTGAGCGGTCGCTCCGAGTGGGGTCACGAGCAGCGTAGCTAAGGCGATTAGGATGAGGCGTTTCATAGTTTCCCTCTAGTGGCTAGACCGAAGAACTAGCCTGCGCAGGAGACGGTTTTGGTTGATTCGAGGATGTGACCCGACTCAATCATGACGGGTTGCAGGGCTTCTTGGCCCATGAAGGCCTCAAGTGCTTCAACAGTGGGTGTTCGAATAATGAGAATACACTTGGATTCATCCGTTACGGTATGACCGACGTAAATCAATTCAAAGCCGGCATCTGCGAGGAAGCCACTCGCTTTGTCGAAAGCTGATTTCCAATAGGCGTAAGGTTTACTGATGTCGAATGAAATTACGTTGGTGACCATTTGATCACGTCTCCTGTGAATTTGAATACGCGGATGAAGTCATTTTTGCCGAGGATATCCCAGTTAGCTCACCGGAGGTGGGCTAACCTTCATGATGAACAGCCCCTCGCGGACGCTCGTGAAGATGACTAGTCCATCCTCAAAGAACGGATAATTACTCCACGCGCCGCTTTCTCCCGAGCTGTGACCTGGGTCGTTGTTGTTGTAGGGGGCACTATCGAAAAAGGCGACCTCGTGAGGATTCGCCCGGTCGCTGATGTCGAGGACTCTAAGTCCGCTGCCATAGTTCGACTGATACATGCGGTCTCCCACCACGTAGAGGTTGTGATCGGAAGCCATTACCGGCCCGATATACTCGTTAGCCAAGATCGGGTCATCGAGTTCGGTAAGATCCCAGACCAGGGTTCGAGTTCCCTCCACACTCCCGGACAGTTCGTCGGTCTCGTCATTCATGTAGAAGTAGCGCTGCTCCTCATCGAACCAACCTTGGTGGGCGTATGCCACGTTTGGATAACCCATCCTCGCAACCGTTATCGGGTTCGACTTGTCGGTGACATCGGCGATGTTGATCTCCGATTCATTCGAGCCGACACAGATCTGTCGATCGTGGTAGCGTTCGTCCGGTCCTTGGTAGACTAGACACTGCGCATCATGCGTGGCGCCGCGCGCTCCCGCGCTCTCAGTGTCGTGGTAGCATCCTGCGAATACTGGGTTGACCGGATCCTCGACGTCGACCATGTGCAGCCCACCACCACAAGATCTCCCACCGGCACTCGCACCCACGATGTATAAGAATTTAGATGCCGTGTCAGCGACCACATTGTGGGCGCTGAACACTTCTCTGTACGTCATGTCCGGCTCGAAATCCACGGCTTCATCACCGACCTCACGAAGGCGGGTCAGGTCAAAGACTTGCATCCCGTGGGCACCGGCTCCATCTGATACCACGTATGCGTGTTCACCGATCACCTTGACGTCACGCCAGACAGAGGGTGGTGATCCAACGGTTCGGGGAAGGTTCCCAACGAGCCTCGGTCCCGAAGCGTCTGTCACATCTACGAACGATATTCCATCTCGACGGGCGACCAGAGCATACCGACTTCCGTTAGCCTGATCTGTCCAGCCCCAGATGTCGTTAACCCAAACGCCTCGCTCTCCACCCAGATCATCGACGGGCATATGGGAGATCAGTTCCATGTTGGTGCAAGGAAATTCGGTCATCTGTCCACTGTCACATCGGTCTCCCTGACTTAGGGTCGATCCGATTCGATAGATCTCACCTGTTAAGACGTTATCGGCTGACCAACCGCTCTGATCTCGGACAAGGGTCATCGCCCGGCCTTCGCCGAAGTCGCGGGTTGGCATTGATACGACGGCTCGGTTGCCTGCAGAGGCGACTGCATAACCGAATCCGAGGGGCCAAGACGCACCAGACGTGTCGTCTGGGTCGAGTCGCTGCGGGTTATCCCAAGTCCCTTCAGCACCGAGGGTGAACCTGAAGACTCGGCCATTGCGACGCTGTATCCCGGGTGCACCGACCCAGAGTTCATTCCCAACGACGCCGAGCGAGAAGCCGAACTGAGATCCATCAGCATCTTCTGGCGCACCAAGAGTTTCGGTGTGAGACCAAGCGCCGTTGCCTGATCGCTCTAGCACCGCTACGGATGCCGTCCCTGGCGCACCAATCAAAGCTTGGCCATTTGTGAGAACCATACTGGTCCCTGCTTGAGCGCTCTCATTGCTGGCGGCACCAACCAAATCGATTTGCTTGGCTTCACCCCATTGACCGTTCGCTAAAACGGACGTGGCATAGACTGCCCCACGTCGATCGTCTGAGGTTGGAGCACCGACAAGAAGGTCGTCTCCATCCCAGGCGAGAGATGAACCAAATCCCCCTGCTTCGTTTTCAGGGGTGATCGTGCCTTCCAGGGTCCACGTATCACCGCTCCGTTTGTAGTGGTAGACAACTCCGGAGCTACTCATTGAGGGTGCGCCTACAAGAAGGTCGTTCCCTTGCAGGGCTAGGGTTGTGCCCATCTGGCCAGTCGACTCGCTACCGGGGGACATGATTGTCGCAGCTATTTCCCAAGAGGAGGCAGATCCCGACCGGGTAAAGACGTAGACAGCACCAGCCTGATCGTGCTTACGAGGAGTACCGACAGCCATGGTATTTCCTTCTAACACTATGGCGCGTCCGAAGTCGTCCATTCGTGACGAGTCGGGTGCGGTGAGCAGCTGCGGCTCATCCCAGCCGTCTTCGTTGGCGGTATAGGCGTAGACGGTCCCAGGTCCGTACCAGTTGACTGGTTGACCGATGATGAGGTCGGTCGGTGTCATCGCAACCGCGCGACCAAAGTTTGGTTCCTGGGCAGTGAGCGGGGTCGCAAAGATCAGGGCGATCGCAGAAATACCAAGGGCCTTGGGGTATGGCTTCAGCTCGGAGAAAAGGTTTTTCATCTCTAGGGTTCTTTTAGGTAAGGCAGGTGGAAGGCATAGAGTACTAAAATCCTTCACCGTAGGGGTCAGGAATAGTCTCAATGCCTAGTTTCCATGTTCACAGCAATCACAGTATAGGTTCAGTCTATCTAGTGAGTACTCGCTACTCAAACGACCTTTGGGTAATCCCTCCTCCCATTTAAGACTCTGGCTCACATAAATGCGAAAGATCCACAGGCGCGTACTGACCGTGGTCACGGTGACCATACTCGGAAGCCTCACAGCCTCTGCCGATGCAGCGGGGCAGGCTCAGGCCCTTCAGTCTGCTGCCATAAACGAGTACAACGCAATCAATCACCCCGTGGTTGGTCGTAGCGGGATGGTGGCTAGTCAGAATGCGGATGCAACTCGGGTTGG
>DEBI01000093.1 GCA_002348465.1 Gemmatimonadales bacterium UBA2960 | reverse complement strand
GCATTGGGTCAGCCGTTGAGGACTCGCGTTATACGTTACCTGGCCTCCGAGGTCGGTGTGATTCTCAGTGAAGCGGGGGCGGAGAGGGTCAGCCATTTTCTCTATTCGTCGAGCAGCGGGCGAACAATCGAGTTGGGTGGTCGCGCCACAGCGAGCTTGCAACTCGATAGAGTGGTCTTCTTGGGTAACGGTCCAAGTCTTGAGCCAGCGCGATCACCACTGGACGAGACTGTGGTGATAGAGTCGGGAAGCCAGGGCGACGGTGAACTCCGGCTGGCTGGCAAGAGTTACCGGGTCGTGTGGGCTGAAGAACCTTCAAGCGATAGTGAAAAAGAAGATGAAGCTTTCTTCGAACTCGCGGGTTTACTGTTTCCTTTGGAGGTGCGAGCTAGGGCTCCTGGGGATCGCCTGCGCAACAGAGCTGGTTCGCGTAAAGTGAAGAAGTTGATGCTAGAGCAGCGTATTCCTATTAGACAACGTGAAGTGATGCCGGTGCTCGTCGATGCTAGGGGAGACGTGCTTTGGGTCCCCGGTGTTGCCCGCTCTACGAGTGCCGAAACGAAGGTGGGTACGCCCTCGCTCAGAGTTAGGATTTTGCCATGACAGGAGATCTCTTACGTCACGAGATCGTGTACTCGGAGGAAACGATCCGTAACAGGGTCAGGCAACTGGGCCGCGAGGTATCTGCCGCTTACTCTGAGGAGGACAGGCTGGTTGTGATAGGGGTGCTAAAGGGGTCATTTCTATTCTTGGCAGACCTTGTCCGAGCTATCGAGGTTCCGCATGAAATTGATTTCCTTATAGCGTCTAGTTACGGGGACGCGATGGTTACAAGCGGTCAGGTCGAGTTTCGCTGTGACCCTAGAACTGATGTCAAAGGCCGAGCGGTTTTGCTTGTGGAGGATGTGATTGATACGGGAATGACGATGTCGAAGCTTGTTCCAAGGATAGAATCTCTCGGAGCATCTCGTGTCGATGTTATTTCCTTACTGCATAAGCGCGTGTCGGTAGAGCTACTTGAGCCTCGGTGGGTAGGATTCGATGCACCCAAATCGTTCCTTGTGGGGTATGGATTAGACCATGCAGAAGCCTTTCGTCATCTCCCTTATATAGCGAGCATTTAAGGCCCAGGCGGGATCGCTTGGGCCTGCACTACAGAGACATCGATGTCAAACGATCCGATCAAGCCCGAACCCAATCAGCGCATAGGCCGCATTTCAAAGAACGCGGCGTTTCTAATGTTTACGCTGGTTGTATTCTTCCTGCTCATGCAGTCTATCCGTGGTGAGGAAGGAGCACCCGCTCGGGTTACCTACTCGCAGTTCATTGAGTACTTGGACCAAGGCCTCGTGCACAGGGTCACATTCCTAGATAGGGCGATAGAGGGCGAGTTCACCCAGCCGATAACCATCGAAGGGGGAGAGTTCGCAACGTTTGAGTCGATGACGCCCGGGGATGTAACAGATGGTTTGCTAAGCGAGTTAGCTAATCAGAATGTCATAGTTGATGCCGAGCAGCCTGAGGCGGGTTGGGGGACATTCCTGCTCGGGGCGCTGCCTTGGCTTCTCTTCATAGCTTTTTGGATCTGGATTTTTCGGACGATGCAGGGGGGTGGAAATCGCGCGTTTCAGTTTGGACGATCCAAGGCCAAGCTGATATCACCGGACACGCCCAAGGTGACGTTCTCTGACGTAGCAGGCGCGGATGAGGCTAAGGAAGAGCTGTCTGAGATTATCGAGTTCCTCAAGGATCCTGGAAAATTCTCTCGGCTCGGTGGGCGCCTACCTAAAGGGGTACTACTTGTTGGGCCTCCGGGAACCGGTAAGACACTTCTCGCACGTGCAGTCGCAGGTGAAGCTGGACGTCCCTTCTTTCAGATGTCGGGCTCGGACTTTGTTGAGATGTTTGTCGGGGTTGGTGCCTCGCGAGTGAGAGATCTGTTTGAGCAGGGTCAGGCTAATGCTCCGTGCATCATCTTCGTGGATGAAATCGATGCGGTGGGGCGTCACCGCGGAGCCGGGCTCGGGGGAGGACATGATGAGCGTGAGCAGACGCTCAACGCCCTCCTCGTTGAAATGGACGGCTTCGAATCGAACGAGGGTGTTATCCTCTTAGCCGCCACCAACCGTCCAGACGTGCTTGATCCGGCGCTCTTGAGACCTGGCCGCTTTGATCGTCAAGTCGTGGTTGACGCGCCTGACGTGAAAGGTCGTGAGGGTATTCTCAAAGTGCATGCGAAGAAACTTCCCTTAGATGATGATGTTGTCCTCTCGGTTATCGCTCGGGGAACACCGGGTATGAGCGGCGCCGACCTATCAAATATTTGCAACGAGGCAGCACTTCTCGCCGCTCGACGGGACGGGGACAAGGTCTCGATGAACGATTTCGAGATAGCGAAGGACAAGGTCATGCTCGGGACTGAGCGAAAGAGCCTTGTCCTAAACGAGCGTGAGAGGAAGCTCACCGCCTATCATGAGGCAGGGCACGCCGTTCTGGGATTGAGGGTGCCAGGGCTAGACCCTGTTCACAAGGTCACGATCGTGCCTCGTGGCCGTGCGCTGGGTATTACTGCCAGTCTGCCCGAGGAGGATCGACACTCTTATACCAAAGAGTGGATGGAGGGCCAGCTAGCAATGCTGTTTGGCGGTCGAGTAGCGGAGGAGTTGGTGTTTGGAGCGAACGCGGTCACCACCGGTGCGGGGAATGACATCGAGCGTGCTACATCGATGGCTCGTAGGATGGTAACGTCTTTCGGCATGAGTGAAGTCATTGGATTGGTCGCTTTGGACGACAATGAGCAAGAGGTATTCCTCGGACGTGAGATTCAGCAGCGCCGCACGGTGAGCGAGCACACTCACAGGATGGTTGACGAGGAAGTGAAGCGTTTTCTCGACGAGGCACATGCCAGAGCTCATGACGTGCTGACCGAGCACAACGATCTACTGGAAAGAATTGCTCAAGCGCTGTTAGATCGTGAAACCATCGGGCGTTCGGAAATCCAAGCGCTAGACCGAGGTGATCCTCTTCCTCCTCTTCCAGAGACAGAAGAAGTGACAGAACCAGTTGGCGCACAGTCCACCACTAAACCAGCGGACGAACCGACACCTAGATCGTTTGGCCTCGGGGGTGAAGGCCCATTGCCAGAACCGGCTCCGGGTTACGTGGATGGCAAGAAGAACGAGGTGCCTTAGAAAGGTCGGTGACGCTTAGGAGAGCAGGGTGAGTTGAAGAGATTCATCCCATTTTGTGCCTTTCTTTTATGTGAGACGCCTGCCATTTGTGCATGTTCAAACCAAAGGTCTCACGCAGGGAGCGATGGAGCCGTACCTTAACCAGACAGCCGTGATCCACAGGTAAGCACCCGGAGCCAAAACGTGACAACGATCTTGGAAAACCTCCAGTTCCTTCGAATAGGTTGGACTGACCTTTTGGAGATCGTGATTGTCGCGTTTTTGCTCTATCGGGTACTCCTAGTCCTACAGCGTACCCGCGCTATGCAGATCATTCTTGGACTGGCCATCCTCGGGTCGTTGTACGGACTGTCGCGCCTTCTCGATCTCATTCTTATCCGTACTCTACTAGAGACGTCGTTCCAGTATGGTGCGATAGCCGCTCTCGTAGTCTTTCAACCCGAACTGCGGGTTGCGTTAGCTAGACTTGGACAAAGTAGAATGGTTCGCGCGTTTCAGCGCTTAGAGGGTAGCCCTGCTGCCGAAGATATTATAGAAGCGGTCGAGCGACTGTCTCGTGCTCGATTCGGGGCGATCATCTGTGTTGAGCAAGAGGTCGGACTCGGTGAGTATGCAGATACGGGTAGTACGGTAGATGCAAAGGTCACAGCCGATATGCTTTCGATGATCTTTGCTCCAAATTCACCCCTTCATGATGGGGCGGTGCTAATTGGAGGAGATCGGATTCGTGTCGCCGGAGCGATTCTCCCATTGACTCAGACGACGATGAAGGATCGATCGCTGGGTACGCGTCATCGTGCGGCACTTGGGTTAAGCGAAGAAACTGACGCGATCGTAGTTGTAGTGAGCGAAGAAACATCTCAGGTGTCGGTAGCCCGCATGGGTCGGCTGGAGCGCAACGTGTCGTTAGAACGATTGCGCGTTCTGCTAAAGGGGGTCGACCCAGCTTCGAAGAAGGATCAGTCATCTGCTTCTGCACCGGTCACCCAATCCTGACGTCGAAGAAAAAGTAGGCGACACCTCGTTGACACGTTTCCGGAAACCCGCCTAAATTGGCGCGTCTTTTCCGGTGGAAGCCCTGAGGGGTCAAAAGCCGGGGTGTATGGCGTTGCCCAACCAGGAGCGAAGTCTTCGTGGGATCCCAATATCGACTGCTGACCCTATTCGCAGATGGCGGGTTGATGATGTATCCGCTTGTGCTCTGCTCAATGATATCGGTCGGCGTGATGATCGCGAAGTTCTTCACACTACGTATTGCCCATAAAGGGACGAACAGAGTGCTCGAAGACGTGGACGAACTGGTTCAGCGAGGTGATGTCGCTGGTGCGATTGAAGTTTGTTACAACACTCCTGGCCCGGCGTCGGCGATTCTTCTCGCGGGACTACGTCGGATTGAGGGCAAGAAGCTGAACGACGGAGAGCTCGAGAGTGCCGTTGCTACCGTCGGGACTATTGAGCTTAGCTTCCTAGAGCGAGGTCTTGTGATTCTTGCGACGATCGCGAATGTGGCGCCGCTGATGGGCTTCCTTGGCACCGTGTACGGGATGGTGATGGCTTTTGCGGCTATCGAGGCGGCTGGGAACGTCGATCCTGCGCTCGTCGCTGGGGGCATTAAGGTCGCACTGCTTACTACCGCGGCTGGTCTCGTGATCGCAGTTCCCGTCAACATTGCCTACAACTTCTTCGTAACGCGGATTGATCAGTTGGTTGCCGACATGGAACACGGCGCGTCGAAGATTATGAGCCTAGCGTGGGATCTTGAAAGAGACGGCAAGATCGAGATCGTCAAGAGTGGAACCTGACGCAAACAGATTCAGTATTTCCTGAAAACCAACAGGCCGGACAGATATGGCAGTTCTGAATAATAAAAAGTCGAAAGTCAGTGACGAGATCCCAACCTCGTCAATGGCCGACATTGCTTTTCTTCTCCTGATTTTCTTCCTAGTTACGACGACCTTTCCTAAAGACAAAGGGTTGGCGGTCGTACTCCCCGAGCCGGGTGAGGAAGCGCAGGTCAGCCAGAAGAATATTCTGCACCTAATTGTCCAACCGAGCGGCATCGTCGAGGTGAAGCGCGGTGAGAGTCAGCAGGTTCAACAGATGCGTCCCAGGGAGATTGAGGGTCTCTGGCGGCAGGAAGTGAGCCAGAACCCAAACCTAATCGCGGCGGTGAAGACGCACCCTGAGGCGCCATATCGCCACATGGTTGATGTGCTGGATGGACTCCACGCAGCTAACGCTGAGCGTATCTCCCTTCAAATCTTGGAGAACTAGACGATGGGTGTGAAGGGTGGCGGTTTTCAGAAAAACTCAAAGGCGTCTGACGAGATCCCCTCGTCATCTCTTGCCGACATTGCTTTTCTTCTCCTGATCTTTTTCATGGTCACAACGGTCTTCCAGGCCGATCGTGATCGGCCGATCATTTGGCCAGAGGCTGAGGCAGCGGAAAAGATCGACGAGAAGCAGAAGAACATCTTGAATATCTGGATGGAGCGTGATGGCTCTGTCTACATGAATGACCAGCCCTATCAGATGCAGGATGTCTCTGTTGTGGTGGCTCCGCTATATGCTGCATCCGATCGGGCCTTGGTTATCTCAATCCGTGGAGATCGTGAGGTCCCGTACCTGTACATGGATCAGATTCAAAAGGAACTAACTGAGGCTGGTGTAGTTCGCGTGGTGTTTGCTGCCCAGCTCGAACAGAGTATGCAGAGGGAAAGACGATGACAGATGAAGCGGTCCACGTAGTGGAGACGGCCAACGAGCGCTTGAAGAAGACATTCAGTTCTTGGTTCTGGGGCTCAATGATCGTGGCGACGTTCATGCACGCAGGGACTTTTGCTTTCTGGCCAGAACTCACCGCGGAAGACATCTCCTTTGATACAGAGGAGATCGAGGCAATTGAGCTTCCGCCAGAGATTGAGATTCCGCCGCCACCGCAAGCGATATCGCGTCCGGCGACACCAGTGATGGCGACGGCTGACATCGAAGAGGACATCACGATCGCTCCGACTACGTTTGAGGAGAACCCAGTCGAGGATCTGCCGCCTCCACCTGAAGAGGAGGCTGTCGATATTTCTGCTGCGCCAACATTTACCCCCTTCACTGTAGCGCCGTCCATACTAAACCGCGCCGAAGTGGTACGGGCTATGGAGCGCGAGTACCCGCCGCTACTCCGTGATGCGGGTATTGGTGGTAGAGCAGTTGTCTTCTTCTTCATCGACGAGGGTGGCATCGTGCAGGACTTTCGGATTTCCGAGACTTCTGGACACCAAGCCCTTGACGATGCCGCTTTGGCGGTTGCCGATGTCTACCGTTTCTCCGCGGCTTTGAATAGAGATAAGAAAGTGCCTGTATGGGTGCAGTTCCCCATTACTTTCCAGGTTCGCTAAACCGGAGCCTGACAGGATCCTAGGGACCCCGCCGGTGCTCCGGTGGGGTCCCTTCTTTTTTGTATTTACTCGCTCCATGATGTCATCTCTCCTTAAGATCTACTCAGAACGCTTGGCAGAGACGCTCCCGCGCGTACGAGACCAAATAGCTATAGCCGAAGAAGCCGGAGGCCGCCCCAGTGGATCGGTTAAACTGATTGCTGTGACAAAGTCACACCCTCTTGAGTGTGTAGAGGCTGCGCTTGTGGCTGGGCTCGAGGACTTAGGAGAGAATCGGGTCGAAGAATTAGAGGCGAAAGTGGAGCGGTTCGGGACCGGCTGTGCACAGTGGCACATGATTGGTCATCTGCAGAGTCGTAAGACTCGGCGTGTCCTCGCAGTTGCAGACGTAGTCCACTCGGTCGATTCACTGAAACTCGCACATAAGATCTCAACGTCGATTATAGAGGGTGAAGATCTTGTCGAAGTGCTCGCACAGGTGAATACGTCTGGAGAAGAATCCAAGGGTGGGTTCATGATTGAATCCGCCTTCGACGAGATCGCTGAACTGGCAGAACTTCCCGGGCTCAGGGTGAGTGGACTGATGACGATGGCACCATTTGTAGATGACGAGGCGGTGCTAGCTCCAGTATTCACTTCTCTTCGCAGGCTTTCAGAGTCGCTTGTAGCTTCTGTGGACGGTTTCGGGACAGAGCTTTCCATGGGAATGACTAACGATCTGGATATAGCGATCCGCGAGGGCAGCACTATGGTTCGGATTGGAACAGCTCTTTTTGGTCCAAGGCCGGGATATACGGCGTGATCGGTGCGACCCCACCCGATTTTCAGTCGAAGCGGGAGTTAGCGTTTCACCATGAATGAAGACCTCTATACTAGAGCACAGGAGACCGCGGAGGCTATCCGAGGTCATCAGAAAGGGGAATTAGTTCCTAGAGTCGCTATCGTCCTAGGTACAGGTCTTGGGGCACTAACAGATGTCATAAAGGTAGAATCGACAATCCCATATATCGACTTGGACGGCTTCCCTGAACCGACCGTGGAAACCCACTCGGGGCAGCTCATTATCGGTACGATTGAGGGCACACCCGTTGTGGTCATGCAGGGACGGTTCCACCGCTACGAAGGATATTCACTCCAGGAGGTAACATTCCCGATCCGTGTACTGAGTCTCCTGAGGGCTGAGACACTCGTAGTCACGAATGTATCGGGCGGCATGAATCCATTGTGGGGTGTGGGTGAACTCGTCCTCTTGGACGATCACATTAATCTCCTTGGAGACAGTCCGCTTGTGGGCCCGAATGACGATCGTTTCGGACCCCGGTTCCCGGATATGTCTGAGCCGTATGACCGGGCCCTTCAGGGTCTAGCGATGCGGGAGGCTCTCGAATTGGGGATTAGCCTAAATAGAGGTGTCTACGTCGCGGTCCCTGGTCCTCAACTGGAAACTCGCGCTGAATATCGTATGCTTCGACGTCTGGGTGCGGATATCGTTGGTATGTCCACTGTGCCCGAAGTAATCGTTGCTCGACACATGAGTATGCGAGTAATGGGGATGAGTATAATCACGGATCAATGCTTGCCGGATGCACTAGAACCAGTAGATGTGTCACGAATTATCGAGGTGGCTAGCGCCGCCGAACCCGACCTGACCCAACTATTAGAAAGAATAGTCGGACAGATGTAATCTCGACGCGATTTGGCGTTGGTCCCCCGAAAGACCTTCTCAGTTATTGTAAACGATATGAGTTATCCAGAGCTTCCCGGCAGTCTGCTTGCTATCGAAGAGGACATCCTCAAGCGCTGGCGCGACGAAGACCTTTTCCGCCAGACGTTGACCGCGAATGCGAACGGTGAACGTTTTGTCTTCTACGAGGGACCTCCGACCGCAAATGGTCGCCCCGGACTCCACCACATTCTGAGTCGGACGATCAAGGATCTCGTGTGCCGGCACCGCGCGATGCTCGGACATAGTGTTACTCGAATCGCTGGGTGGGACACGCACGGCTTACCAGTCGAGATTGAGGCTGAAAAGAAGCTCGGAATAAGTGGAAAGCCGGAGATCGAGGCCCTCGGCATTGCCGAATTTAATCAGGCCTGTAAGGACTCGGTATTCACCTATAAGGAAGAATGGGAAGAACTCAGCGAGCGTATCGGTTACTGGCTTGAGTACTGGCGTCCATATGTGACTTTCCATACACCCTACATTGAGTCGGTGTGGTGGATTCTGAAGACCTTGGCTGACAAGGGACTTTTATATCGGGGACACAAGAGCGTTCCGTATTGCCCGCGTTGTGGCACGGCTCTTTCGTCGCACGAGGTGGCGCAGGGATATAAGGATGTGGAGGACCCATCCCTCACCTTTGTAGCGGAAGTGCTCGCCGAGAATGGGGACCCAGACCCTAGTAAAAGAGCGATTTTAGCCTGGACGACCACGCCATGGACCGTGCCATCCAACACTGGTCTCGCTGTTCATCCGGAGCTCGTGTATGTAGAGGTGGAAAAAGATGGACGGCGGTACATAGTCGCCGAAGGTAGGGTGGAAGCCCTGTTCGGTGAGGAGGTAGAGATCGCTCGAAGTT
This sequence comes from Gemmatimonadales bacterium UBA2960, assembly GCA_002348465.1. Lineage (GTDB taxonomy): Bacteria > Gemmatimonadota > Gemmatimonadetes > Longimicrobiales > Gaopeijiaceae > UBA2589. The sequence goes on along the minus strand of DEBI01000093.1, from coordinate 9,618 downwards.
ATTTAGGTAGTGAGCTAGTGGGATGGCGATACCGTCGCCCGCTTGATCTTGTGCCCGAGCCCAGTGAGTGCGGAAACGGATGGACTGTGGTGGCCGAGGAATTCGTAAGTGCTGACGACGGCACGGGTATTGTTCACATGGCCCCAGCGTTTGGGGCGGATGACTATGCCGCCGGACAACGTCACGACCTACCAATGCTGAATCCGATAGACAGTCGTGGTTGCTTTGACCCCGAGGTTGTCTTGGTCGGAGGTCAGTTCGTCAAGGACGCCGATAAAGTCCTAGTGCAAGAGCTACGAGACCGGGAGCTGCTTTTCGAGGCAAGTACCATCGTACACAGCTACCCGCACTGCTGGCGATGTAGTTCGCCTCTTCTATACGTCGCGATTGATTCTTGGTTTGCGGCAACATCCAAGCTAAAGGATGAGCTTCTCGCAAATAACGATCAGATTCAATGGCATCCGGCAGAGGTTGGAGAGAAGAGGTTTGGCGAGTGGCTAAGGGGAAACATTGACTGGGCGCTTTCTAGAGACCGGTATTGGGGCACGCCTCTTCCTGTCTGGATTTGTGATTCAAACCCGGACCATATGACGTGGATCGGGTCACTAGAAGAGCTGGAGGAAAAGGCCGGTCCATTGGGAGAGGATTTCGACCCACATCGGCCGTTTATCGACATGCTCCAATGGGATTGCATCGAGTGCAGTGGAACGATGAAGCGATCACCAGAGGTGATCGATGTCTGGTTCGATTCAGGAGCAATGCCCTATGCGCAGTGGCATTATCCGTTCGAGCACCTAGGTGAGTTCGACAGCCACTTTCCTGCAGACTTTATCTGTGAAGGTTTAGATCAAACCCGTGGTTGGTTCTACTCAATGCTTGCGATATCAACCATGCTTGGCCGAGGACCATCGTTCAAAAACTGTCTGGTAAACGATCTGGTCCTGGACGCTCAGGGTCAGAAAATGTCGAAGTCTAAAGGCAATACCGTGAACCCTTGGGATGCGGTCGATGACCACGGTGCAGATGCGGTAAGGTGGTACTTTATAACCTCATCGAACCCGTGGCTCCCCAAGCGCTATGACCCAGAGAGCGTGCGTGAGGCAGCCCGAAAATTCTTCGATACACTATTCAATACCTACAGATTCTTCTCACTGTATGCCAGTGTCGAGTCGTGGGTGCCCTCGGACAATGATCCGACGCCAGGAGATCGTCCTCTGCTCGACCGCTGGCTTCTGGCTAAGATGGATTCGGTTATAGGTGAGGTGAGCGATGAGCTGAATAATTACCAGCTCACTAAGGCATATCGAATCCTAGGAGACTTCGTAGTTGAAGATCTTTCAAACTGGTATGTACGCCGGAGCAGATCTCGCTTCTGGAACTCGGATGACGTGGAAGACCAGCGTGCAGCCTTTAGAACGCTGTACGATGCTCTGAGGAGCGTCACCCTACTTGCGGCTCCGTGCGTTCCATTCGCTGCCGACTGGGTGCATCGGGCTTTGAGTGGGAGTAGCGTGCACCTAGAGCCGTTTCCTAATGGGATGTCTTCGGTGGAGCGTGAGGCTGTGGACGGTAGCGCTGACCTCGAAGAGGACATGGATGCAGTGAGGGCACTGGCTTCTCTAGGTCGTGCGGCTCGCGAGGACGTTAAGATCCGTGTTCGGCAACCACTGAGGGGGGTGCGAGCCGTTTTACCAGGCGGACGAAAACTTTCTGGAGACATGCTAGAAATTGTTAAGGACGAGCTAAACGTGAAGGATGTCGGATTTCTATCCTCGGTAGATGGAATAGCGACGCTTACCGCTCGTCCGAACTACCGTTCTCTTGGTGGGCGTTTTGGTAAGCGGACAAACGATGTGGCTAATATGATCCGAGCCCTAGATCAGTCAGCGCTTTCTGCTTGGCAGGCTGGAGAAGAGCTAAAGATCCAAATTGACGGGGAGGAAGTCCCACTCGAACTGGGTGACCTAGAAGTCGTCCAAGAGGCGGCAGGCAACCTAGTGGTGAAGGGAGAGGGGGCTTACACGGTGGCGCTTGACCCGGAACTTGACGCTGACCTTCGAGCTGAAGGTATTGCGCGTGAACTCGTTAATCGGATCCAGCGGCTCCGACGTGATACAGGTCTTGAAATCACCGATCGGATAGAACTCGTCACTGCTGGACCAAAATCAATTCAGGAAGCGGTAAGGGATTACGAGGAGTTCATCAGTAGGGAGACGCTCGCTGTTCGAGTGGAGATTCGTGATACTATGGCGGAAGGGGACCGAGACCATGTTCGTTCTGTCGATGTTGATGGGCTTGAAGCCTGGATTGGTTTGACAGCCAAGGGATAACGAGGAGCCTGACCCGGGTCACGCTATGGAGAGACACACGCTGAGATCGAGGCCGGGAGAAGAAGAGCAGCGTCTCGATCGGTTTGTTTCGGATCGGTTGGAGTTGTCTCGGGCTCGAGTGCAAAAGCTCCTTGCTCAGGGACGAGTCACTCTAGACGGTCGGAAAGCGAGGAAGTCCCAGGTAGTGTTACCGGGAAGTATTGTCGAGGTGGAAGTACCGAAACCCGAGGCGGTAGATACCGTAGCCGAGGACCTGCCCATTAAGATCGTATACGAGGACAAGGATCTTCTAGTGGTGGACAAGGCTGCAGGTATGGTGGTCCACCCAGCACCGGGACATCGTTCGGGGACGCTAGTTAATGCATTGCTCTGGCACTTTCCTGACATCGAAGGCGTGGGGGGGAGAGCGCGCCCAGGAATTGTCCACCGTCTTGATCGGGATACTTCAGGTCTCCTTGTTGTGGCTAAGACTGATTCGAGCCACAGAGCTCTTTCCGAGGCCATCAGAAGCCGACGAATGAAACGCTTTTATCTCGCCTTGGCGTGGGGCCATCTGAGCGACTCACCGCTGGTGGTAGATGCTTCGATAGGTCGGGACCCGAGAGACAGAAAGCGGATGGCTATATTGGAGGATGGAAAGGAATCCACGACGCGATTTGAAGTACGCGAGAGATGGCTTCGTGCTGATCTCCTCCATGTGGCGCTTAAGACAGGGAGGACACATCAGATCCGTGTGCATCTTGAGCACGTGGGCCATCCGGTAGTGGGGGATGCTACCTATGGGGTGGGATGGGAGAGAGGGCTCGGTGGACCAACCAGAAGGTGGGTCGATGAACTCGCACGAAGAATTGGTAGGCAATTTCTCCATGCAGCGGAACTCAGATTCCAACACCCCACTACCGGAGAGGAGATGAGCTTCGGGTCAAAACTTCCTGAGGATCTGGCCACGATTGCTGAGTGGGCTAGGTCAGAGTGAATGTCGGCTGTCGCGGTCACCCTGGTGATCCGATGGGCATACTGACTTTGATGAAGACCCTGTTCTTGGGGATCGTCACCGCTAACGCTGCTTCGGGACAGAATGTGTCTTTCCCTCCAGTGCCTGACTCTATGGACGGTCAGGCCTATGTAGTCACGTCTTCGAAGCGAGCGCTGATTCACCACATAGAAGCGGATGAGCGGATCGCTGCGCGTGTTGGTGAACTGATCGATGCATTCGAGCCACTCCCAGGTCTTCCGGCACATGCACCAAAGGGTGTGCACGTCGTGCTTGCACACTCATCCGCAGCTTTCGACCAAATAACAGGTGGGGTTGTACCTGAGTGGCGTGCAGGAGTGGCCATCCCAGCATGGAATACCTTGGTCATGCCTACTGGGGAAGGAGTTCGGGTCGTCGATGGGGAGGGATTACTTACTCTACGCCACGAGTGGGCTCATCTCGGTCTTGCCGACTACTTGGGTGATCTTCGAATCCCGAGGTGGTTCAACGAAGGATATGCCCAGTGGGCTTCAGGGGGCTTCGACGTCGGGGGTGCATGGAGATTACGCATCTTGATCGCACTCGGCCGAGCGCCTGAGATGAAGACTTTGACACTTCGCTGGCCGGTTGACCGTGAAGAAGCGAGGACGGCTTATTTGCTGGCTGCTAGTGCAGTCACTTATGTACTTGAAACAGGTGGCGAATCGGGGCTTAGGACTTTTCTGGATCGTTGGTTAAGTGATCGATCGTTCGAAAGTGCTTTCCGTGAAACGTTCGGCGTGACTGTTGGACAGTTCGAGGAAGACTGGAAAAGACACGTCCGGGAGACATATGGATGGCTTTTCCTATTGAGTCACTCGGCCATTTTCTGGTTTCTTTTATCGCTAGTCCTGCTATTTATGATCCGAGGTCGTCAGAGTCAGAATCTCGAGAAACTGGCTAGGCTGAGAGCCGTTGAAATCCCAGATGCGCCGGCGTGGTGGGATCTCGATTCCTCTGATCAGGTAGGAAAGGAATCATGACTAAACACACGTATGCTCGGATCATGGTCGTTGACGACGACAAGGATGGACTAGAAGTCCTAAAGACTCGTCTAATCCATGCTGGATATGAAGTTGAGACTGCGGAGAGTGCGGAACAAGCACTGGCTCGTGTCGCTGCATTTGATCCGGGAATGATCGTAACTGATGTGCGTATGTCCGGGATGACGGGGTTGGAACTCCTAGACAAGATCCGCACTTCAACTGATAGCGTAGAGGTCGTGGTTATGACGGCCCATGATGACATGGAGACGGCGGTATCGGCGATGAGGTCCGGTGCGTTCGACTTCTTGGTTAAACCTGTGGATCCCAAAGCACTGCAGTCACTGGCTGACCGCTGTTTTAGGGAACGTGAGCTTTTGGGCTCGACGACAGAAGCTGAGGAAGCACTGGCGCTTCCGAGGGGACGTCTGATTGGTGCTGATCCCCGCATGATCGATATCTACAAGACGATTGGTGTGCTCGCAGCGAATCGTGCCACCGTGCTGATTCGTGGAGAGACTGGCACAGGCAAGGAGGTCATTGCTAGAGGCATCCACGATAACTCTGACGTTTCAAGTGAACCTTTCATAGCGGTCAATTGCACGGCCCTGACGGACTCTCTCCTTGAATCAGAATTGTTCGGTCACGTGAAAGGTGCTTTCACTGGTGCTACAGGATCGAGGAAAGGCTACTTCGAGCTTGCGGGTAAAGGGACGATTTTCTTGGACGAGATTGGAGATACCAGCCCCGACTTTCAGACTAAGCTCCTCAGGGTGCTGCAGGAGCGTCAATTTTATCCAGTGGGTGGAGAGGAGCCACGGTCTACAATGGCTCGAGTCATCGGTGCCACGCATCGTCCCATCGAAAACTTGATCAAGGAGGGACGCTTCAGGGAGGATCTCTACTTCAGGCTCAAAGTGGTCGAGATCGATGTGCCCCCTCTGCGAGAGCGCCCCGGTGACATTCAGCTGATCGCGACTGCCCTCTTAGGCAAGATTCGGGAGGAGACAGGAAGAGATGTCCGAAGGATCTCGGATGAGGCTTTGTTGAGACTTCAACATCACCCTTGGCCCGGCAATGTTCGAGAGCTTGAGAATGCCCTTATGCGGGGGGCGATCGTTGCACGAGGTACCGTAATAGGAGCTGACCACCTGATTCTCGAGAGTCATGATACTGATGGTGAAGATGTCACGCTGAAGGCTGCCATACGCCTCCATGTGCATAGGGTCCTTGATCGTGTCGGCGGCGACCGAGAGTCTGCGGCTGAGCTCTTGGGGATCCCTATCAAAGAACTAAATCACCACCTAGGAGATTGACCCCTTCAACACACCTATCTAGGATCTTGGTATGTCGAGGAATAAAACAAAAGGCACCTCTACCAATTTGCGTTTCACCAAGGTAAACGCAGCCCTTGGAGTGGGAGGGATTGCCGTTCTGACTGTGGGCTACTGGCTTTTGGCACAGGGTTCGATCACAGCCGCACCGGTGATGCTAGTGCTAGGGTATGTAGTGCTCCTGCCGATGGCGATTATCCGCTGATGGCAAGAGTGTCTCTTTCTAGTCCGACTGCTTCTGCTATCGGGCCATACTCTCATGCAATTGACGACGGTACGCATGTTTTTTGTTCTGGTCAGACACCAATTGATCCAGACACCGGAAGACTTCGAGAGGGAGGAGTGGGGGATCAGACGCATCAGTGCTTTGATAATCTCTTTGCAATTTTGGCTGATGGTGGGCTGGGGCCAGGGGATGTAGTTAAAGTCAACGTTTACCTCACGGATATGAACGATTTCTCAGCTATGAACGAAGCGTATGCCACTCGCTTCGAGGCCCCGCCGCCAGCACGTACTACGGTTGGTGTCGCAGCTCTACCCATGAATGCTTGTGTAGAGATAGAGCTGGTAGCGAAAAGGCCGTAGCTCAGATCTAAGATTGGTTTTTCTGTGAGTGACGTGGGTGTGTGGTTCACGTCGCATACTATGGTGGTAGTTAGCTGACGAGTTGGTTCTGCACTTGGGTAGCTATCTCTTTTCCGATAACGAGCGCGGCGGTTGCGGCTGGCGAGGGAGCGTTAATAACGTGAACCGCTCCCGGGCTTTGGAACCAAACGAAGTCATTAATCAGTTCACCTCTTGCGTCCATGGCCTGGGCCCGGACTCCTGAACCGGAAGGTACGAGGTCTTGGTGGGATACTTCTGGTACGAGTCGCTGCAGCGCGGTTACGAAACGCCGGCGATCGAAAGATTGGCCTAGCTCACGGGCCACCATATGCGGGTACTTGGCCACGAAGTACCAGAGCCCCTGGAAAGTCAGCGCACTGCTCAAGTCCAAAAGGTTGATTGTTGCTAGGTCGTAGCCTTCTCGCGCGAAGGCTAGAACCGCGTTTGGTCCTGCATCAATGCCACCGCCTGTGCGACGTGTAAAGTGCACACCGAGAAAGGGGAATCCGGGTTCGGGCAGGGGATAGATTAGGTGTCGAACTAAGTGCTCGCGCTCTGGGCTAAGCCGGTGGTACTCGCCACGGAATGGAACGATGCGGCATCCAGGATTACCTCCGGCCATGGTGACGATCCGGTCCGAGTGCAGGCCGGCGCAATTCACTATCATACGGCTTTCAAAGACCCCCGAAGTGGTGGTGATCCTCCATAGACCGGATCGCCTTTCTAGGAGCCTCACTTCTGCTCCAGTTACGATGTCTGCTCCCGCCTCTATAAGCAGTATTTCGAGCGTGGCGCATACTCGCCCGTAATCTGCGATCCCTTCTTCTGGAACCAGAATCGCCGACTTGGCGTTCACGTGGGGTTCGATTTCCTTTGCCTCGGCCCCAGAAAGTCGTCTCAACCCTTGAAGGCCGTTGGCGACACCTCTGTTGAATATCTCTTCTAGGAGTGGCAACTCGGCTCGGTTGCTGGCTACGACCAGTTTACCGCAAATCTCGTGTTCGATGTTGTGCTCTGCGCAGAAGGAGGTCATTTCGCGAATGCCTTCTCGAGCCAAGCGGGCTTTTGACGAGCCCGGCATGTATTGTAGGCCAGCGTGGAGCACTCCGCTGTTGTGTGTGCTTTGGTGTTGAGCGAGCCCTGACTCTTTCTCTAACACTCGCACACTGATGTTTTCTTCTCGGAGGAGTGCGCGTGCCGTCGAGAGGCCGACGATGCCTCCACCGATGATTGTAACGTCCGTCATTTAATTGCACTCAGGGAGCGTGAACGAAACACTGTACACAGATAATGTTCAGCGGTTGCAGAATGCTGGGTTGGTCCCATGTTTGCCGGATAGAATGTCTCAAGAGAGCCCGAGTACGACATGAAGCCATCATCCTTCATAGCATTTGCGTTTGTCTTGGCCGGATGCAGTGGCACCGTGGAAGTCGACTTCCAGGTAACTGTTCAGTCTGTGGATACGATAGTAGCGCAAGCCAGTACTCAGGTTATTTGCGATGTGGTCGTCACAGCTACTGCGGTCGGTGACGATGGTCAATTCGGTCGTTTTGGAGAGGCCGATTTCACATTCCGCAGTCTGGCTAGCGGTGAGGTCCTCGGAAGCGAGTCCGTGAGCTCCGCGGTGATGTCAACGGAGTTCAGGTCTCAGGTGGTCGAGTCTGGATCGTCTATCAATTCTCAACCAATACAACGGCTCGCCGAAGAGGGCTTCTATTGGGACTTCATCTTTTACTATCGTAATCCGGCAGGGTCGCGATCTTTCAGTGAGACAAGTGTTCGCTGCGGCTAACCTCCGTGAATTAGCTGATCAATCGCCTGGACACATCCTTGAGGATGAAGAGCCCGTCACCAGTTCCGGTAACGGCGATCATGCCGCTTTCAAAGAACGGATAGTTGCTCCAGGAAGCTCCGCCTTGGTAGGGCGATGTGTCGAAGTATCCGATCTCTACAGGACGTTCTGGTTGTGAGATATCTATGACTCGAAAACCGGCGTCGTAGTTCGACTGATACATAATGTCTCCTACGATGTAGAGGTTATGGTCCGTGGCCGTTGTTTCGGCGATGTACTCGTAAACAAGAATTGGGTCGTCGAGGTCTTGGACATCCCATACGAGTGTGCGGGTTCCTTCAACGAGTCCACTCGGTTCGTCTCCTTCGTCGTTCATGTAGAAGTACCGATGATCCTCTGTAAGCCATCCTTGGTGTGCGTACGCAACATTTGGATAAGTCGCGCTAGCCAGTGTTCTGGGTGCGCTCTTGTCCGTCATGTCTGAGATGCTTAGTGCTGTTTCGTTTGATCCCAAGCAGATCTCTTTTCCGCTATGCTCAGAATCTGGGCCATGGTAGATCACGCACTGGGCATCGTGTGAATAGCCTGTAAGGCGTCGGCCTGTGTTCGTATCTGCGTAACAACCATCGAAAATTGGGTGTGCCGGGTCCTCGAGGTTTAGCATGTGGAATCCGCCTCCGCAGGTCTCGCCACCACCGCTGTTCCCTACGGTGTACGCGAACCCGGTATCCTCGTTGATCACAATATTATGTGAGCTGTGAATACCGTCGTAGTGAAAAGTCTCCTCGAAGGTGATCGGGTCTCCTTGGAATCTACGGAGCTCTCGTAGGTCGAACACCTGAACCCCATGGGCCCCGGCTCCATCAGCTACGATGTATACATGATCGCTGTACACTTTCATGTCTCTCCAGATGGCACTTCTCGAGCCGGGGGTCTTGGGTAGATCTCCTACATAGACCGGGCTTGAAGCATCACTTAGGTCAACGAATGAGGTCCCGTTGGTTCGTCCAACGATCGCGTACTCAATTCCACTTTCGGGGTCTGTCCATCCCCAGATGTCGTTGACACGAGTACCGCGCACTCCACCGATTTCGTTGATCGGCATGAAGGAGACGATGTTGACACTCTCGCAATCAAACACATCGGCTCTTCCTTCAGCACACTCAATCTCTTCACCCGTGATCGAAGGAAATCCACGTGCGTCGTTTATAACGGTCGCTTGCTCGCTCCACTCCGAGTAGATCACGGCAGCACCAGCACGCTCGTCAACGCCTACCGCTCCGACCGCGCTGAGGCCGTGAGCTGCTACCACAGAACCACCTAGCCCCGCGCCTTCACCAGCTGTCTCGCTCTCTAGAATGCTAACTTGTGTCATATCCTGACCTAAGCGATAAAGGGCACCTCCTCCTCCGTTCGCACCGGGTGCGCCGATTAGAAGACCTTCCTCTGTGTGCGCGATCGATGCACCGAATTGACTATTAGGAGCTGCGATGATCGGTCGGAGTGGCGCAACTTCTGTCCAGATTCCTTCATCCAATTCAAACACGAAGACAGCACC
>DEBI01000107.1 GCA_002348465.1 Gemmatimonadales bacterium UBA2960 | reverse complement strand
CAGATAACCCGAAGAAAAGGGCAACGTCTCCATTTTGACCCACATTAGCCGAGCAATGCATGGGGAGGACACCTGCATCCGGCAACATGTGGTTCAAGACAGAGAAAATCGATTTCTTGATCTCACCCGCGTACCTAGTTCCCGTCACTAGAACTTCTCGAGTCGTGAAGTTCACCATTACAGCGGTTTCAGATCGGCAACCATGGCGTACTGGATCAGCTTTGAGGTGCGGAGCGTGGAGCACTGTGAAATCTGGTTCGAAGGTTTCACACGCCTGCTCGTCTATCCGAAGGAACATGTTGTAAGCGAACAAGGAATGCCACGCACTCTCGCTAATGACCCGGACATCTATTCCATGTGTTGGATCTTCACCCGCACGAGCGTCTTGAACGAAAAGGTCTCGCTCATTGAGGAACTCGATCACATCCGAACGCAGAGCAGAGAAGTGCGCAGAGCTGACCGGCACATTTACACTACCCCAGTCCACTGCTTCTTCGGATTCCTCGTCTCGCACTACGAACCGGTCATTGGGAGACCGGCCCGTGTGCGGCGCAGTGACCGTTGCGATTGCTCCCATGTGAACTAGCTCGCCATCGCCGCGCCTCAACGACTCTTCATAAAGCTCTGCGGGGGAAAGATTCCAGGACACCTCGCCCGATGGCTTCAGGCCGTGGACAGAAAGATCCCTGTTACTTCCGCCAGTCATCGACGCACTGGGTTCGGTCATGTCGGTAGTCATGCTTGCCAGTCTAATTTCTCTTCTGATAGTTGAGCACTCCGGCCGCACCGGCATTGAACCATAGCCGCCTTAGTCCGGGCATCGCCTTAGTCTAGGTAACAAAAAGAGGCCCCACCGCCTAAGCGAGCAGGGCACGCTCTAAATTTGTCGGTTTCGGGCCTGCCAGTCCACAGATGCGACTGTCGCAAGATCAAGAACATTCGTTAGCGAAGAGCCTCGCTGTAGAACGTGAACTGGCTTGGCCATTCCGAGGAGAACTGGACCGATAACATCCGCGCCACCTAACTCTTCCAGCAGCTTGTAGGCAGAGTTCGCAGCCGACAGCCGGGAGAAAACAAGTATGTTCGCCGGGCCCGTGAGTCGGGAAAACGGATACGTGCTCTTCAGCTTTATGAAATCTAATGCAGTGTCCGCCTGCATCTCTCCATCAATCTCCAGATCCGGATCCATGTCGCTGACTCGTGTGACCGCTTCGGCAGCGGTAGAAGCTTCATGGTGAGAGACCGATCCAAAGTTTGAGAACGTGACCATCGCGACTCTCGGTTCGATGCCTAGATCTCGAACAAACGCAGCCGTCTGTACAGAGATCTCAGCGAGGCTCCTAGCGTCAGGTTCAATATTTACGGTCGTGTCCGCCAAGAAGAGAAGTTCTCGGTTCGGGAAAGCGAGCATGTAAAGGCCCGCCAATCGCCCCCCGTCACCCGAACCATCGGGCTTCCGACCAACGACATGAAGGCATGGACGCAGGGCCTCGGCGTAGTTGGCCTCGATTCCATGAACGAGTGCGTCCACCTCTCCATTTTCGAGCATACTCGCTGCAAAATATACCGGCTTAAACAGGTTCCATTCAGCTTCGGACAACGTCAGCCCTTTTCGAGCCCGTTTCTCAAAGAGCTGCTCAGCGTAACGGCTTCGCTCCTCTTCTAAATCTGCTGCATAGATAACCTCGACGCCGCTAATATCGACCCCTAGGAGATCCGCCTTTTCTTGGATACGGGGGGCGCGGCCCAAAAGCACTGGGTCGCAAATCCCATCTTCTACCAGCTGGCTTGCCGCTCGGATGATCGTATCGTTATGCCCTTCCGGGAATATGACCCGTGCCTTTTTCGTTCGGGCCTTATCTCGCATGTCGCGCATGAGTTCGTACCCCGGTCCAAGCTTGGCTCTGAGCCGGTCACGGTACTCGCCTAACTCGACATCTACTCGCGCAGCCCCGGAGTCCATCGCTGCCTGAGCCACCGCTGGAGCCACGTGGTAGAGTACCCTCCGGTCGAAAGGCTTTGGGATGAGGTAATCTCGACCGTATGCGATCTCACCTCCCTCATATGCTCCCTTCACCACCTCGGGCACCTGCTCACGAGCAAGGTCGGCTAGGGCTGTGGTTGCGGCCAACATCATCTCCGGGTTGATGGCCTTAGCTCTCACATCAAGGGCACCCCGAAATATGAAGGGGAATCCTAGCACGTTATTTACCTGATTCGGATAATCCGATCTCCCGGTCGCCATAATTGCGTCCTGACGAACCGCTGCTACTTCTTCGGGAAGGATTTCTGGATCCGGATTTGCCAACGCGAAGATGATAGGGTCGTCCGCCATCCCTCTGACCATGTCCTTGGTAACGACTCCCTTAACCGAGAGACCGATAAAAACGTCTGCGTCCTTCATCGCCTCTTCGAGCGTGCGTCTGTCTGTTTTAACCGCGAAAGGTGACTTGTACTCGTTCATCCGTTCTTCACGGCCCTCATAAATGACCCCCACAGAGTCTACGATCAGGATGTTTTCCTTCCTCACCCCCAGACGCTGAAAGTGCTCGGCGGTGGAGAGCGCTGAAGCGCCCGCTCCACTAAAGACGACTCGCGCATCCTGAATCGACCGATCCGTGATCTCTAGTGCGTTAATGAGAGCAGCCCCCGCGATTATGGCTGTGCCGTGTTGGTCATCATGGAATACGGGGATGTCTAGTCGCTCTTTGAGCGCCCGTTCAATGATAAAACAGTCAGGGGCCGAAATATCCTCGAGATTGATACCACCAACCGTCGGTTCAAGAAGCTCGCAAAACCTTATGACGTCTTCGGCCTTTTCTGATCCTACCTCAAGGTCAAAGACATCAATGTCGGCAAAGGCCTTAAACAGCACGCCTTTACCCTCCATTACAGGCTTGGAAGCTAGCGGACCAATGTTACCCAGACCGAGCACCGCAGTCCCATTAGAGACCACCGCTACCAGGTTACCGCGAGCGGTATACCTGAAAACGTCATCAGGTGTTTCGGCTATTTGCAGACAAGGCTCAGCTACGCCTGGTGAGTATGCGAGCGACAAGTCTTGTGCTGTGCCCACAGACTTAGTCGGGACGACGGCGATCTTACCCGGACGCCCCTGTTCATGGTACTCGAGCGCGTTTTTGCGACGATCAGCGGTCATATTTCTCGGTCTCTAATTGTATCTGATGTCTGACTTGGAGGCCCAGCTTTCTAGGCTCCGGAATGACATCATCGGCACCTTGATCCTGACTAAGTCACCGGGCGGTGTCAAAAAGGTTGATACATTTTCCCTGTTGTCCTAGCTCCGATCCAGAAACTCGTATCTCCCAACAGAACCTTTACCGTGCAGGGAGCACCGTACTGTCTGAAAACCAAATCCCGTGTCGAGATGGATTCAAGCCCTAAAAAAAATCCTTGACCCCGGAAACACACATTTACACATTCGTCTCCACCTTAATTTTCCGTGCAATGACCTAGAATGACCCCGTAAGCAAGCTTTTCTGAAACAGGAATGGCACGGGGGTTCTGACGAAGTCACTCGGATTTAACCTGCAGATAATGAGGAACGGCCTTACCGAATGTTTTCTTCCTCTCGTGGCTTAGATTCTTTCGATCAGTATCTGCAAGACGTTGAGAAGTACCCTCTGATACAGGACCCTAGGGAAGAGCGGGAACTCGCTCGCCGTGCTCGAGAAGGTGACAAGGAAGCTGCGGAACGTCTGGTCACAGCCAATCTCCGCTTCGTCATCTCATATGTGAAAAAGTACCAAGGGCGCGGATTGGGACTCGCCGAACTTGTGTGTATCGGTAATGAGGGTCTGCTCAAGGCAGTAAAGAAGTTCGACCCTGACAAGGGTGTGAAATTCATCTCCTATGCGGTCTGGTGGATTAGGCAGACAGTACTACAAGCACTTGCTGAGCAAACGCGCTCCGTCCGAATTCCGCTCAACCAAAATTCGAATCTAGCCAAGCTCGCCAGAACAAATACTGCTTTGACGCAGATGCTCGGACGTGCGCCGACAGATCTTGAAATTGCAAGAGAGATGGACGAACCCGTTGATACGATCCGAGCTCTGCGGCGTGTCGCTGCCTCCGAACTAAGCCTTGATGCACCGATCGACCGAGGGGACCGTGACAGTTCTAGCTTTGGTGAGCGCTTCGCAGGAACGGCAGCAGCTGACATCGAAGAAGATGTGGAATCCTTAGCACGAAGAGAGTTCCTCGAAACCATGTTCGACAGCTACTTGACCGAGCGCGAACGGAAGATCCTTTACCTCTATTACGGATTGGACGACGGCGAAGAACGGACTCTTGAGGAAATCGGGTCGCTGCTGGGGGTCACACGTGAGCGCATCCGTCAAATCCGCAACCGCGCGTTTGAAAAGCTAAAGGAGAGCCCGCACGGAGAATCACTCTCTGGGTTCTGGAGTACGAATTAAGTAGCTCGTCTGAAGGAGAGCAGCCCTCCAATCGCTGATCTGATCCAGAATGAGAGTTACAACATATCCAGTAGGTGGAACTCACGGGCTAACCCTAATGATAAGCCTAGGGGTATAAGAGCTCTCTTAGCTTTTGCAATCATACCAGCTCTTTCCAACACCCCACTCTGCGACGATCGGGACACGGAGCTCAACCGCGCTTTCCATCCGATCTACAACGAGCGTCTTTACTTCGTCCACCTCGTGCTCCGGAGTCTCGAGTAGTAACTCATCGTGGACCTGCAGCAAAATCTTCGCATTCGCATCCACAGCGTCGAGTGCAGCCTGGACCTCGATCATCGCTTTCTTCATCATGTCAGCGGCAGAACCCTGAATCGGCGTATTCTGTGCGACACGCTCGCCGAACTGTCGGACATTCCAGTTCCCAGCTCTGAGTTCCGGTACATAACGACGACGCCCCATGAGGGTCTCCACATATCCAACGCTCTTAGCCATCTCAACCTGCTTGTCTAAGAACCCCCGCACGCCGGAAAACCGCTCGAAGTAGGTGCCTATGAATTTCTTTGCCTCTTCGCGAGTTATGCCGAGCTGCTGCGCCAATGAAAAGGAGCCCTGACCGTATAGCGTTGCGAAGTTTACGGTTTTGGCCTGGTGCCGCATCCCTCCGCTCACTTCGTCTACGGGGACATCAAAGATTACAGAAGCCGTTTGTCTGTGAACATCAATCCCCTGCTTGAATGCCATCACAAAAGCGCTGTCTTCGGAGAAGTGCGCCATCACACGAAGTTCGATCTGAGAATAGTCCACGGCGAGAAAAACGTTACCGGGTGAGGCAACAAACCCTTTGCGAATCTCGCGGCCAAGATCAGTCCTAATCGGGATGTTCTGCAGGTTCGGAGCGCTGGACGAGAGCCTTCCCGTCGCGGCAACGGTCTGATTGAAGCACGTGTGGATCCTTCCAGAACTAGGATTCACAAGCTGTGGCAGAGCTTCGACATAGGTCGATCGGAGCTTTTCAAGCTCTCGATACTCCATCATCAGACGCGGAATATCGTGCCCCATGGAAGCAAGCTCCTCAAGGACCGAGGCGTCTGTGGATGGGCCCGTCTTGGTCTTCTTTAGTACCGGCATTTCCAGCTTATCGAACAGAATTTGACGAAGTTGCGGTGTAGAGTTCAGGTTGAACTCGCCACCCGCCAGTTTAAAAATTTCGGACTCGATCAGGTCCAGTTCACGCTTGAGCCTCCCTCGCATCGACTGAAAAAACTCATCGTCAATAGCAATCCCGGAGAGCTCCATCCGAATCAGCATTGGGACCAGCCGCATCTCAAGATCGGTAAGCAGTTTTGTTAAGCCTACCTGCTCCACTTTCTCAGCAAGATGGTTCGCGAGCCGCCCGGCCAGGTCGACAGCAGAGCATAGGTACTCGCTAGCTGCTTCTAGCGGAACTTCAGTAAACAGAACTTTGCTTCGCCCTGATCCTGTCACATCTGAACGATCCAACGGCTTGTGAGAGAAGGTCTCCATACTGAGAGTCTTTATGTCGTGTCCCCGCTTTCCCGGATCCAGAACGTAACTGGCTATCATTGCATCGACCTCAAGGCCCGCAAGCGTTACAGCCGCGCTGGAAAGGACCAAGGCCACCTGTTTCAAGTCATGTCCAAACTTGCCAACCGATGGATCCTCCAAGAGATCTTTCAGGACCTCAAGTTTCGGATCTCCTAAGCCCGGAAGGATTCGGGTTTCGTTCGAACCCTCACCCTCGAAGGTCAGAGCAAATGGCTGCTTATGAGCAAACGGCAAGTACCTCGCCATTCCACTCTCTACAGAAAGAGCCAGTCCTACCAATTCGCCCCGAAGAGGGTCTTCGTGAGAGGATTCTGCCGCAATTGAAAAGCTCCCAGCCGCTCGAAGATCTGTCACCAAAAGCTCGACATCGGCAACGCTATCGATGATGGCGTAATCAGTCGCCCGCTCCTCAATCTCAACTGAAACCTGCCCCTGCGTCCCATCTCCCGGAGGCTGAGCGGCCAACGCAAAATGATCGGACAGTCGACGGAATTCTAGTTCGACGAACAAGTCACGGAGTGCCGCGTTGTTGGGTTCTTGCACCCTTAGAGCCTCAAGATCTAACTCGATCTCAAGGTCGGTCATAATGGTTACCAGCCGCTTCGAAAGACGGACCATGTCCGCATTCTCCGTCAGCGACTTGGAAGCACGAGGTGGCTTTAACGAATCGGCGTTTTCGATAAGCTGCTCAATGTCCGGATACTGTCCTAGCAGTTGTACCGCCGTCTTTGGGCCAACACCACGCGCTCCCGGCACATTATCCGAGGAATCCCCAACCAGCGCGAGATAATCCGCTACTTGAGACGGTGGTATGCCGAACTTTACGTCAGCGTTCTCTTCCGTCACCCAGTCCGCAGCAACCCCTGAGGATCCGCCTCGTCCAGGGTTCATAAGGTGGATATGTGGCTGGACAAGCTGGTAGAAATCCTTATCACCGGAAACGATCACCGCCTCTAAGCCCTGTTCGGCCGCCTGTCGAGCGAGCGTTCCAATTACATCATCAGCCTCGTATCCGTCCAACTCCACAACGGGATCGTTGAAAGCCTCCACAATCTGTCGGATGCGACCAAGACTACGTCTCAGGTCGTCTGGCATCTTCTCTCGAGTGGCCTTGTATTCCGGATACTCCTGATCGCGGAACGAATCACCGGCGTCGAAAACGACGGCAAGGTAGTCCGGCTCAAACTGCTCCCGTATGTCGAGCAGGAAGCGGGTAAACCCAAACGGCGCTGATGTATTCTCACCGGCTGCGTTCATGAGGGGACGTTTGATGAACGCAAAGTATGAGCGATAGATCAGCGCATAAGCGTCAACAAGGAATAGCCGCGGACGAGTCTTCGGAGGGATCTGCACGAGGGCGATCAGGTTCAGGGCTTACGAGAGAAACACCTCACAATCTACTGACCTAGCTCCCAGCCGGCGACGAGGCTGCGAATTCGGGGTGAGTTCGCTCTCATTACTCCAACTCTAGACTACTTCTTCTTTCGGCGTGCACTTAACCGAATCTCTACTTATGGACTATCCTGGGTCAGTTCTGTCCATAAAGAGCCCGGTATATAGCCAGATTACGTCTTACGTTCTTCACGTATCCGCGAGTCTCTGAGAATGGGATCCGCTCCGTAAACCGAACCAGATCGGAAGCCTCAGGATAACGACGCCAACGCGTGGCTCGCGTCGGTCCGGCATTGTAGGCCGAGAGAACGAAAGGAAGCTCATAGTCATAACGCCGACTCATCGCGACAAAAAATGCCGACCCGAGGTGAAGATTTACTTCCGGTCGCGTAAGCGACTCTGGGGTAAACCCTTCAGGCCCATGGGTGCGGGCAAGTTCTGTCCCAGTTGGAGGCATCACTTGCATCAATCCGATGGCACCCGCATGGCTTACGATATCGGCCTTGAATGCCGACTCCTGCCTAATAATCGCCGCCACCATGTAAGGACTTATCCCCCAATCCTCGGCCGCTCTACTAATCAGCTCCCGATAAGGAAACGGATACGTGACACGAAGAATCTCTTGGTCCCAAGCTCCTTCGTCCCGAAAAAGCCCCCAGCCGAGATTGATCCCGTCTATCGTATAGCCCCGCTCGATCAAAGCCTCCGCTAAACCCAACCTCGGCCCTCTCTCACTGCCCGCCCGATCCCGAAGACGTGTAATCTCGGAATTAGCACCTGCCTGCAACCCGGTCTTCGAGAGAAGATCAAGCCGCTCCAAGCCTTCCTCCAACCATCTTGGCTTAGTAGGGGCAGATCCGTGTGGAACATTCAATATGAAAGGGATGTCCAGTAGGTCAGATGCCATAGCAGCGTAATAATCGACCGGCTGAGTAAGGACGTGATTTAGTTGGGTCTCAGCGAGAGTCGTATCCCCCATTTGCAGGCGGGTACTACCGGCCCAGTATGCCGCCTCCTGCCACCGCCGGCCGTCAGGGAAATCACGCAAATATGCTTCGAAGACATCGGCGGCAGATTCTAGATCGGACTCACGCAAATAGATCTGTCCAGAGCGCATGCGAGCCTGCCCGGCTCGTGAGTGTGTGCGAACATTCTCAGCCAAGAAAGCGTATCGGTCTAATGCGAGTGTTAGGTCACCGCGTGCTTCCGCGTTGCTGCCTTCACTCCATGCGACTTCTGCGGCCTCGCCACTTGAAGGATACTCCTCGAGCAGCCACCTCCGGAGCGTGCTGACTTGGGGGGACATCCCCTGTCGCCTTCGCATCTGAGCCCAAACCTCTAGGTTCCGTGCTCCGATCCGCGCATCATTAGTCGTCTCGCGTATTGCACGGAACTCAGCAAGCGCCTCTTCCTGACGACTTTGCACAGTAGACATGAGCCGGGCGCGCTCAACTCGGCTCGACTCAGGAAAAACGACTAGTTCGACTGCCGCCAGTGACGCCGCCCGGTCATATCCAGTTAGGGCTCGACTTCCATCCCCTGCCCTGTCAAGAATCCTAGCCATCTCTAAAGTTTTCTGGAATCCATGCCCTCCTAGGTCCATCAGACTCTTGGCAGCGCGGGTCCTGACGGAAGCATTCCCTTTATCGAAACCCTCGATAAGTAGAGCACGGCCAGCCGCCGTATCCCCCGACCTGATCTTCAATCTACCGAGTTCAACCAAAGAGCCCGCATGCCGATCGTCCTCGTATCTTTCCACCAGAGAAGCAAAGATTCGCTCAGCAGCCGGATAATCACCAAGCTCTATAAGTGCATCCGCCTCGACCCGCCACACTTCGGCTACGGCCGCTGGCTCAACTATATGCCTTAAGAGCAGCCGCACTCCGTCCACATCACCATAATCAGCGGTTACGAGAGCTAGTTCGGCCGCAAGCCAACTTCTTGCATGCGGGACACTCCTTAGCTCCCGAAGCCTAGCCAAAGAACCTTGATGGTCACCGGCGAGCCACATGCTTCGAGCTAAACGCACACGCACTGCAGTTGCAGTCGTATCGTCAGCACTCGGCAATCTGAGGTACGCCTGATACGCGGATGCCGCAGACGCCCAATCCTCAGCATGCTCATGAGCGCGACCGAGCAAGACGAAGCCCTCGCCTCCGCTCTTTTCCCCCAACCAACTCACACCGCTCAGAACTTCTACCACGGCAGCCCAGTTTTCCCAGCCGGCCTCGGCCTTGGCGAGGATTACTATGTCATCTGGAGAGCCGTTTTCAGCGCCTTCCGCTCGGAGCAGCCGCGCAGCATGCCAAAAACGCCCCGCCGCCAGCTCGGCTTGCGCGGAGTCGGAAACCGTTGGCGCACCCGTCCAAGCCACGTAGTCAGTTTGAAACGTGGTCCCGGCCAGCAGAAGAACAGACAGAAAAACACTTGAGACGCGAAGACCCATCGAGCTCGAACCCGTCAATGGTTAGGAAAAGTACACGAAGTGGTGACTCTACTATACACTTGCCTCTCACCGTTCTTATAAAAAAAAAGAGGCCGTCCCTAAAGGGACGGCCTCCGGTACCACGCTGTCCTTTGCCGTGGGTTAGCCAGCCCTGCCCGCTTCCATGGCATGCAGTGTGTCGACCATCTTCTGCGCCGACTCCTCCATATCAATGACGAGGCCGTCGATCTTCGCCACGAAGTAGTTGTGGCCGACCGAGACAGGGATCGCGATTGCTAAGCCCGCTGCGGTCGTCAACAATGCCACTTTGATACCACCGGCAACCAGTGTCGCTTCAACCTCACCGGCCGCTTCAATCGACTGGAAGGCGATGATCATCCCGATCACAGTACCTAAGAAACCGAGGAGCGGAGCAATGTTGGTTAGGGTGGCGAGAACAACCAAGCCTTTCTCGAGCTTGCTCATCTCAATCAGGCCCTGGTTTTCAATCGCCTTCATCACCCGTTCCGTACCTTCTTCGTGACGCTCAAGGCCAGCTTGGAGGATATTAGCGGCAGGAGAATCAGTCTCGCTCGTGAGCGCGATAGCCTCGCTGATACGCTGCTGCACAAGAAGCTCATCCACATCGGCTAAAATCCGCTTCGTCTTCGCGGCCTTACCCGTTAGCGATATGAACTTGATGATGATCATGATGATCCCCAAACCGAAACAGAAGGCTAGGGGCCACCGCATGAAGCCCATGCCTTCCCAGTTGACCGCTACCTGGTCTTGCCACGTGAGCGTCGGGGTATCCATGCCCGGAATCTGCAATAGGGCTGCGTACAGTTGGACCAACGAAACCTCCAGCCGATGTTCGTAGTTGCTAATCGTTAGACAGCCCTTCCACACCAAACAGTATGGAAGGGCAGGTTCGAGAGGCTCGCAACATGGCAGGGGGGTAAAAAGGTGTCAAGCCCATTGTTGGCTGAGTTTTTTCTTATTTGTTCGTTACGAAACAACAGCCTGCACGCAGTGGACAGTGTAATGCCGCATCGCGTACACCACTTAGCACTCCGGCCCTCTACGACGCTGGTATCCGCGGTGCTCGTAAAGTACGCCTCCTCTCACCGTCTCCACGTCCACTGGTCGGTCGAATACTGAGATTCGACTAGCTCTTTCAACATTCGCTTCTCTTCCGCTGAGTACTCGCCCTCAAGCCAAGTTCCCCCAAAGAATCGTTTCATCGAACTGATCACTGCATTCGCGACTCGTTCGACATCAACCGCACCTATCTGTTCGGACAGGGTGGCCGGCTGGTGGTGACTCGTGGACAGGCCAATTTTCGACAGCAGAGTTTGGTCGCCAGAGATCATAATAGAACCATGCTGAAGAAGAGCCCCGCCCATCCTAGCCTGAGCGCTACCAATGAGCTTACGGCCATTGGCGGTGACTTCCCCTTCAGCTGGACTCTGAAAGCACGGCCCGGCGCTCAATGGGAGTGCGCGCTCAGTCGGATCTCCATGAATGTCCGCCATGGTCCCCAAGGACCGGACCGCATTCAGTAGTGCGTGATTCAGAAAACGATATGTCTCTCTGGCGCCACCAAGCGCACGGGACGGGACAGCGACAGCGTAGGTGAGCTCCGCATCGTGGAGGACAGCCCTCCCTCCCGTCGGTCGACGCACTAGATCGATATTCCTTAGGTGCTCGCTGTCTGGACTGTAAACCCCTAGCACTGGCTCATTCCTACCAAACGATATCGTAGGACGTTTCCAAGTGTAGAGGCGAAGCACCGCCGGCGGCGCTTCAGAAGCCGTTCCAGAGCTTGCCGCCCCCTGTGCAACGCTGTGTGCTAGGGTGTGGTCCGCAGCCATGTTCTCCGCACCCGCTCGAGCGGGATCGCGGAAGAAGCGCCACGAGAGATCAAAAGACTCAGAAACGTCGTTCAGAAGTCTAAAATGTCGCCCGGTGCCATAACCTGCACCTTAGCGCGATCACCCACTTTCGCCGCAAAGGCAGCCGCGTCCTGCTCAATCGGAGGCCAAGTATCATAGTGGCACGGAATCACCACCTTGGGTTCGATGAACTCAACAGCTGTTACGGCATCATCTGGCCCCATCGTAAACCGATCACCTATTGGGAGCACCGCAACATCGACTTTTCCCTTGAGTAATTGCATGTCCGTTAATAGAGCGGTGTCACCGGCGTGATAAAATCGTTCACCGGAATTAAAGTTGATCAAGATCCCGGCGGGAAGCGTCGTGAACCCCTCGGCACCTGGTAAATTCACCATACCCCCGTGTAACGCGGCGGTAAGCTTCACATAGCCAAACGGATAATGAGCCCCACCACCAATATGCTGCGGGCTAGTATTCAACCCCTGACTTTCTAGGAAGGATGCGATCTCAAACGTCGCGATGCACGTAGCACCCGTGCGCTCTGCCAATCCAATCAGGTCCGCCACGTGATCGTAATGCCCATGTGTGACTAGGATATAGTCGGCTTCAATGTCGTCTACCGAGCCCACAAAATGAGGGTTGTCACTAAAGAAAGGATCGATCACAAGCTTACTGTCCGCAGTGTGGATCGACACGGTGGCATGGCCGTGGAAAGTGAGCTTTGGCATAATAAGTGAGTGTTTTATAGCTAACGCTTGTGGCCCAACTCAGTGACGCCCCTCCTCGGGAGCCGCGAAGCTAGGACCGTGTGATGGCAAAGCAACTGATTTGACTGTGATATGACGAACCGAGTGGAGGCCTGGTGACTTCTCCACCCATGACTCAGCCGCTCAACCGACCTCAGTATACATTTCAATTGGCGGACATGCGCAGACAAGATTCCTGTCTCCATATGCGTTGTCCACTCTACGCACCGTAGGCCAAAACTTGGTTTCAC
Organism: Gemmatimonadales bacterium UBA2960; assembly: GCA_002348465.1. Lineage (GTDB taxonomy): Bacteria > Gemmatimonadota > Gemmatimonadetes > Longimicrobiales > Gaopeijiaceae > UBA2589. The sequence goes on along the minus strand of DEBI01000107.1, from coordinate 12,059 downwards.
GTGTCCACGGAGCTGGATATGCAGCCTGCTCTCGGGTGTATTCGTGAGACCACTCATTCGCAGTCACCATATTAGCGGTATGCGGAGCATTTTTGAGTGCGTTGTCCTCGCGATCAGCGATCCCCAGTTCCACTTGCTCGATCTCCGCTCTAATGGATATCAAAGCGTCACACAGACGATCAAGCTCCGCTTTCGACTCTGATTCAGTCGGCTCGATCATAAGTGTACCCGCAACCGGGAACGATACGGTAGGAGCGTGGAAGCCGTAGTCGATCAGGCGCTTCGCTACATCTTCTTCGGTAATACCCGTCGCCTTCTTCATCGGCCTCACGTCGATAATGAACTCATGCGCCACTAGGCCACGGTTACCCCGGTACAGCACGTCGTAATGCGGCTCAAGACGCCTAGCCATGTAATTGGCGTTGAGGATCGCTATTTCAGACGCACGGCGGACCCCATCTCGGCCAAGCATTGCTATGTACGCCCAGGAAATAATCAGTATGCTCGCACTACCCCATGGCGCCGCTGACACTGCTGTGATCGGCTTGTCGCCACCGGTATTATGCACGACGTGCCCGGGAAGAAAGGGTGCAAGCTTGTCCGTCACGCAGATAGGGCCCATCCCCGGCCCACCGCCGCCATGCGGTATGGCGAACGTCTTGTGAAGGTTGATGTGGCACACATCGGCGCCATAGTCTCCGGGACGTGCCAGCCCGACCTGAGCATTCAGGTTGGCTCCATCTAAATAGACTAGGCCACCATGCTCATGGATAATCGAGCAAACCTCAACGATCCCCTCCTCGAAAACACCATGGGTCGATGGATATGTGACCATGAATGCAGCGAGGTTCTCGGAATGATCACTGGCCTTCTTACTCAAGTCTTCAAGGTCTATTTGGCCATCGTCGGTACTCTTAACTACAACAACTTTCATTCCGGCCATCACCGCACTCGCCGGATTAGTACCGTGCGCTGAAGCTGGAATCAGGCAAACATTTCGGTGGTGATCCTGACGATCCTCGTGGTAGGCCCGAATGACCAGAAGGCCCGCGTATTCACCCTGAGCCCCGGAGTTCGGCTGAAGTGACGTGGCTGAAAATCCCGTGATCTCTGCTAACCACTGCTCAAGCTCGCTGAAAATAATTTTGTATCCTTCTACCTGATCCTCAGGAGCAAACGGATGAAGCTTACCTGCTTCAGGAGACGTTACCCCGGCCATCTGCGAGGTTGCATTTAGTTTCATCGTGCATGACCCGAGCGGGATCATACTCGTATTTAGCGAGAGGTCCTTTGCCTCGAGCTTGTGCAGATACCGTAGCATCTCGGTTTCGGAATGATATTTATTGAAGACCTCATGCTCGAGATACGGTGATGCCCGGTCGGCCCAAGCGGGAAGCACCGGCAAACTCTCCTGCTCCGCGAGAGAGCGTGCATTGAAAGCTGGCTCACTGCCTTTATTGAAAACCGAAAACAAGTCGTCGAGATCGTCCGGGCGTGTGACTTCATCCAGTGCGATACCAACCGTACCGTCACCAAAACTCCGAAGATTGATCCCGTTTCCTAGCGCCAGACCTAGGACTTCACTCACGTCCCCTGATGGTCGAACCCGAATAGTGTCGAAAAAGTCATTCGTTAGAACCTCATGCCCGAGCATCCTGAGCCCGGTAGCGAGCACACCCGCCTGATCGCGAATCCGCTCTGCGATACGCTTCAGGCCATCGGGCCCGTGATAGACCGCGTACGCTCCTGCCATGATTGCCAGAAGCACCTGAGCGGTGCAGATGTTTGACGTGGCCTTGTCCCGGCGTATGTGCTGTTCTCTGGTCTGCAAAGCCATCCTCAAAGCCGGGTTGCCATCCGCATCTACGGAAACACCGATAATGCGCCCCGGAAGCTTACGCTTGAATGCATCTTGTGCAGACATGAAAGCAGCGTGCGGGCCCCCAAACCCCATTGGAACCCCGAACCGCTGCGAGTTACCGACCACGATGTCCGCACCCCATTCACCAGGTGGTGTGAGAAGGGTCAGCGCCATCAGATCAGTAGCGACCACAACAGTAGAGCCAACCGCGTGAGCCTCTGCCGCAAAGTCCCGATAATCGAGAATGCAACCGTCTGTGGCCGGATACTGGATAAGCACGCCAAACACGTCTTCAGTCAGCTCGAACGACGAGTGGTCACCAACCTCCACGTTGATACCTAACGGCCAAGCTCGTGTTTTAATCACATCAATCGTCTGGGGATGACAAAGCTCAGAGACGAAGAACTTGTTCGCACTCCCTTTTGAGGCGCCCTGGGCGAGATGCATAGCTTCCGCGGCAGCCGTGCCTTCATCGAGAAGTGATGCGTTAGCGATAGGAAGACCGGTGAGATCAATCACCATGGTCTGGAAATTGAGGAGCGCCTGAAGTCGCCCTTGAGCAATTTCTGCTTGATATGGCGTGTACTGAGTGTACCAGCCTGGATTCTCCATAATGTTTCGAAGAATCACACCCGGCGTATGTGTATCTGAATAGCCCATCCCAAGGAACGACCTTTTCACTTGGTTTTTCGAGAGAGTGTTTCTGAGCCTCTCAAGAAAATCCGCTTCAGAGAGAGCAGCAGGTAAAGCCAGTGCATCACTGAAATAGATAGACTCTGGGACAACGTCTTCCACCAAGGCTTCGACAGACTTGTACTCGAGCGCTTGAAGCATAGCCTCGACGCTTCGCGAACTAGGACCTAGGTGTCGAGACTCGAAATCTGGAGAGGGATCTATACGGGTCATGGTCTCTTATCACGTCAGAGGGCCGCGATTGCCAAAAGCAAATCGCGGCCCAAACTGGAAGTCTTGGAGCACGGCTCTGGGCTAACTAACGTGCTCCTCATAGCCATCGGCACTGAGCAGTGAGGATACCTCACTGGGGTCAGCAAGTTTCAACTTGATCATCCACCCCGCGCCGTAGGGATCCGAGTTCACGATTGACGGGTCATCATCAAGTTCGTCATTGACCGCTACAATTTCACCTTCGAGTGGACAATACAGATCTGACACAGCCTTAACTGCCTCAATCGTACCGAATACATCCATCTGCCCAAAATGGGTTCCGCCGTCGGGGAGCTCAACGAAGACGACGTCCCCTAACTCACCCTGGGCGTAATCCGTAATTCCCACGGCGTAAACACCATCCTCGTTCGTGGCCTTCAGGTACTCGTGCTCTTCAGTGTAATAGAGGTCTACAGGAATGTCGGACATCATTGTCTCCGCAGGGTTTTCAGGCCTTCGGACCTCAGGATACGGAGTTTTCTCATCAGGTCAAGATGCCTCGTTAGAGGCGATCGAAATCACACCCTAAAGCTGTCGCCCCGACTCTTGAAACCGGAAACCAAACTCTTCGGGGACGAGATACTCGTACCGGCATAGCACTAGTGAGACTTTTAAAAGAGAAAATAAGTGACATCTGTCTGTCTGAGTTGCGATCGCTTGGCTAAGTCTTCCTCGAACAGAGCTGAACCGGACCACTCCACTCTCTCACCTTGCTCTAGTAGATTTCCGCCCCAGCAGTTGCCGAGCGAACTACCTACGTTGGACACGACAAATGAACACGCTGCCGACCGACACACGGGCCGCACTTTCAAGCCTGACCGAACAAGAGCGAATGTTCCAAGAAGCCGTTCAAGACTTCGCCGACGCTGAGATCGCACCAAGAGTCATGCAGATGGACGAGGCAGCGCAGATCGACACCTCGCTCCTTCCCCAGCTCTTCGACATGGGGATCATGGGCATTGAGATACCGGAAGAGTTCGGTGGCACCGGTGCGGACTTCTTTACGTCGATCTTGATTGTAGAGGCGCTTTCACGTGTCGACCCATCGGTCGGCACATTAGTCGACGTTCAGAACACTCTTGTCATCAATGCTATGCTCCGCTGGGGAAGTGATGAACTCAAAGCTCACTATCTCCCCCAGTTAGCCTCTGATACAATAGGCGCTTACGCTCTTTCCGAGGCTGGTAGCGGGTCAGACGCTTTCGCCCTCTCGTGTAGGGCTACTGAAGACGGAGGCGACTGGGTGATCGAGGGGCATAAGCTCTGGATCACAAACGGTAGCGAGGCTGAACTCTTCATCGTGTTCGCCACGGTCGATCCGAATGCCGGCTACAAAGGGATCACAGCCTTTGTGATCGAAAAAGATTCTGATGGGTTCTCTATAGGGAAGAAAGAGGACAAGTTGGGGATCCGAGCATCATCGACGACGGAACTGATCTTTAACAAGGTCCGCGTTCCAGCGCGGAACGTGCTCGGTGAAGTAGGGAAAGGCTACAGGACTGCCATAGAGACCTTGAACGAAGGCCGGATCGGTATTGGAGCGCAAATGCTGGGGCTAGCTCAAGGGGCACTGGACCACACTTTGCGATACACGCAAGAGCGTGAACAGTTTGGACGCTCAATAAGCTCGTTTCAGGGGGTGCAGTTCCAACTCGCAGAAATGGCTACGGAAATCGAAGCCGCCCGCCTGATGGTGTACAATGCAGCGCGCCTAAAAGACGCAGGACAGCCGTTCCTCACACAAGCTGCGATGGCCAAGCTCTTCGCTTCGGAGATGGCACAAAGGGTGGCGTCGATGTGCATAGACCTCCATGGTGGGTATGGATTCACTAAAGAGTATCCCGTTGAAAAGCTCTACAGAGACGCAAAGATCGGGACCATCTATGAGGGCACATCGAACATGCAGAAACAAACTATCGCAAAGGCACTGATGAGATGAACAGCATCCTAGTCGGGTTAGGACTCATCACGTTCGGCGTGTGGGAAGCGGTTCTGGTATTTGGCATCCTGATGCTTCTCTTCGGAGCCAAGAAACTGCCAAGTCTCGCACGTGGCCTAGGGAGTGGGATAAGGAACTTTAAGGGTGAGCTTCAGGCACCGTCCGAAGATCAAGACGACGAGCCACACGACACCTGATACAATGACGGGACGGCTGTCTAGAATTTCAATCGTCCTTGATCACCCGAAAGATGTCGTCAATGTAGCTGGCGTCATCCGGGTGATGAAAAACTTTGGGCTCTCTGATCTACGTCTCGTCAATCCAGACGAGTTTGACCCGTACCGCCTAGAAGGAATCGCCCATCGGTCTCGGGACCTGATCAACTCTGCGAGCAACTTCAGTTCACTCGGCGATGCAGTGGCTGATGCTACCTACGTAGTAGGGACAACAGCGCGTGCCCGAACAGAAGGTCGAAGCTACGCCACAGCTGCCGACGTTGCCCCGGTCATTGCAGAGCGTTCGGTGGAGGGGAGGGTCGCGATTTTGTTCGGTCGCGAAGACCGTGGACTTACCAATGAAGACCTCGATCGATGCCATGCTGTATCGATCATACCTACTGACCCAGAGTACTCCAGTCTCAATCTGGCTCAAGCGGCTCTGGTCCTAGCGTACGAAGTTTTTCTAGCTATCGACGGGGGTGACATGGAGATGCCGAAAGGGCGGCGAGCAACCAGGCCTCCCACTTCCCAAGAGTTGGAAGAGACCTTCAGCGCCATCGAAGATGGTCTGCTTGCCATTGATTTTTATAAAGCGCGGAAGCCTGAAGCGGTCATGCGCACGTTACGAACTGTCATTTCTCGGGCAGAACCAGACCTGCGAGAAGCCAGACTCCTCGCTGCGGTGGGTTATGAAATCAAGAACTACATGGGCAGGAAGGGTGTCTCGAGCTCAGAAAAACCAGACTAGAGTCGGGACCACAACCGCCAGCCCTCCGCTTTCATGTGGGGTGGTCATGATCCCGATTTGGTCCAACAGAGAATGGTAGGCCTAGCTAAAACCAACCTCTGTCACCTGGTGCAGGTGAATCTTGAGGATCACAATCGATCCAGCCGGAACTATGACAGCCCCCTGTTGATTAAGGTGAGGAAGTGTGCCGTACGCGCGATGAGGTGGGACAACAGCAAGTCGCTGCTCTCCGGGTAACATTCCTAGTAAGGCATCCTCAAGGCCACGGATCGTCGACGTGGCTCCTAGAAATAGAGTCTCATGGCCGTTCATCCACTGCGTCCCGTCCGCGAGCCAGCCCTCGATCCCGACCTCTAGCACTCTTCCGATAGCGGCTTCTAGCGCGTATGGGTCGCCCCCTGAGAGCGTTTGAATGTATACGCCACTCTGCAACTTAGTCATCGCAGTCAGGTCAATGCGAAGGGTTGAGGCGAACTCCGTCTCTTCAATAACCTGCATTACGACTTCGACTTCGTCGGGCTCAGTGATGCTTTCGCTGCAGCCAGAAAGGACAGCACCGAGCGACAGCACGGTGGCCGAAAGCCTCACTTAGTTCCCGCAATCCGGGTTTGGCCCAATCTGATCTAACCTGCAGAGCTCGACGTTGAAGACCAGGACGGATCCAGCTGGGATATTGGGTTGGTCTGCGTCCCCATAACCTAGCCCTGGGGGTATGATTATCCATCTCTCGCCACCAGCACGCATGCCAAATATACCTATCATGAATCCAGCGATAGTGCCCCCACTACCTACGACGAAAGGGAAGGTCCCACTCCCGAACGACGAGCCATCCGCAAGATAACCCGTGTACTCTACCACGGCGGTCTGGCCATCCGCCGTGAGATCCCCCGAACCAATCACATCGTCTTTCACGTAAACCCCACTGCCGAGCCGTGTGAAATCCGAGAGCACTATGCCCAAGCTCGAGTCGAACGTCAGTTCCTCAATAACCTGGAAAGGGTCATCGCAGGCTGAAATTGCGAGTGCCGACAGCGCTACGACAGTGCTGCGAATCAGGCGATTCTTATTCATAGACAGGTAGGGCGCGTGGATCAGATGTCGCACAGAAAATCAGAACTCTTCCAAGTCCAAGCGGCGTTTGGCGAAGCCCTGTGCTCATACAGTAAAACAAACGTGACTGTTCACGTAGCGAAACCTCTGAAAAGTTCTCCAGGATTTCGTGTCGCGACTCAGCCCCCGACCACACCAGCAGGGTCATGCGTATCGGCCGGAAGCTCCGCCTCTAGCGACTCGGGGTCCTGCATTGGCTGCCAAACCTGAATGACGGGGAAAGTAGACAGAAACCAGCGTACAGAACCCAGATACAAACCTAAAAACATCAGGCCTACAAGCGGCTGCCATACTGTGAAAATTGGATCGCCATCATGGTGTAACGAAGGTGCGACCATGCCATAGCGTTCTAGCCATAACCCTATCATGATGATCGAGGCAAAGAAGCCGTATATTCGCGGGACCATCTTCGGCTTACGCCCAATTAGACCGACGAACGGAATGAAGAAGCACAAGCACACGACCAAGGTCGAGTACCCGCCCCAGACCTCTCCAGATCGCCGCACGATCCACGCCTGCTCCCACGGAAGCTTACCGTACCAGATCACGATGTACTGAGAAAAGAACAGGTAGCCCCAGAACACAGTGAAAGCGAAGGTCAGCTTGCCGAGATCGTGACGCTGCTGCAAGCCAATGTGGTTCGCAAAGTCTTTGTGCTTTCCTCGAAGGTAGACGCTCCAGAGGCCGGTCACAGTCACACCACCCCAAAAGGCGCCCATGAAATACCATGGTCCAAACATCGTGCTGAACCAGTGCGGTTCGAGCGACATGGCCCAATCATAAGAGAAGATCGTCATAACGAAGGCATAGAGCATGACGATCGCTGGGCCCAGCGTAGTCATTCTTTGATAGCTCGATACCTCTTCCTCCTCCTGCCCCATCCAACCCTGCGTTAGCCTACCTCTCCACGCCGATCGACTCTCGTCGTCAGCCTCCGCATCCTTCGTGAAACCCATGTCAGGCCGTACCGCGAGATAGACGAAGTATGTGCCCAAGCCGAAAAGCAACAACGCTCCCACGACATTCCTAGTGATAAGGAATGGCATGTTCAGATAGGCTTGCTTCTTCTGGACGATGTAATCCGTCGCCATCATATCAATCCACGGGAAATAATCCGCCCCGAGGGTGAGCATGGGCAAAAGCGTTACAAATGCGATCGGAAGAAACGCCGCTCCGGACTGGCTAACACGTCGCACCGACCAATTCCACTTCGCTTTTACTATCCAAGTGGCAATGGCAAACATCACCGAACCCATCGCGATGCTAGAGAAGAACATCCAATTGGTGACGTAGCCTATCCAAGCTGAGTGTGCGTCCTGATTCAGCCCCAACACGAAGGCGAGAAGGCCTACGACGAACATCGCGCCAGCTACCACGTTCATTCTCTTATCCCGCGGCAGATAACGGACGGGCAAATCGGAGGGAATGTGGTGATGCATTATTCAGCCCCTCCATCCGTATCCTCTGGAGCAGGAGATTCGGCCTCAATGATTCGTGTTCCAGCCTGGACCTGAAGCTGACGGACGTAATTCACGATATGCCAGCGATCGAAATGGGTAATGCGACCTCCGTACTCGGGCATGAGCCCTCGGCCGACCCGGATCATCGCGTATATGTATTGGTCGGAATAGGAAGACACCTGTTCGCCAGAAAGATTGTATGCAGGCAATAACGGATGCTTATCGGCAATGTAGGCATTGGCGCCGACTCCGTCCGGACCATGACAAACGACACAGAACCTTAGGTAAAGCTCCTCGCCCCTCTCTAACGAACCTTCACTTCTGGGGTCCGTAGGATTCACAAGACCCTGGATCACAGCTCCACCCACGCCCGGAACACCAAGATCGAACTGTGTGAAGTACGGGATTATCACACCCTCAGGCTGACCAAGATTCACAACTCCATCCGCAGTCGGAAAGTTGCCCGCTGCGAACGCCACCGAGCCTTCGGCTGGAGGCATAGGATGCTCGTAAGGATCAAACGAACGTGAATCGCGCATTGAGCGGCCAAAAATAGCTACCATGCCATCGTCGAGTGGCTTGCAACCGACCAGGGTCGTTATCGCCAAAACGGCGATCAGTGGTCGAGCAAAACGTTCAAGGCCAGACTGACACTTCCCCTCAAGACCGGAACGATCACGCATCAGTTCCACCCTCCCTGAGTTCTATAGGCTCCTCTGCATTCATAATCGCCCTCGCCTCCTCAAGACGATTCGCTTCCGCCTCGACATAGACGCCATAGCGGCCGGCAGTGAACTCGGGATCATATACAACAGCCGGCTTCACATTGGGCAATTTGCTGAGAATAAAGAGGCCAATAACAGTCGCCAGGGCCCCAAAAAGAACCGACATCTCAAACACAATCGGGATGAACGCCGGAATTGAGATGATCGGCTTGCCCCCAACTACAAGCGGCCATTCAACAGACGTCCAGCTGGTAAAAGCGAACGCCGTGGCCGTGCCCGTCAAAGCGCCGACGAGCGTCCACACCCGGACTGGGCTTTGGCCATAACCCAGGGCATGTTCAATATGATGTTCCGGGTATGGAGCGTAAGCCTTAATCTCGTCGAAACCGGCCTTCTTGAGATTTTCGATCGCATCGACGGTCGAATCAAGGTACTCGTAGGACGCGAGGATTCCCTGAGCGCTCATTGTTGTCCCTCCGCGACCTCAGGTGATCTCTTTTTACGCATCGGCGGAGGCAATACCTCCTTGAGTTCCTGAATAGCGATCGGAGGCAAGAGCCTGGTGAAGAGCAGGAACCAGAAGCCGAACCAGAAGAATGAACCGACCATGATCGACATCTCTATGACCGACGGCCTGTAAATCCCCCACGCAAAAGGCTCGTACTCATTATGCAAAGAGGTCACGACGATCACATAGCGCTCGAACCACATACCGATGTTGATGAAGATCGAGATCACGAACAACGCCGGGATCGAATGACGAATCCTCTTAAACCAAAGCATAATAGGGACGAAGCCGTTGCATACCAGCATGGTCCAGGTCGCCCACCAGTATGTACCAAACAGGCGATTCCAGAAGGCATGACGCTCAGGATCCTCTCCTGAATACCACGCTAGGAAAAACTCCGACAGATACGCGTAGAGAACGATTAGCGAAGTGAAAAGACAGAGCTTCGCCATCGCGTCGAAATGCTTAGTCGTCAGATAAGCTTCTAGGCCAAATATCTTACGTAACGGGACCACCAACGTGATCACCATAGCCACGCCTGAGAAGATCGCGCCGGCCACGAAATAGGGCGCGAAGATTGTCGCATGCCAGCCTGGGACAATGGACATCGCAAAGTCCCAAGAAACGACTGAGTGCACCGAGAGCACTAGTGGTGTAGCAAGGGCGGCGAGGAAGATGTAGGCCTTCCCAAAATGGTGCCACTGACGATCCGTTCCCTGCCAACCTAGGGAAATCACGCTGTAAAGCTTACGGCGCAGACCGGTTGCGCGATCCCGCGCTGCCGCAACGTCAGGGATCGTTCCTAAGTAAAAGAACACCGCAGAGACCGTAAAGTAGGTCGTGACCGCAAATACGTCCCACACGAGCGGCGACTTGAAGTTCGGCCAAAGAAATCGCGAGTTCGGGTAGGGGATCAACCAGTACGCGTGCCATACTCGACCCACGTGAATGAGAGGGAAGAGTCCCGCCGTCATGACCGCAAACACCGTCATTGCTTCTGCGGCGCGATAGATCGACTGCCTCCAAGGCGCCCGAAACAGGAACAAGATCGCTGAGATCAGCGTTCCTGAGTGGGCAATCCCGACCCAGAACACAAAGGTCGTGATATAGACACCCCAGCCCACAGGAGACATCAACCCACTGACACCAATCCCTCTGTATATCTGCCAAAACCAAGCGCTTAGAAAAAGACCCACGCCGGCGATGCACATACCGAAGAGCATCCACCATCCCTTACCAGGGACAGTGAGCATCTTGAGCACATCACGGTTTACGTCATCAAGGCGATGGACATCCGGATGAGTTAGTGCTCCCCGCTCAGTCGTTCCAACAGCCATAATCAGTGACCCCCCGAGACTTCATGGAAGGTGACCTTCTTCAAGTAATTCACCGCGGGCTGTGTGTTGATAAGCTCGTCGAGCACCTTGTATGTCCGTTCGCTCTCTAGGATCTGTGAGACCCTCGAATCCGGATCACGTAGATTACCAAAAACGATCGCCTCAGCTGCGCAGCTTTGCTGGCAAGCCGGAACGATTTCACCGTCTCGGACATCCCGACCCTCCTCTAGGGCCGCTCGATTCTCTGCGTCCTTGATACGCTGCATGCAGAAAGAACACTTCTCCATGATCCCATTGGTTCGAACGGTTACATCCGGGTTCCACTGCCAATTCATCGGCTCCGGGACGTTCTCGTCGGTATAGCGGTACCAGTTGTAGACCCGAACCTTGTACGGGCAGTTGTTGGCACAATACCGCGTACCAACGCAACGATTATAAATCTGCGCGTTCACACCCTCTGGTGTATGGTAGGTTGCGTAAACAGGACATACCGGCTCACATGGCGCATTACCGCAGTGCTGGCAAAGCATCGGCAGGAATCGCACATCCAAATGGCTAGCATGTGAAGCGTCGACATGCTCGTAGTAGCGCTCGATGCGCATCCACGTCATGTCTCTACCCATGACGACCTGGTCCTCGCCGACCCACGGAACGTTGTTTTCCGAGTGACAGGCCACTACACAGGCACTACACCCAGTGCACTTGTCTAGGTCGATCGCCATTCCCCAGCGAGGGCCCTCGTGAGCGTTCGCGTAGAGACCGTGATCTGCACCCGGGAGCGGGTAGGCCGTAGATGCGCCATCTTGGGACGGAACCGGCTGGACACCCCCATAGCCCTGTAGTTCCATCAACTCTTCGTGATGCGCCCCATCTTGTGCATGACCGTCTTCGGAATGCCCCAAGTCAAGGAAAGCCACAGCTGGTGCGATTGGGCGATCTCTCTGGTCGCTCGACCCTTCGATTGTCGCCATACGACGACGCTCGCCAGTCGGTGTCACTGAGACCATGGTTCCTACAGTAACAAAACCACCGGACAATGGCTCGGCAACCGACGGAAGCAAGTCCATCGCATTGACTCCCGCACCGGTCGCCCATCGGCCCATCTCAGTGTGGCCACTCCCCATCGCCAAGGCCACCGCATCTTCACGAATGCCAGGATAGACCCATACAGGAACGTCCACCGTGCCGTCGTCAGAGGCCACGGTGAC
>DEBI01000027.1 GCA_002348465.1 Gemmatimonadales bacterium UBA2960 | reverse complement strand
CGGCCAAGTCGATATCCAGTTCTTTCTGAGCCCTAAGGTACATTCCGGTAGAGGGTTTCCGACAATCGCATGAATCCGGCTGATGAGGACAGAAGTACATCCCATCCAGCACGACTCCGGCTACTTCTAACTCCTCGACAAGCCGCAAAGCGACCGCTTGGTAATCTTCCCTAGAGTAGAAGCCGTGAGCGATGCCAGCCTGATTTGTCACTACAACTATTACAAATCCAACAGCTTGGAGTGCTCCGAGAGCCTCCACTGCACCATCGATCATCTCTACTCCATCGGGATGTCCGAGGTAGCCTTTTTCAACGATGATCGTTCCGTCTCGATCGAGGAAAACAGCACGTCGACTCACACCCCTGCCTTATCTCCCTCAATAAAGGCTTCAGCCACTTGAGTAACTACAGAATCCAGTTCCCCTGGGAGGAGAGTACGGACGTCGAGCCGCAGCTTCTCATCGATAATTCTTCCCACAACCGGAGTATCTCCGGCCCTTAAAGCGTCAGAGAGTACTCCAACCCCGTGCGGCCAAGTCAGCTCAACTGCCCACGAGTCGAGTTCGACTCCCGGATATGTGCCACCACCAACTGCGCCTTTCGTCGGAACGACCTCACAGGGAACCTTCGCGATCTTGAGGTGGCTCGCTAACACTTCTGCTGTTTCCTTGAGGCCCTCAGGTTTGAGGGCAAGCATCCGAAGGGTAGGAATCCGCTCAATGACGTTCTCTGGATCACGATAGAGACGCAACGTCGCCTCTAACCCCGCGAGCGTGACCTTGTCCACCCGCAATGCCCTGCAGAGTGGATTCCTGCGCATACGCTCAACCATCTCTCTACGACCGACAATGATACCGGCCTGTGGACCACCCAAAAGCTTGTCTCCCGAAACGACTACGGCATCTGCTCCCGCGGCTAACGAGTCCGAAGCCATTGGCTCATCGGGAAGATCAAGCTTTGAGCCCCTCAACATCAGCCCGGATCCCAAATCATGCACAACGGGAATACCATGAGACTCGCCAATCGAAACCAGTTGCGAAACCGAAACTTCTTCTGTGAAGCCGGTGATCCGAAAGTTCGAGCGGTGAACCTTTAGAATCGCTGTGACCTCTTTAAGAGCCGCTGCCGATTCATAGTCTGCTGACCTCGTACGATTCGTACTACCGACCTCGACTAGTGACGCGCCAGACCGCTCAAGCACATCCGGAATCCGGAAACCGCCACCGATCTCGACAAGTTCACCTCGTGACACCGCTACAGACTTTCCAAGGCCGACCGTGCTGACAGCGAGAACTAAGGCTCCTGCTGCGTTATTTGAAACAAGCGCATCCTCAGCTCCCGTAAGTTCACATAGCAGGTCCACGCAGTGGGCATAGCGAGAACCCCGGACTCCTTCTTGGAGATTAAATTCGAGGTTCGAATATGTGGCAGCGTGTCGCATCGCCTGGAGCGCTTCATCCGCTAATGGAGCCCGCCCCAGATTCGTATGTAGCACCACCCCTGTTGCATTTATGACTCGCCTAAGCCCTGGGACCCTTGCTCGGGCCAGTATTTGCGCAGCGTGCTCCGTGTACCATTCAAGGTTGTCTACTGATTCGATGATCTCGACATCTTCCCTTTCGATGGCTCTGCGCATTTGGACCACGGCATCCCTAAACGCGTCTGTTAGCTGGCTTCGGCCAGCATCCTCCAACAGCCTCTCTGCCGCGGGGGAGGCCAGAAGCGCATCAATCGACGGGATCTGACTCCGCAGGTCACACATCAGTAGCAGACCGGAAAGATGCAGCCGGAATAGGCACCCGCGACACCTATAAGTGTCACGACACCCGTGTCCAACGCTGCGATGGAATCGGACACCCCCATGGAATCCAGATCCATCACTGAATCCACTACCAACTCACGAGAAAGCGTCGCTTCACCCCCACCACCCGGTAAACCGAAGATGTTCGTCACACCCGACACCGTGAGGGCGAACTCTATCTCGTAGGGGAGCGGAACAGATAACCGCAAAATAAGTCTTCTGCCCGGCAACACCCGTGCCCCATCAGCTGTGGGGCCTGCTGCAGAACCTTGGAGTTGTGGAAGAGATGGTGGTGGCCGGCGAGCAGACGCTAACACAAGCTCCTCGGGCCGAATGGCTGACCCCTCCTCAGAGGGCATCACTGCTTCGGCATCCGACAAAAGTCTCAATGCCGCCACTTCTTCAGCCTCAATCGAGTCAAGTCGAGACAGTGAATCCGTCACCCTCTCGACCCATACCACATAGTCGGGCTCATGCATGACATCAACGATCATTGGCGTGTCGTCAGCATCCGGAGATATCTCAATCTCTACCTCGTCTACCCCTGTCTCGAAATCAAGAAAATCGTCAAACAGAAGTGCCAAGGTGACAGAGTCCAAAACCTCGGCTCCGGTAACCTTGGCCTCAGATGCGTCTGGGGTGAGAATCGAGATCTCCGTGAGTACGGTATCACCTTCCTCCACGAAAAGCGGGATGAGTCCCTGGACTTCCGTGGAGTCGACCTCACCATTTCTATTCTGATCCTCAAACGCGGTTACATCAAAGGTTCCAGCCGGAAGATACCGGAAAGCAAAAATCCCCGTCCGATCTGCTGTTGATCTGTGAACCAGTGAATCATTGCTAACAGCCACAATCGTGGCTTGCTGCACTGCTCGCCCGGTAATGCGGTCCCAAACCTGACCCGCCAACGTTGTCGGCACGGGATCGCCGCCGGTTGAAAAGACGAGTTCGAAGGGGTCTCTCATGGTGTTTCCGAACATGTCGGACACGGTCGGCGTCAAAGTGACCCGGTAGACCAGCTCCGGACGAAGCCCACCTTCGATCGTCAGCGTCAACGCCTTTGGAGAGTGCTCGACTTTGTACACACCCACCACTGGCGACACAGCAATCGCGGTTTCCAGCACGCCACCTGTCACCCGTTCACTGATCCTTTCGTCGAACTCAAAGCGGATCTTCGTTCCCAAGTCTGTGACCTTCTCCAATGCACCCGGAGTAGTGGCAATAACCACGGGAGGGCGCAGATCTTCGGGGCCACCCGGCGGCATCTCTTGCTGAGCACACGCACTCGTCATCACGATGACGACCGAGAGGATCCTTCCCAAGGGGTTACTCTCCCAGGCCAACAAGTTTCTCACGAAGCTTCACAACTTGATCCCGGAGTTGGGTAGCATTCTCACGTGCCGTGCCGACGACCTCCTCAGGAGCGTTGGCGACGAATTTCTCGTTTGCCAACCGCTTCTCAACACCGGAGAGTACACCAGCAAGACGAGCGATCTCGTCCTCCATTCTTCGTCTTTCCCGCTCCACATCGATGACGCCCTCTAGCGGGATGAATAGCTCTGCTCCGTTTGGCAAAACCGCGTTAGCGCCTACCCCGGATCCGACACCAGACTCTATGTGATCTATTCGAGCGAGCTGCTCCAGCGCAGTAGCCCTCGCCGAGATTGAAAGTAGGAAGTCCTCCGGTCCTCCGTTGACCACGAGAGAAACCCGTTTTCTTTCCCCGACCCCATACTCTTTTCTGACTCGACGGACCTCAGTTACCAAGTTTTGAAAACCGCCCATGGCCTCCTCAGTTGACGCAGAACGATCCTCCTCACGAGCCTTCGGCCACGGTGCAATAATCAGATCTTCTGGGCGCTCATCCCCATCCGGCCACGGCAACTGAGACCACAACTCGGCTGTAACGAACGGTACGATCGGATGAAGCAGCCTCAGTGCCCCATCAAGCACAGTGACCAAGGTTGTGCGTGCGGCCTCCCTGCTACTGACGGCTGAATCAGTATTCAAGCGACTCTTCACAAGTTCAAGATACCAGTCGCAGACCTCACCCCAGAAGAAATGGTAGAGCCCATCCGCAACCTCATGAAGCCGAAAACGTTCAAGGCCTTGGGTGGTCTGTTCAGTAGCGTTGGCCAGTCGCGAAAGGATCCAACGATCTTCCTCAGCTAGGTTAGCCTCAACCGATTCCCGAGACTGGATCGGGTCCTCACCGAGGCTCATTAAGGCAAATCGGCCGGCATTCCAAATCTTGTTCGCAAAATTTCGTCCGTTCGCAAAGGCTGCTTCCACATTTTCATGGTCTAGACTGATATCCGTTCCAACGGCGCACTGGCTAACGATCGTAAAGCGCATCGCGTCTGCACCGAATGCTTCGACAACCTCGAGCGGATCAATGCCATTTCCTAAAGATTTCGACATCTTGCGGCCGCTGATGTCACGCACGGTCCCGTGAAGATATACCTCAGTGAACGGCGCCTCACCTTTGAATTCGTATCCCATCATGACCATTCGAGCGACCCAGAAAAACAGGATCTCCGGAGCAGTTACCATGGTGTGGCCAGGATAAAATGCATTCATGTCGTTGGTGTCTTCCGGCCAACCGAATACGGAAAAAGGCCATAGCTGAGAACTGAACCACGTGTCTAGAACGTCTGGGTCCTGTTCTAAAGAGTCTCCTCCGCACCGAGGACATGATATGGGGTCTTCGCGGGCTACGATCACCTCCCCACAGTCACCACAATACCACACAGGAATCCTGTGGCCCCACCATAGTTGCCTAGAGATGCACCAGTCTTGGATGTTCTCCATCCAATGCTCATACACCCTCTTCCAGTGTGGAGGAGTGAAGTTGATGGTCCCTTCTTTAGACGCAGCGAGCGCTGGCTCTGCAAGTGGCTTCATACTCACAAACCATTGCTCCGAAAGACGCGGTTCGACCACCGTTTCGCACCTATAGCAATGCGGGACCGCATGTGTATGTGTGTCCTCGCCAGCCAGCAGACCGTCCCTCTCTAGCGCTGCCAAGACAGCTTTGCGTACCTCGAAGCGGTCCATCCCTCTGAACGCTTCGGGGGCAAGGTCACTCATGCGGGCGTCTGGGGTCATTACGTCAATTATATCAAGCCCTGTTCTGCCTGCTATTTCGAAGTCGTTCTTGTCGTGGGCCGGCGTAACCTTGACCATTCCCGAGCCGAACTCCGGATCCACATGGCGGTCTGCTACTATCGGTATCACCCGCCCAGTAAGGGGTAACTCTACCTCGGCACCAACCAGCGCCTTATACCGATCGTCGCCAGGATAAACTGCGACCCCGGTATCTCCCAACATCGTTTCCGGCCTCGTTGTCGAGACCGTTAAATACCACCGACCGTCATCTAGCTGACCAACGGCACTGGCTCCGGCATCCAAGGCGGACCTTGCAGCTTCCGACGCACCTTCGTTTAAAGGATATCGGAGGTGCCAGAGGTGTCCGTCCGTTTCTTCTCCTTCCGCTTCCTCGTTCGACAGAGCGGTGAGGCAGCGAGGACACCAATTGATGATGTACTCACCTCGATATATGAGATCTCTTTCATAGAGAGATACAAAAACCTCCCTAACCGCTCGCGCTAGCTCATCATCCAAGGTGAATCTGGTACGTTCCCAATCGCATGAGGCACCAATGGCCTTGAGCTGATCCAGAATCGTATTTCCCGTCGTTTCTACGAAATCCCAAACCCGCTCGACGAACTGGTCTCTGCCTAACTCTTGGCGGCTTAACCCCTCTTGTGCGAGTCGGCGCTCGACGACGTTCTGAGTTGCGATACCGGCGTGATCAGTGCCCGGCACCCAAACGGTCGCCCGACCCTGCATTCGTCGCCATCGAATGAGCACGTCCTGCACGGTGTTGTTCAGCCCGTGACCCATGTGCAACGCTGCAGTCACGTTTGGAGGCGGAATGACAATCACGTAGGGCTCTCGGCCATCTTCTAGCACGGCTGACGCTGGCACATGGAAGTAACCGCGGTCTTGCCACACCTGATAGCGAGCGGGCTCGATAGCTCGTGGATCGAGACGCGTTGCGAGCTCTTTACTCACATCGACTTCCTAGGATCAGCGGAATCTCTACTTCGCAGCAGACATATAAGATGGTCTCCAAAGATGTCAGTCGCAGTCTCGCACCGGAACCGGATTACCTCATGTTTATCCCACGGACCGAGGGGAGCGTTTTTCATCACCTTGCACTTGAGCTGACCGATATAAGACCTGGTGATCCTCACCATCGAACACCACTCGTGTCCGCTCTTGCCGCAGCACGCTCTCTATCTCGGCGAGCACGAATTGCCTCAGCCCTCTCTTTCCAAGTCTGCTCGATTAGATAACGTTGGCTTTGCCGCTCAATTTCCTCGAACTCCCACACCCTGCGAGCCTGTATGTTTCCGGGTCCTACGGGAGTCCCAAAACTCAGGGGCAGAGGCAGAGCTACGTCACCGAGATAGATCTTTCCGTCAGCGACACCCCATCGACCGCCGTTTGAATCGGTAAATGTCCAGTCGGTGAGACGGTCTTCGGCTGCCCTCGCTATTGAGACTGAGTCGTACCACGCGACGATACGGTTTGAAAGTAGAAGTTCCTCTCGCTGCTCGAGACTTAACTCAAAAAACTCCGGAGGAGGAGCTGCCCATAGACGCGCATCAACAAGGTTCGGACGCAGTCGATCCGCAGCATTGTTGGGAGGAGCAAGTAGGTCACCAAGCAGGACCCCTCCAATCTCAAGCCTTTGCACATTCACCTCTCCAGCCTCTATCTCGGCTAATTCCTCCGGATCATCGGGGCGTTCTAGGTCCTCGGGAATTATATCAATCAAGCGGATCAAGGGCGTACGCTTCTCGGATGGTCGATCGGTCTCAATAGGAAGACTGAAGGTATCCGGCTGAAGAATGGCCGAGATGCTAGTGTAAAGTAGGATCGCTAACGCGTGGGCCGCGACTGACGCTCCGAAAGCAAAGATCTGAAGTCGCGAAGACCCCAAGCCCCGACTCTCAAGCCAGGTCCGACTCAGCGTCTCCCTCTCGGCTATAGGCCTTTTCTCCATGGATTTGCTAAACCCTTATGAATCCCCGGTTCCTCGGGCATTCCGGATATCAGTCAGGTTCTTGCAATCACTCGACCGAGCCTCTCTGCTGCTTGTTCGAGCCGGCCTGCATCAACTGTTAGCGCGATCCGGAAGAAGCCCTCACCTCCTCGGCCCAAGGCCGCCCCCGGTAAGACTATAACTCCTTCCTCCTCTAACGCACGTGTAGCGAACCCCTCCGAACTCTCAGTGCCCGGTACAGGGATCCAGAGGTACATAGCCGCCTTCGGCAAGGCTACGTCAAACCCAGCCAACCGAAGAGCTGCTGCTGCTCGATCTCTACGCTCTTCGAAGACCGCAATGTTTCCGGGCACCCAATCCTCAGCAACCTCTAGGGCAGCAGCCCCTGCGGTTTGAAGCGCCATGAACTGACCTGTATCCATGAAGCTCTTAACCTTCGACAAGGCAGCGATCATCTCAGTATTCCCCACTGCCCAACCTAACCTCCAACCCGTCATGTTGAACGTCTTCGACAATGAGTGGAATTCAATGGCAATCTCCCGTGCCCCCTGGAACTCCAAGACGCTGGGGGGGCGGTAACCATCGAATCCGAACTCGGAGTATGCATTATCGTGCGCAAGCACGACATCGTTCCTACTGCAGAACTCAATCGCTTCTTCGAAATATTCGTCCGGAGCTACTGCCGTAGTTGGGTTATTCGGATAATTCAAGTAGAGGATACGCGTGCGCTTTACAACTTCTGGCGGCAGATCGCCCAATGGGATCAAGAAGTCGTTTTCCGGACTCAGTGGCACCAGCCACGGCTCCCCGCCTGCTAGTGTTACCGAGCCTAGGTAAGCCTGGTAGCCCGGATCAGGGATGACCGCAGCATCCCCGGGCCCTATATACGCGAACGGAAGATGCGCGAGACCATCTTTCGACCCAATTAGGGGAAGCACTTCGGTAACTGGATCTACGTCAACGGAAAACCGACGCTTCATGAAGCTCGATATAGCCTCTCGAAACGTCTTTGATCCCGATTGGAAGGCATATCTTGAATAGGACTTATCCCCTATGACCTCATGTACTTTATTAACCACATCCAAAGGTGGATCCAAGGGCGCGTCTCCCGCCCCCAGATCAATCACATCCACACCCCGAGCTTCAATGCGACTACGCATCATCTTCATTTCCGCGAGCGGAAACGGTGGAAGCGCGCCGAACCGACTACTAGCCTTGGGCATCAGCCCTGAACCACGGGGTTCTTTACCGATCCGACTCCAAAAACATCGATTTCTACCACATCCCCGTCCTTCAGGGGTGCCACACCGTCAGGGGTACCCGTAGCAATTAGATCACCCGGCTCAAGCGTCATAATAGCGCTGATGTACTCGATGATCGTTGGGATATCGAACACCATATCTGCTGCATCTCCCTCCTGCTTGATTACCCCGTTCACCCTTGTGACCACAGCCAGCGAAGACCGATCGATCTCCTTCAGAGGGACAGGAACACCCACCGCACAGAATGTGTCGAAGCCCTTAGCTCGCGCCCATTGGTCATCGATATTCTGTAGATCCCTAGCTGTCACGTCATTAACCGGCACCAAGGCTTCTACGTATGACCATGCCTCGCCCGCTGGGACTTTGCATGCCCGCTTGCCGATCAGGACACCAATCTCGCCCTCAAAATCAACGCGGTTAGAGATGGGCGGCATCACAATGGGTTCGCCCTCGCCAATGAGGGACGATGGCGGCTTGAAGAAGATAAGAGGCTCGTCGGGAACCTCGCCGCCTAATTCCGCCGCATGCTTCGCATAATTACGGCCAACGCAGACAATTTTGCTCGGTGATATCTGCTTCATAAGATCTCTCTAGAGTAAGGACACCATACACGGTCAGCGCCGGATGGTTATTAGGTATTAAAAACGGCCACCCGATTCCTTCGGACGGCCTACGAGTTACTCTTTAGGGGAGCCGGTTCCGCTACGTGCGTTTTGATCAGCTTTGCCCTTCCTGAGTGTGGATCCATGTTCCGATCAGGGCCCCCAATGCCGCTATAGTCAGCAGCACTGCGATTACAGTCCACCAGAAACCGACGTCACTATATCCAGTGGCCCACCCCTCATTCGCACGAGTAAGCGCGCCAAATGCTATACCTAGGTAAATCACTCCGACACCCATACCGAGGATTCGCTTCATCTCTTTCTCTACCGTTTGCTCAAGAAGACCGGGAGCTTATTACTACACTACCACACGGGCGGAAATGTATGAGTCGTAAGACGACCAACCAAGGGGTTAGCCTAGGCTGAAAAAGTCTCGCAACCTTTCCTCAACATCTGGCCATGGCCCTCTTACGATCGGAGCCGGGGGCAGAGAGTCCTGCAGGTAACGACCATAGCGCCGCCTGACGATTCTATCATCTAGAATAAGAACTGCACCTCGATCCGTGCGGGCACGAATCAGTCTCCCGAATCCTTGCTTGAGCCTGAGTGCTGCATGCGGGAGCATAAAATGAGCAAATGGGTCTCGGCCTTGGCGCTCAATCGCTTCCATACGAGCAGCCGTTATCGGCTCGGTCGGGACTCGGAAAGGAAGTTTGTGTATGAGCAAACCTCGGAGAGGGTCCCCGGGCACATCCACTCCTTCCCAGAACGAGGAAGTCCCTAGAAGAATCCCCCTACCCGAATCTATAAAGCGCTCAAGAAGTCGATGCCGATCTTCCTCGCCTTGTACGAAGACTGGCCATGATTGATCTATACCTTGGGCTCGGACACCCTCTGCGACATGTCGAAGTGCCGAGTGCGAGGTAAAGAGCGCAAAAAGGCCGCCGTCTGTTATGCCAGCGAAGGCTTCTAGAACTTGGACTGTTGCATCCTCGGGCCCCGAGCCTTCTCCATTCCTCCATGGAATGTCTGTGGGAACCGCAATGAGCGCCTGCTCTTCGAAATTGAATGGGGATGGAACCCTCCGCTCGTGAACGCTCACGTCGACTTCCGTCTCCTCTAGCTCAACTTCAGAAATGCCAAGCCTTCCCCTGACGAAGTCAAAACTCTCACGTGTTGTCAGGGTCGCTGAGGTAAGAACTGTTGTCTCTGCCTTGGAGAAGAGCGAATCAAGTAGCACACCTCCAAGCTCAATCGGCGCCGCTGCCAGAACCAAATTCCCCTTCGCCCCTCTACCCCGTGACTCAAGCCAGCGAACGAAGGAGGCCGAAGAATTACCCGGAAGAAGCACGAGACGTAAGGCTTGGCCAACTGCTGATATTTTCCGCTCGGTCGACCGCAAGTCCAGAAGGCGACCTTCCAACGCGTCCAGCCATTCCTCGACCAATTCTAGACGGGCACGAAGCTCTGCAAGTTCACGCTCAAGCTTGTCCAAGCTCGTCAACACACGATTAAGATGTTCAGCTACGGCTTCGCTCGACCCCGGCTCGAGACCCTCTCTCTCTCCTAGACGGATCGGCCCCTCACCAAGAGGAGCAAGCGGCTCAAGTTTCTCTAGCAATCCGTCAGCAGAGGCCCGTGCTTCCGAAAGAGCAGGGCGAACTCTGTTCTCCATCCGTTCGCGGATCTCATCACCATTCTTAGTGCCTCCGACAACCTCATGGATCGTGTTGAGTATCCCTTTACCTCTGCGATCGAGTCGAGACATCATTCGATAAATGCCCCGCCTAGTGACTTCGACCCCAAGATGTGACGTGGCCGCATCTTCAACGTTGTGAGCTTCATCCAAAACGACATGGCTGTAGGCTGGAAGGACCGCAGCTTGCTTATAGTTCTCGGTGGCGCGCCTGACAGCGAGGTCGGTGAACAGAAGGTGATGGTTAACCACCAAGACCTCGGCAGAAGCTGCCTGGCGACGTGCCTTTTGGTAGAAGCACTTCTGGAAGTGTGGGCATCGGGCTCGTAAGCAAATATCAGAGTCGCTCCGGACCTCTTCCCATACGTCATCAGAAGGCCGGAACCCTAGATCGGACAAAGATCCGTCATCTGTGGTGTTGACCCACTCCAGAAGAGAGTGCAACTCGTCGCTTCTATCTTCGTCGAAAAGCATGCTTTGGCTCTCGGTGGCAAGTCGAGCTCTTCGGATCGAAATGTAGTTACCCCGCCCTTTGACAAGAGCCCACCGGACGTCCCCCAACAGGCTCTCAACTAATGGCAAATCTTTCTCCGCCAGTTGCTCTTGGAGATTGATCGTATTGGTAGAAATCACAGTCCGCTCAGCATTCTCCTGAGCCCATCGGACCGCTGGAAGCAAATAAGCAAGTGATTTTCCGGTGCCAGTTCCCGCCTCAACAATGGAGATGCCTCCGTCGTTATAACGCTCAATGATCTCGGCCAGCATATCACGTTGTCCCGGGCGATTCTCGTAGGCCGTGTACCGCGCTGCCAGGGAGCCATCAGGCGCCAGAAGAGCATCCAGCTCATTGGAGTTAAGAGCGACACGCTCCTTAGGGATCGGTGGCTCCACTACTACGTATAATTCTGACGCCTCATTATCGATAATCGCAGTGCCTAACCCCTTCTCATAAAGCAACCCTGCGACTCTCATGTCAGCTTCGGATGGTTCTAGCACCCCGCTCGGATGGTTATGAAGCATAATGCCACCCTCCTTCGCATCGCGGGCGGCAACCAGAACAGCTTCAAAGTTTCCCCGGGCCACTGCACGCGGATCTTGCACGACACGCCGCGCATCTACATCGGCAAGAAAGCACACCTCTCT
>DEBI01000101.1 GCA_002348465.1 Gemmatimonadales bacterium UBA2960 | reverse complement strand
GGGAGGGGTTCGGTAGGTGACGCCCATGAGATCGAATCTGTGTACACGCACGTGTACCCATATGCGCATCCCCCCGACTGGTTGATGTTCTCAATACAGAGCTGCATCGAGGGGATCGGTGTATCCTGACCGAAGCGGTTCGCATGCATCTGGTCTAATGAGGTTCCTACGAACACATCGGAGCCTTCAGTCTGCTTTGGGTGCTGCTGGGTGAGGAACACCGCGCTTGAGCGGAAGTGATCCCCTCCGATTTCAGGTGCCTGGAAGGCTTCAGCCATCCTAACATCAGTATTGCTGATGATAGTCAGATAGTCGCGCCAAGGGTCCAGCGGCATGAGTGCACTAGGAGACAAGTCAAAGCCACGACCTGCCGAAGCTGGAGCCCACAAGTTCTGACTGGCTCCCCATTCGTTGCAACCGGCCGCACCGTGGACCATTTCGATCGCAACAAGCCGTGTCGGGTCGACTTCGGCTGCTTTCGCGGCACTGAGTCGCCCGGCCGGCACCATGGCATCAAGAAAAGGTAGAGCGATAGACGCACCCATCCCCCTGACGAAGGTCCGGCGCTCCATGTGCTTTCCACTTAAAAAGTGCATTTCTTTTCTCCCAAAGCAGTCACTTCGAGCAACTGCATGATTCTCTTATTCTCTGTCCGCTCCGTCAGCTAGAGCTCCCGCTCTCTGTTGCTGGAATGCATCACTGTTCACGACTCCCATCACGAACGACGACAGACGCCAGTCATTGTCCCTCGCGTTCCGAACGATCGACCGAACCGTCGGCTGATCGTAATACTCTACCCGACGCCCTAGGGCATACGCCATAAGGTTTTGAGTGAAGTTTCGCACTAAAACTGTGGGGCGTGCCATCAATGCTTGGTTCAATGACCCAGGACTTGTAACCGGCGTGCCGTCATAAAGCTCTCCCCGAGTGTCTAGTGCCATACCGTTCTCACGGATACGCCAACGACCGGTGACATCATAATTATCAAGCGCCAAACCAATCGGGTCCATGAACGAGTGACAGGCATTACACGTAGGGTTACGACTGTGCTGTTCCATCCGCTCTCTTGTCGTCAGCATGCGTCCGTCTACGGCGCCCTCTGTTTCTTCCAGTGTCGGAATCCCCGGAGGAGGAGGAGGTGGTGGCGTCCCCATAATCACCTCCATGACGTATTTCCCGCGCAACACAGGGGAAGTTCGGCCGGCTACGGAAGTCAGAGTAAGGATGCTGGCATGACCGAGTAGTCCTCTCCGATTCTCATCCACATAATCGACGCGACGGAAGTCCTCTCCGATCACTCCGTCGATACCATAATGCCGAGCAACCCGCTCATTCATGAACGAGTAATCGGCAGTGAACAGATCAAGAACGCTGCCGTCTTGATGAACAAGATTTGAGAAAAATAATTCCGTCTCGCGGCGAAGTTCGTCAGCTAAGCGTTGATGAAAATCAGGATAGAGCAGTCGATCGGGATGTACCTTATCTAGGTCGTCTAGCCTGAGCCACTGCGCCGCAAAGCGGGTGGCCAAAGCTTCGGACCTAGGGTCCGCGAGCATCCGTGTAACCTGTCGCTCTAGCTCTCCTTCGTTCGAAAGGCGGCCTTCCGTCGCAAGTGAGCGGAGTTCTGCATCTGGCGGCAGTCCCCATATGAAATAGGACATCCGAGTCGCGAGATCCGGGTCTGAGATCCGGTAATTTTCTCCGAGACGGACTCCCGAGGGAGCCTCTTCCATACGGAACACGAAGTCTGGGCTAGCTAACATGGCTTCGATGGCCGTACGAACTCCAACCTCGAAGCCACCCTCCTCTTCCCCAAGCGCGTAGAATCCTAACAAAGCTGACCGGTCATCGTCGGTTAATGCTCGCCGAAATGCACGGGGGGCCAGCTCTTCTATGATCTCAGCAGCGCAATCCGCTGCTTCATCTAACTTGGTGGGACGGCATGTAAAGATCCTCTGTCTAGACGGCGTCTCTGACACGCCAGTGGCACTAGTCGGACCAGCGACCACGAGGTCCTTCAGGTGCGCGAGCGAGGTGATCCCATATCCACTCACGCCAATCTGTCGATCCGATAGAGACCAGTCATGAGGAGAAAGTACGTCTTGGACGGGGCCCTCAGTCTGCTTCAAGAACGCGGCTGTTACTCGATGAGGCCCAGCACGAACGAAGACAGGCTCGGTTCTCATGTTGACCCCGTTGGGATCCGCAACGCTCATCCATCGATCCATCTCAAGGAGTTGAACGCGCTTTCCATCGATTGAGACTTCGATCTGCTCGCCACGGGTTACGCCACCGAAATACCCACCTGTCGTCGTGTGCTCAAAGGCCAGCCTGAATTCATACTGTCCATCAGAGACAAAGTTATGGACCACAGATATACCGCCACGGGTTCCGTATGGAGCACCGTCTACCCTCTCCCACTGAGAAGCGTAGCCAGGATTGGTATAGGTCGACGAACTTGGAGCTGCTTCAGGATCACCAACCGCAAGGCGCGCGATCGTAGCAGCCGCATTTAGATAAGAATCAAGCAGCGTCGCCGAAATCATCTGTGCGTCGGCAATATTGTCGAAATTTGCACTCTTCGTATCTAGCGG
>DEBI01000036.1 GCA_002348465.1 Gemmatimonadales bacterium UBA2960 | reverse complement strand
AGGTCGTAGACGAAGTGGGCGTTGCCGAGGGCCCAGTGGACCTCCTCGCCATTCGCGCCCCATGCGGGGAACTGGGCCCCGATGTCGGTGAGCTGCTCGGCCGGGAATGCCGCCGAGGAGGGGTTCGCTACCGAAATGGTGGGGGCCTCAGCACCCACCCCGTACGGCACCGTGACCACGTAGAGCTGGTTGCCGACCAATGCCATCGCCTGGTCACCCTCTGGCGCCATCTTGATCAGCGATGCAGCCGGCCCCAGTCCTCCGTTGGGACTTCCACCACGCACCTGCACATGCTCGCGTCGATCAGTCCCGTCCCAACGCATCGAGATGAGGCCCGCACCCGACTGCGACCTCGGCGCGGCCGCCTCGTACATTGTTGCATAGATACGGTCGGAGCCGTTCACGAAGTGTGGTGCGTTGAGACCTGCGATCGGGGTGACGACCGAGGCCTTCCCTCCCTTCGACGGCACCCAGACGAGATCGATCGAGCCTCGCGGGACACCCTGAGTGAGGGCGTCTTCGTACGCCAAGCGAGGACCTCTGATCGCCACCACGCGCATTCCATCCGGTGAAAAGACCGGCTGGGTATAAAAGGCGGCGTCAGGGGTGATCCGCTCCAGATCATCGCCGTCGTAGTCGACCGCATAAAGGCGGCCGCCCTCCGCGTCCGAATACGTCGCGAAGACGATGCGCTCACCATCCGGTGACCACGCAGGCTGAGCGGCCATCGCATCCATCTCGGCGATCTGACTGGGTTCCCCGTCGGGCAAATCCTTCACATAGACGTCGCCCATGATCGTGAACGCGAGCCGCTCACCATCCGGAGACGGTGCCAGATCACGGATCTGCTTGGCGACGAAGGTCGGGGAGTCGTCGATGGGATAGTCGAAGTCGACTTCGGGCCCCATGGGGAGGTCGACATCGACCCGGAACGGTATCTCGACCGGCTCACCTCCCTGCACAGGTACACGCCACATCCTCCCGCCCCAGAATGCAACTAACTCTCTGGAATCCGGAGTAAAGCTCATTCCCGGATAAGCGTCCCGAGCCGCTCGCGACTCCTGCTCATCACGCTGGACCGGGAATGCCAACCAACGTTCGTCTCCAGTCTCAAGATCTCGAATCCGAAGACCAGTCTCTGCTACGTGCCGACTTCCGTATACCAGCCAGCGCCCATCCGGAGAAAGGGTCGGTCGAAACGCCCCGCCATATCGACCTGAACGAACACTGTTCTCTCCAGTCTCGCGATCATAGACCCAAAGTTGATAATCACGACCCGGAGAATTGTACTGCCAAGTTCCAGTCCGACGACTATACCAGATGTGCCTCTCGTCCGAACCAAAAGCCGCCCCGGTGGTCCGAGCGTTGGCAGGTTCTTCGATTAACTGAATGCCCCCTCCACCGTTTCGGTGGTACATCCACAGCTTTCCCTGACCAGGACTCTGGCGGGTAGCGACGATATAATCACCATCCGGGGTCCACTCGGGTGACTGGAAAGCACTCGTCTCCCCGCGCGTGATACGTGTTGTGTCAGCTCTGTCTAGGGATATCGTCCAAACACCATCACCACCGCTGCGATCGCTGACGAACACGATGGCTTCCCCATCCGGACTAAAGCGCGGCTGGCCGTCAAATGCCATGCCCTGGGTCAACGGATCCGCCTCTCCCCCGGAAATTGGCATTGTATAGAGGTCGCCTAGGAAATCAAAAACAATTGTCTGTCCATCCGGACTAACATCCAGTGAGATCCACGACCCTTCGGTGAATGTCCCCGAAAGAGTGCGTTCAGGGGTAAGGGGAAGGCCCTCCTTCAGTAATTCCGTGGCTTCATCCACTTCATCCTGATCTTGCGCATGAACCAACTCAACCGAGCCTATCAGGAAAACTCCCACGGAAACTACCAACAGCACCATAATTCTCTTTGACATACTTCACTCCTGAACCAGGTCGGATCGGGGCCCAAAAACGGACGACATCTCATTGTCGCGAGAGCAAGGTCGCCCTCGGAGATATGGCAGGCCAGTCGCGCTTCGGTATTATGCATTGAGACAAGCGGAACCCCACAATGGCCAGTAATCATTAGTGGAGGTCAGCTTGGCCCATTCCACCTGATCTTGAGACGACCTAGATGCGCCTAACGACCCGGCTACAAGTTTTTATTTTGGTCGCACTCTGTGCAGCTCCAATCGCTTGTGACGCACAACAGCGGCGGTCTTTCAGAGACCGCGAACCGACAATACCTCCGCCGAGCATCACCGAGTACAAGCCGGAGTCCACGCTTGTTGTCCCAGAACACGAAGTACCAAGGGCTCGATTTCCTCTCGTTGACATCCACGGACACCCCCCCACGCTAGATAATCTTGAGACAATAGAGAGTGTCGTGGCCGAGATGGACCGATTAAACATCGGTGTCATGGTCCAAGCACGACCGAGCTCCGGCCAGCGACTCCGAAGCCAGATCGAAGCAGTTCGTGAAGCTGGCTACGAGGACCGTTTCGTCTTCTTCGCGTCACTCGATCTTGAGAATGTCGATCTAGGATCTGGCTTAAAGATTGCCAGGCAGCTGGAAGAAGACATCGAAGCCGGCGCAGTCGGAATAGGTGAAATCAGTAAGGCGTTCGGGCTCTACCATACTAGAATGGACGGCTCGCGGCTCGCTATGGATGACCCTGAGCTGGACATAGTCTGGGAGACTGCAGCTAGGCTGAACATCCCCGTGTTCGTGCATACAGCGGACCCACCTGAGTTTTTCGAGACTTTAGATTTCACAAATGAGAGATGGCTCGAACTCGCAATTTTCGAAAACCGTCGCTTCATGGACCGTGATCGTTTCCCATCTTTCGACGAGTTGATGGAAGAACGGAACCGGATGTTGATGAAACACCCGGAAACGACTTGGATCCTCGCGCATATGGGATGGCATACTGCCGACCTAGCACGTCTCGGGGAAATCTTCGACGCCCATCCGAACGTTCTCGGCGAGATCGGTGCGGTACTCTACGATCTTGGACGCCAGCCTAGGTTCGCTGCATCCTTCTTCGCCAAGTACAAGGACAGGATCCTATTTGGCAAAGACTCCTTTCAGCCAGACGAGTATCCGTACTTCTTTCGAGTCCTAGAAACGGCTGACGAGTACTTCGACTACTACCGTGACTACCACGCATTCTGGAAGCTCTACGGAATGGACCTACCCGACGAAGTACTCCGAGCCGTCTACTATGAGAACGCAAAGCGCATCATTCCAGGCCTTCCCACCGCCACGCTACCGGGAGTAATACCGTAGCCAGAACTGACACGTTCAGCTCCCCGCAGCATCATGCCACAGTTCCTGACCGGTAAATGGTGCTAGAGACGCTCGAGATTACAGGGACAGGCAGAACGGCTAACGATACCCCAACGGACCATCCAGAATCGGATCTCGTTCTCCCGTCATCTCCCAGCGAACGAGTACTGTTGGAATAATGCCGGATTCGAAGAAATCATCGAAGAACGAACCGATCGTGAACTCGTCTTGGATCTGAAGGGCTCGCTCAGCAAGCAATTCCTCAATCTGAATTTTTCCTGACAGATAGCTGGTCCCGTAACCAGGCTGTCTCAGATACAGGTGCTGTTCCCCGCGAACTAATGCACCGTCAGGCAGCCAACCTCGAGGAGTCCATCGCATCGCATACTCAACCGCCTCCTCCATCTCGAAATCATTTCCGTGCAAGTACAAGCCGCTCAGCGCACGCGCGGCTCGCTGAGCCAACATGATCCACACTAGCTCGCGTGACCGTGGACGACCGTCAAACAGACCGGCATGCATCATCATCTCCTCGACACCAGTTGCCAACCCTTCCGAGCGCGCGTCCCAGATATTGTATAAGAGAGGGGTTATGCGGAGCTGACTCACTCCCAAAGCTGGCGGCCGAGCAAGCTCGATCCAATGGTGCATATGAGTTCGCATTACGAGCGGATCCCGATAGTTCACCTCGTTGAAGAAGTTACGGATTTCTCCAGGTTCAGCTGGCGTGAATTGGCCATTTACAGCTCGCAATGCCGGATCCATCCAGTCGAAGACAGCATGAATCTCCTCCTCTTCCAAGAAGCGGAGGTATTCGTCGACCTCAGCGTTCATGCGGCGATCAAACTCGGTTGATGTTTGGATACGCTTGAGCTCGGGAAGATCCCGATTTCTATGCTCCTCGAGACGAAGTGACGAGTGCGCGCGAGCAAGTTCCCTGCGCATCATCGTCACCTGCTCTTCCCAAGAAAACGGCACGAGATGCACGTTCCGCATGTACCACGTGTAATTTTCTTTGCCAATACCGGAGGTACCAGTTTTTGCGTCTGCCTCCGCCTCAAGCCAGTCATGGAACGCATCAGACGCAGCGATTGCGGCGGCTGTAACCTCATCAAGTGCACCGTTTTGACCTTTGACTTCATCAGCAAATGCTCGAAGATCTGCACTCTGACCCCGAAACGAACGCAACCCCGCCATCCAAAGGTCACGAGCATTACTAGCAGCTAGGTTGCCGCGTGCCTGCTCGAGCAGCATGGGCACCGCTGCGATCCGGTCGGTGATAAAGGTTAGATCTGTATCCGAAAAAGGCCTCTCAAACGTCCACAAATCGAGAGACCCGTGGTGCTCCGACCCCTCGTGCGCCGGCACATCGCTTTGAGCGGCATAAATAGTGATGTAGAAAGCCGGATCTCGATTCCATGGTTGCCGCACCGCATGATCGAAAGACAACCCATTCATCTCAGCCCGCATGATATGCCAGTCGATCTGCTCAGATATTGTCCACTGTCCAATATCGAATGCAGACAAACGAGCTATCCACATCGGAAGTTCAGCGGCTTGGCGAGCCATTGAGGCTGGGCTGTAATCCGGAACCTGGCCGTCAAACTCGGGGGCTTCGAATTCCCTCCATTCCGAAAAAAAATCAACAAGGGCCGCATGAGAACCGTCTCCCGGAACTTGGGCTACCGGAAGCTCAGGCACCTCGCTACCTATGTTGCTACAAGCACTCACTAGCACGAAGAGAAGAGGCAAAGACAGATGCCGTCGAAGCTCAAAAGCCAACATCGAAGACTCCCGGGTTGATCCTGATACTACGATGAGGAAAGGTCCGCACACGAAGCATGGTAGCGTGCGAACTTCTACGGGAAAACGGCACAGTCAGAGAATCAGTCCCTTTTTACGACTGTGCAAACAGTCCTCTATACGTAATGCAGGAAGACCCTAATCCCTTGTTGTAGCGCACTACTCGCTAGAAGAAGGCGGCACGATTCCGTTCAGGCGCATATAGGTCACTAGGTTACCATAGTGCTCGTAGTTGTGAGCGGCGTTGAACGCGAGAACCCCGTACGCCGTGGTCGGACCCAAGAAACTCAGAGTGCGGGCGCCTGCTTCATCGGTCATTCCAGCGTAAACGGCGTCGCAGTACGCAAAACCCATCCCAAGAGCGTCTAGAAGCTGAGCTTTGGTCGTCCGACTTTCCTCAAAGTTCTCAGTTGCTGGGCTCCGCTCCCCAGCTGCCGCCGCGCAGAAGGAGTACTGAGCATTAGCAATGTGCGCGAAAAGTTCACCAACTGATCGCACATCATCGGTCGGCCTGAAGGAGTACAAATCCTCTTCAAGCATTTCAGCACTCGCCATCACGAATGTTTTGGTGCGCTCATAAAGTCCAGCCAGCGACTCACTAACCGACTGTGAGGAGGCGGGCAGTGGAGCACAGAGCCCTACAAGGAGGGCAGCGAAGAATAGGCGTCTAATCATTGTCAACCTCGGAAAAAGCAGCAAAAGTGGGCCTTCGTGTTAATGCTCATGCCTTCTCGGCCCTTGAATACATACGCTGGATCTATGGAAAGCATCCCTTAATTAGCTAACGGTACACGATCTCGACACGGCCCGACTCAATCTGTGCAAAGGTAGCTCCACCAGGACCTACCTCACCCTCAACTCGAAGGTTCGCTCTGAAACTGAATGTAGCAGTGACCCGCTCTGGACCAACTGCGCTCAACGTCAAGATTCCTGTGGGTAAAAGCCTCGTAGTGTCAAAACCACTGAACGTCGACGACCCCGGATCGGGATGATAAAACCCATAGAACGTGTTAGTGGATCCGGGAACATTTTGGACTGTAAAGTCTCTCGGGTTGAGAGGGTTTGGACTTCCATCGATCTGGAGAAGCATTCTGCTCTGGCCCACCCCTGTAGTGGAAATCCCTTCGACCTGAAGCTGGCCTCCATACATATCGAGAATGACATCGACGATCTCGAACAGCATCTCAACTCCATCTAAGGTGGCGCGCAGTTCACCAGCCCAAGCACCGAATCCGTAATCAGCACAGCTCACCATAGAGCCCACAGCTGTATAGATCTCAGTCTCGCCGAGTTGCAGGCGACCATCCTGTATCACGAAGCGGTAGTTCTCAAATCCTGAGGCTGGGGCATTTGAAACTGCGGTGATCTCGAGTAGGAGGTTTTCACCATCGGTACGCCAAGAACCGGACGACGAAACGCAATTCCTGTCTTCGAGATCGGTGACCACACGTGAGAATGAACCGTCTGATGCTAGGCGAAGTGTCGATTCGGATACCCCAGTCTCTGAAAAACGCCAGATGCCCTCAGGACTCTCAGAAATGGGAACGACGGGGGTGCTCTTGCCGCATGCCGCCACGGAGAGGCATCCGGCGACCAGAATGATCCCTCTACCCAGAAGGTTCAGAATCATATGAGGCATCGTCAGACTACTGGCCACGCAGCCCTAAAACCTCTCTGTGAGTCGACTTCGACCTTCGTCTCAGATCCATACGTCATTCGGTGCGCTACCTTCGTTAGCGATATCGCCGGTATTTACGACTCCACGAGGTTCTACGAGCATAATCTTGGCTTGGTTCACCGCACGAGGACGGTGCTCTACACCCTTAGGCACAACAAACATCTCGCCCTCACCAAGCCGCACCGTCTGATTGGGAAGATCGATCTCCAGTTCACCCTCGATCACGATGAAGGCCTCGTCAGTGTAAGCGTGCTGGTGCCACAAGAATTCCCCTTCGACGCGGACGAGCTTGAACTGAATGTCGTTCATCTCTGCAATCACTTTCGGCTCCCACTTGTCGACAAAGAGATCGAACTTTTTTTTCAAATTGACGACATCATGAATCATTTCGTTCTTCCCGCGCTGCTGGTCGAATCTTCTAGGACTGAAAAGTCAATTGTGTGTGTGACCTTCTCACCGGGTGGCAGGACACACTCACCGCTACCCTTCTGTAGTAAGCGTTCATCCCGCTCTACTGCGCCATTTCCTACGTCAACAGCCACCTGAACCCTATAGCGGTCACAGATAGGCGTGTTTGGCGGAAGCCTGAGACCAACCAGATATCTCCCTCCACGTACTGGCGTGGTTACAACAACAACACCAGCAGAGTCCATCAGCCCTACACCGCCTTCCGCAGGAAAGCCTCGAGCCATCACGTAACCCCAGACCATGAGATTGTGAGGGTCCTCATCCACCTCAGTCGACGAGGGCGATCCGCATCCGACGAAGAAAGTGGACCCCATTATGATCAGCCCCAAAAGTCTTCGCGGTGCCCCCGATCTCAGCCATAGCGAGCGAGTGACCAACTCGTTCGTTAGAGATTGGTTCATATGCGTACCGTCCCGGTCGACCGCATGGTGCATTCAAAAAAAGCCTGCAGTTGGGTCATGCCAACACCCATGCATTGATGACGTTCCTCATCGCTTTGGCCTCTTGGCCATTGTTCTTCTGATTCTGTAATTATTACATCGCGATCGCAGTCGCTCGAATCCCTTCCCCTAGAACGAATTGAGACCCTACGGCCCCGACGACCGCTGTCTGTCGAGTCAGGTTCAGCCCTGTTCGAAGCCTGAAGAGAGGTTCGATACCGGTGCAGTGTCCCGCCATCAAATGCTTCACCCCTATTTCCCGTAATCGATCCGTCGTCCAACCGAGGGTCTGATCTGTCGCGTTAAACAGATGCAAGCCTCCCATCAGAGCGTGTATAGGGCGATCCGAAATCGCAGACTGAACATGAGTGAGCATATTCACAACACCCGAATGTCCACATCCTAGCAATACTATGTGGCCCTCCTCTGTGACGATCGTAAGGCCCTGGCTTTCTGGCACCCAATCTGCGACCCACGTCCCTGATTCCTTGATCCTTACCTGAACTGGATAGTTCTCCTCCGAATGCGGACGGGGTACAGGACCTGTGATCCATACGCCTTGGAGGATCTCCGATGGGCCATCGTGAATGATGACCTCTAGTCCGGCGTTTTCCAGCGATTGCCGTTCCTGGATCATCTGGTTGGCCTCCTCTGTCCCCGAACGCGAGGGTACTCGCCTTGGCCGGAAGAATCCTCTCGCCACATGCACGCGCTCAATAGAACTGTGATTCCCGAGCGCCTCCAGAATCGGCAGGACACCTGTCGTATGGTCGAAGTGATGGTGACTGAGTACTAAGTCAGTAATACACGAGAGATCAGCGCCAAGTACCTCAGCATTGTGAATAACCGTTTCGGGATGACGCCCAGCATCGAACAGCACACAGGCTCCGTCAGCCTGAACTAACGCGGAAAGACCCCATTCGCCGACCGAATTCCCATTAGCGAGATTTGACGAAAGGATTGTAACTGTCACGTTCTGTGCCACACCTGTACGCTTGTTGTGGTCTTCTTCTGCATGGCCCGGAATACTGATCGCGGTAAGCACAGTAGCAATCGAAGCGATGCTCAAGGGAATTATCATGATCGTAGCTCCTTTGGGTGCAAGCACAGGATTACCTCACAAGATACCAATCTTCCTGTCGAGGTCTGAAGAAGCGCCACCCGTTCTGTGTTAGGTGGGCAGGGTCTTCTGCCATCACATAGACCTCTTGGTCTCCCCATTCTGGGATGGCAGTCTTGGTATTGAGTTCGATAGAGATGTAAGCACCCTCTATCAGGGGACGAGCCGTCACATCTGTTCGTCCAGCGCTTCGGAAATCGATGCTCGGACCCAAGCCATGCCCGTGGTTGCCGAGTGGGTGAGAGTATATCTGGGCATTGATCTCTTGCTCCTGCATTTCTCTCATCGTCAAGCGATACACCTCCCCTGCAGTCCGTCCAGGTCGTGACGCTCGCAGCATAAGGGCATCCTGCAGGGCATTCGTATTCTCCATCGCATCCTTTAGCCCCTGCGGTACATCTTCCTCGTCAGTGTGGAGTATATAGGCCATTTTCTGCCAGTCCGAATCGAGGCCCATGTAGGAAATTCCGAAGTCGATATGAACGAGGTCTCCCCGCTGCAAGACTATGTCTTCCGGAGCAACAGCGAGGAATCCACGACTTCCGACCTCAGCCATTCCCTGACGTTGAACCCTAAGATCCGGCTGAAACCAGGTACGAACGCCTGTCATCCACAACTCATCGTACATGAACCGGCGAACATCGCCCACAGTCGTACTACCTGGCTTGATCACTTCGTTGGAGAGCGCACGCTTCGTGATTGATTCTGTGAGGGCCACGAGATCGGTATAAACCTCAAACTCACCTGGAATACGCGTGGCCAGATATTCATTGATGAGAGGCTCCGCACTCACAAACCTGCTGGCCGCCTCCGAACCCATCGCCTCGGCTAGGAAACGATACGAGTCGTACGTCAGGCTCCGGGTCATCCCACGACTGCCTCCGAACCCAAGACCAATACGATGTGGGCTATACATCTCATAAAGCTCTCGAAGGACCTCAGCGGACGGCCTAGGATCAATCGGCGATTCGAAGTAACGAGCGACCGTTTCTTCCCAGTAACCAGTCGCCGCAATCTTTCTTAGGCCGTCCATCCCCGCATCAACGAAAACGAAGACGTCCCTCCGACCGGTGTAAGGCCTCGCCGGAGCGATGTATTCTGTGAGTGGGTCATCATGAAATTCCTCATTCACGACGATCCACATATCGATCGAGTGACGCCGCATCATCGGGAGAAGCATTTCGTGGCGAGTATCGAGCCAACCATCCCTCACAGCCATCTGCTCAGACCAGTCGAGAAGCTGAACCTTAGAAGCGCTAGAATTACTCTCCGGCAGTCCGCCAGAAAGAGTCCAGGCGACAAGGAACAGACCGAGAGCGATCAGAGGTGTGAGTGGTTTCAGAGCTAACATCACTGAGAGATGCGACCAGAACACGGAAAGACTAGCTCTACCCTCATAATCCGATCTTTCACCGCGTTTCGATCAACATAAAAAGGAGTGGACAAGGCTCGAGTATTCGAATCAACAGCTTCAGGCTCCCACTTCACCGAACACCAATTCAGTACGGAAGCAGGTAAAGTACTGCCGCTAGAAATGGTGTCAGTAGAAGCATCATCGTTATGCCGTAGCCGAACATGTCACGCGCTCGCAGCCCAGTTATTGCCAATAGCGGAATGGCCCAAAAAGGGTTGAGCAGATTCGTGTGGGCATCTCCGACCGCATAGGAAGCAATCGTCTGACCGAACGGCACTCCTAACTCCTGGGCAGCAAGTAGCATCGGTCCACCCACTATAGCCCACTCACCTCCAGCGGACGGCACGAAGATGTTTAGTGCGCCACCTGTCATCCACGCTACCACAGGGAACGTGTCCTGTGTCGCTATCGAGAGAAGTGCCTCAGTCATGGTATCAACCAAGCCGGTTCCGGTCATGATACCGATAATGCCCGCATAGAATGGGAATTGCAGGATTACACCGGCACTACCCTTAACAGCATCATTGAACTCGCGCTGATATCGTGCCGGGCTGCTGTAGAGCAACATTCCAATCACCAGAAAACCGAAATTGAAGACGTTCAGATTCAGAGCTCCTAGGCCCTGAGTGACAAAGGCTACGCCAAACAAGACAAGGCCGGTCGCCGCTAGGATCCCACCCAATATTTTCGAATTGTCTATCCGATCAGCTGGAGATTCTAAATCATGAGCGACTCGTGTGAGTTCGGTCGATCCCGTCCCAACTTGATCCACAGATCCACCCTCGACCCGGTGCTCTTCGAGGTCAACAAACTGCTCTATTCCTCGAGCGTTCTGATCCGGCGGCGCAAGTAACCAAAGCATTAGAGACCCATATAGGATCGACATGCCGGTCAATATCATTGGATACGAATGGAATACCCATTCAGTAGCAGGCACCACCCGATCGATGATGCCCTGTGCCATAAAAATATTCCCGTCCGTAGCCTGCAGCAGGCCGGCTGAGCTTGAGAGGCCCCACCCCCATGTCAGGCTCATTCCTAGGTATCCCGCAACCGCGAGCAGCGGATAGTGGACAGCCATACCCGACTTGTTAGCGGCCTTACCCATTTCTCTGGCCAGAATCGCCCCAAAGATCAGACCCAAGCCCCAGGAGATCCACCCAACCAGCATCGATCCTATACCGACCAGAACTACGGCCTGACGACCGTTGCTAGGAAGCTGCACCAATTTTTGGATGCCACCCCGCACACTCGGGTGGTATGCGACGACTGTTCCCGTCACTAGAATAATCACCATCTGCATCGCAAAGGTGAGTAGGTTCCAGAAGCCGCCGTACCAAGCCGTCGCTACATCAGCAATGGAGGACCCCTCCGAAACAAACGCCGCGACCGCAGCCACGTAGGTGAGCAGGATCGCAAACACGAACGGGGACGGCATCCAACGTTCAACTCGATCCGCCATCGCTTCACCGAATTTTTGAACGGGGGTCAACTGCGGATCAGAGTTATCCATGCCGGCTCCGAATCATGTTGGAGAAGGTTGAGAGGTATAAGCAAAAGCGGTGGCACGACACGTGACCAGTTCACCCTTCATGTCCGATCAACGAAACCCCGGAACCCTCCGCCGACTGGTTTCCGGCCGGGTGCCAGACGGGTCACGGTCACGCTTTTCGACTTCGGGATCGCCGTCTTCGTCACCTACTATACGAACCGCCCAGGGGTCATCAACACCCGCCAGATCGCAAAAGTCTCCCGTGTCGAGGAAGTGCGTGTGGAGACATTCGGACGTTGAACCTAAACTCGTTAGTAGATCCACTGTCTCCGGGTATCCGACCCTAGTAAAGAATCCAGAACGTCCGCCTCGTGCCATGTCTGCCGTTGACTGTCCCAGTCGGGTGATCACGGTCACGTCCCCTCCCTGCGACACTAGGTACCGGATCAAATCATCGTCGCCCCGAGATGCCGCGTAATGCATCGCTGTATAGCCCCAAGAATCAAGCGTGTTGACATCGACATTGAGGTCCTCAACAAGATATCGCACCGTGGGGATAAAGCTTTCAGGAACATTCCGAATACTGAACGATCCGAGACCAGTGAAACCTCCACCGGCGGCGGCGTGGATCGGATATGCGTTGAACGCATCCTCGGGAATCCATGGTAGTCCTGAATCTTCTTGTTGGCGCCCATCTTGCTGTCGCCGCTCACGCATACCCACCGCAGGCCATGAGGTGGGTATGTTAGGATCGGCTCCATGCTCGACCAAGAGCTTCATCATTGCAAGATCTTGCGCGAACGCAGCACGCCAGAAAGGGGTCGCACCCTTTAGATCCGTCCCAATCTTGGTCAACCCATACTCGAAGTACCACAAGTGTGTGTTAAGGCGAAGATTTGGATCAGCACCCGCATCCAGTAGCGCAAGTACCAATTCCGTGTACTCGGTCTTCTGGTTGTCTTGTGCGCGCGGCTGGGGATAATTCGACTTTGGTGCCCAGTGCGTATTGAGCGTTGCGAACAACGCTGTCTGCCCATCGGTCGTCGCTTGAAGGTTCGGGTCAGCTCCCTCAGCGACAAGCATCATAGCCACGTCGAACTGCCCATTGAGTGCCGCCATTAACAGCGGACTCGTTCTATCTCCCGCACTGACCTGATCGATATCCGCACCCTCTTCTAGCAACGCCATAGCGGCTTCGACGTGCCCCTCACGCGCGGCAAATAGCAACGCGGTCATGCCACCAGTCTCGCCGACGAGAGTCTCCCTATAGGGTGGACGTGGCACATCCGGCCCTCCCGGGTAGTCAGGACGGTAGTTGACCAGTTCCTCGGATTCGTAGTCCCTGTATGGCTCGCCAGAATCTAAGTAGGCACGCTGTTGCCGGATCGCCTCCTGAATCTGCTCAGCGCTCGGCTCCCACTCTCTTCCCCCTGCTTCTTCTTGGCGGAAATTCTGGATAGTGCGCCGCAGATGTCTCGCCGCATCACGATCTGCTATCAGGTGCTGAAGCACATCAACAACATCCGTCTCTACCGATGGATCCGCGCCACCCTCGACAAGCAGTCGAATGGTAGCTGCTCTGTTGTTCGCGGCAGCAAACATCAAGGCGGTCTGCCCGGCAGAAAATTCGACGGCATTCGGATCAGCTCCTGCCCGAAGGAGCGCATCGACCGCATCGGAACCTCCGGATGCACCCGCTGCGAGATGTAGAGCTGTCACACCACTAGTAGTGGTTACCCTGTTCGGGTTGGCTCCCGCTTCAAGCAGAGCGCTAACGATCTCTTCATTTCCTCGACGAGCCGCCAGATGCAGCGGAGTATATGCTCCAATTCGTGTACCTGCCTCAATGGGCACACCCGCACCCATAAGCTCAATAGCCACAGCAGTATGGCCTCGCTCAGACGCAAGATGCAGTGCGTTCATCCCGTCTCCACGCGTAGCGGTCAGGTCCGCACCAGCACTCACAAACATCCGTACCGCTTCAAGATCTCCGTCCTGAGACACCAGCAGCAGGTCCTGTGCATGCGCATTCGCTGGTATGACCGCTAGCGCAAGTAACCCGACTACCACCAAACGTCCTGGTCCCTTCACCGTCACGCCCCTTTAGGAAACGTCAAGGGAAGAGATCCTGTACTATCACCGAAAGCGCTCATGTCGTGGCCGATTCCTTGCATCAGCGTTACAAAAGCGTTCGCCATCGGGGTTCCTTTAGGCGCACGAACATGAATGTTACCCTCCAGCGCTCCGTTCGCCTTGCCCATGAATATTAGAGGACAGCGACGATGATTGTGAAGATTTGGATCTCCCATGGGAGAACCCCACACAATCGCCGTCTTATCAAGAAGCGATCGGTCACCATCCATCGTCGTCCGCATCCGTTCAAGAAAATACGCCATCATACCGAGTCGGTGCGTATTGATCTTGTTGAAGTCCATGATGTCGGCAGGAACATTCCCATGGTGTGACGCACCATGAATAGATTTAGTGGTGCCTGACAGAGGGAAGGTCCGGTTTGATTGGTCGAAGCCTGTCTTGAATGTGATGACCCGCGTCATATCGGTCTGGAGAGCGAGCACCTGAAGGTCAAACATGAGTTCCATGTGCTCTTCCCAGGAATCCGGAATACCCGAGGGCGCCTCCGGCATCTGTCGCTCTTCACCACTGAGATTTCTGGCTTCTACAAGTTGGATTCGGCGTTCGATCTCACGAACATGAGTGAGATACTCGTCCATCGCTGCACGGTCCGTCGCTCCCAAAGACCTGCGAAGTCGCGAAACCTCACCAGTGATCCAGTCCAGCATGCTCGCATTAGTTCGGCGTCGCGCCCGACGGTCTGCTTGAGAATCTCCAGCCCCAAAGAGGCGCTCAAACACGGCCCGAGGTTCACGAATAGCTGGCAAAGGTTGATTCGGAGAAGACCAAGCGAGCGATGTCGTATAAGCGCAGTGGTAATTGTACGCACAGCCTCCTCCCCGATCGATCACCTCAGTGCACAACTCTAGAGAGGGTAGCGCGGT
Organism: Gemmatimonadales bacterium UBA2960; assembly: GCA_002348465.1. Lineage (GTDB taxonomy): Bacteria > Gemmatimonadota > Gemmatimonadetes > Longimicrobiales > Gaopeijiaceae > UBA2589. The sequence continues at coordinate 18,345 of DEBI01000036.1, read as the reverse complement.
ATCTCGACCAAAACGCTGAGCGTGAAGTTGATCTAAAGAGGTCCCTAGAAAAATATCCGAGCCCTGGGTCTGCTTAGGATGGGCTTGGGTAAGGAAAACAGCAGTTGATCGATCGTGGTCCCCGCCGATCTCCTCGGCCCGGTAGGGTTCAGCCATCCGACAGTCGGTTTGGCTTACGATCGTTAGATATTCACGGTACGCCTCCAGACCCTTCAACGAGCTGTCCGCATGGAACTCGAAATCCCTTCCAACACCAGCTGGCGAGAAGAGATTTCGCGCCTCACCCCAGTCACTCCCTCCCGCGGAACCCATCGACTCCTCGACGGCAACGAAACGAGTGAACTGCGGATCGTCTGTTGGGTTCCGCCACACCTTACCCGCGGGGACCATGGCATCAAGAAGAGGCAGTGCGACGGACGTACCCATTCCCTTAACAAAGGTCCGTCGATCAAGATGTTTCCCGGTCAAGAATTCCATATCACGCTCCGTTTCATCGACAATACCTAACTAAAGGCTAGGCTGTCCATACGATTCATCTTCTCCCAAAGAACCAGCAGGTGTGTCCACAGATGATTCGGCCCGCATCATCCGGAAAGGGTCACTCTTCACTACACCCAAAATGAACGACGACATGCGGTAGTCATCACCCTCTGCATCTCGCACTATCTGACGCACCGTTGGTTGGTCGAAGTACTCCACGCGCCTGCCAATGGCGTAGGCCAGTAGGTTCTGAGTGAAATTCCGCACGAGAGGAATTGGTCGATCGAGAAGGACTCGATTGAGATCGTCGGGGGTGGTCAACTCAGTACCGTCGTAATACGTGCCTCTCGTATCGAGCGGCACCCCATCTTCCCGAATTCGCCAGCGCCCCGTCACATCAAAGTTGTCGAGTGCAAGGCCTATAGGGTCCATCATGCGGTGACACGCATTGCACGTGGGATTTGCCCTATGAAGCTCCATGCGTTCCCGAGTCGTGAGACGACGTCCGTCTGACGCTCCCGCAGTTTCCTCGAACGCGGGGACGTTAGGAGGAGGGGGAGGAGGAGGAGAGCCCATGAGAACTTCCATGACCCACTTACCTCGCAGAACAGGGGACGTACGCGCTGACATGGAAGTTGCGAGTAAAACAGAACCGTGTCCGAGAATCCCTCTGCGTGTCTCATTCGGATATGTGACGCGACGAAACTCTGATCCCGTGACGCCAGGGATCCCATAATGCTCAGCTAAACGTTGGTTCATGAACGAGTAGTCGGCGCTGTAGAACTCTAGGAGACTTCGATCTTCAGAAATGAGATTGGAAAAGAAGAGTTGTGTCTCTCGGATCAGATCCTCTCTGAGCTGACCTGAAAAATCAGGATAGAGATAGAGTTCAGGCTGGTTTTTTTCAGCCTCCTGCAAGCGAAGCCACTGCGACGCAAAACGTGTAGAAAGAGCCTCAGCTCTATAGTCAGCCAGCATTCTTCGGACCTGAGCCTCGAGCACAGATTCGTCATCCAGACCGCCAGATGCCGCGATATCAATCAACTCTCGATCAGGACCTGTACCCCACAGGAAGAACGCTAGACGGGCCGCCAAATCAGTGTCCTTGATCCGGTATGACACACCAGGATGCACGTCGCGAGGCTGTTCTTCTAAACGGAATAGAAACGATGGAGAGGCCAAGATCGCCTGCAGAGCAGTCCGCACACCCACCTCGAAACCGCCCTCCGCAAGTCCAGCCTCATAGAACGACATCGGGCCCGCAATATCCTCATCCTCAAGAGGTCGTCGGTACGCCTCAGTCGCGATTCTGCGCACTATCGACTCCGCACACACTCGCTCCTGACCCGTCGTCACTGGTTCGACTGCACCATATGCCCCACTCACCTGCGCGGCATCAGGATGGCAGGTAAAAATCCGAGCCCGACTTGGCGTCTGTGATACGCCGACCGGATCTATCGGACCCGTTACCATGAAGTCTGCAACATGCGGCAGAGCCGTGATCCCATAGTTCGCCCACTGTATGGCGTCCTCCCCTCCAACGAATGACCAGTCAAACGGACTCAAGCGGTCCTCGTATGGTCCCTCGATCCTGCGAACAAACGCCGCGGCAACTTGCCTCTGCCCGGATTTTACGAATATCGGTTCTGTCTTGACTGGAACGTTTACCTGTCTCCCGTGCTCGAGCTGAAGCCCAGCGACACCCTCACCGTCAATCGATACATCAAGATCCTGTGAATTCGTGCCGCCTCCGAACAACATTTCAAACGAGAAGACATAGTCCCCGTCCACAGGAAAATTATGGGTGATCACCATACCGCCCCGGGTTCCGAATGGGGCACCTTCGAGCCGATCCCAAGAATGCTGAGAAACGTCGATCGGGTTAGTGTATTTCGCAGAAAACGCCTGAGCTTCCGCGTTACCCACGGCAATTCTGCTGACCTCCGTAGCAGCCCTCAGATAAGCTTCGAGCAAGGTCGTCGACAGTCCTTGGGCTGCGGAGAGGTTGTCAAAGTTGCCCAAATAAGTGTCCGCCGGAAGCCATCTTCCCGCGTCAATCTCAATACCGAGGAGTTCGTATATGACCCGCTCGTACTCGGAACGATTGAGACGCTGGAAACGCCGCATACCAGGATTTGGATCCGTAACGGCCGCAGCATCCACCACCGATTCAAGAGTTTCGACGAGCGCGTTTAGGGTATCCGCTGTCGGTCGCCGAGCCCCCGGTGGAGGCATCATCCCCGCCCTAAGCTTGACGATCATCTTCTCTGAAACGGCAGCGTGCTCGTTAGCGTATTCCGGATCGAAACCCTCGAGGCTGAGATTACCCGTCATCCGGCGTTCGTTGTGGCACCGAACGCAGTAAAGCTCTACAACATCTGCCAAAGCTGACGAAGCGACCGGCTTGCGGTCCGAAGCTAAGGTGGCAGGAGACATACCCACTTGGGTTTCCGTAATCACAGCTTCGGGGTCACCGATCCGTATGGGCGCGTTCGTACCAAGGCTCTGTCCACCAAAAATGAGCCCCAGCCCCAACAAGCCTGAACTGAATACGATGGTCTTCACGAGATCCTCCTCCCGAGGCCTCACTTCTCCAATGAATTAGCAGCTAGAGGATGGGGCTACCGGGACCAGCGCCAATCTAGGGCTCGCGTCCTCCTCGGGCCATCAGAATCGCATCAAATACGTCAGCTTGGTCACAAGGCCACGGTCGGTTAGTGACCAGCCCCTTATGTCCTCGCTTCGATTCTCTGTAAAGACAATGTAGAGGTCGCTTCCGGGACGATGGATGAAATTGAACCGCACATTAGTGGAAAAGTCCCCATCTAGACTGTTGTGTTGAACCAACGCGTTAACGAAAAGTCGCGTCGATAGAGAGAACGAGGCCCTCAACGAGGAAATGTCGGCAGTGAATTCTCCGCCGGGCACTTCCGCAACGTTGCGATTCAGCCCTGGCGTGAGTGAAAAGCTCGGAGAAAGAGCAATCGTAGCACTGGCGCCTGCACTCACCAAAGAGCCGCCATAGAACTGAGAGACCATTCCATTCACTTCCGCGCTAAGCGGTCTTGCACGGCTACTCCCACCGAACCACCCCACATGATTGTTGCCGTAGCGTCCTTTCGGCACCTCGACTTCGGGCGCTAACTCAAATGCATCATCGACCACCGTCTCACCCAAGTTGCCAAGCACACTGAGGTTGTCTCCCGAGCGCCATGTTGGCGTCGTTAGGAACCCGATTTGCCAATCTTGCATGCGATTGCCGGTCATGGTCGACGCATATTTTCCGCCTACGAACAATCCAAACTCCCGCAATCCTAGAGCACTTGGGCGCCACGTATAGCCGTTATACAGTTCAGTGCTCCGATAGTCTTTCCTGGTAATGAAGCCCGCTGAGGCTTCAGACTCTGCACCAACCGCATAATGATTAAGAAATGATCGCCATCGATCACCACCGTACCGATATCCGACGTGATAGGCGATGCCATCCCCACCTGCTCCTTCGGTGAAGCTACGCGTAACCGAAGCATCCCAAACCCATGCTTGTCCGACTACGAATTGGCCATCTATCCCAGCTACCGTGTTCGTAGCTTCATTTCCCCGACGATCTACGACCATGGCGCCGATGTAGTTGGTTTCTCCCACGTCGCGCTTGATGCGAGCAACTGAAAAAAGCTCACGATCAACAGATTCGAACCCTGAAGACTCGGGGACTGCGTCGGTCATCACGCTCATGAAGCCGACAGTCTGCGAACCCACCCTGCCCGTAAGACGAGCGCCTCCGACAATAGGGACCGACCCGTTCTCTGAAAGCCCTATCTGTCGACTAAAGAACATCTGGTATGCAGGAGGCTCGAGAGGGTTTCCTGGGTTCCCGAAAGCAAAAATGCCTGAGTTCTCAAGGAAGAAGTCTCGCTTCTCAGGAAAGAAAAGGCTGAAGCGAGTAAGGTTGACCTGTGCATCGTCAACTTCGACTTGAGCGAAATCCGTGTTAAACGTCAGATCCAGGAGTAATCCCGGCGCAATTTCACTCTTCAAATCCACTCCGACAGCTCGGTCTACCGAACTGTTCAATACATCAGAAGGATTCTGCTCCTGCACTCGACCGAGCAGCCCGTAGGGTTTGGCCTCGACATTGAGACCTTGACGAGGCAGATCGCTCAGGCCGCTGAGATGCCCCGCTCGGCTGACCCGCTGAAGTCCTCCACCTTCACGCTCCCATGAGCGCCAGTACACCTGCTCATTATTACTGCGAATCCCTCGGAAGAAATTGATCCCCCAAGGTTCCTCACCCGACGCGTCCGGATAGCGTAACGTGCGCCAAGGAATCGCAAACTCAGCGCTCCACCCATTCGGTGTGCGGGTGCCCGCGACCTCCCAAACTCCGCGCCAATCGATGTTAACTGAGCTGCCCTCATCAGTGATGAGTGCTTCGAACTCAGCACCGTTAGGGTTCGTCGCGAACACCACTCCATTCCGGTGATCGTGGAAAGGGTCAAGAAGGACTGCAAAAACATCATCCCCCGCCTGCTGTAATTCTCCCCGTCCGAACGGATCGACCTCAAGAATCCGGTCGCGCTGCATAATTCGAGACACGACCTGATCCGGTCTAGAGTGGAAAGCGCGAACCGACACGTAGAGCGCTTCGTCGTCGTATACGACGCGCACTTCCGTCATCTCAGTGGCAGGATCCGACTCAATAGGGTTCTGCTGTAGAAAATCAGTTATAGCAGGTACCCGCTCCCAGAACAGTTCATCGACGCGTCCATCAATCTGAGGGCGCTCGCTAACATCCTCAGAAAGTCGGACGGCGTTTAGGACATCGGGCGAGGGTACTTCCTGCGCTTCTGACATGACCGGAGCAAGTAGAGCCGCGGCTATCACCCAAATCCACGCAGGAGCCCTACACACGAGCCCGGGAACGCACCCACACTTCGACATCCTTTTCCCCCTGCGCCTTACGCTTTTCCCTAGAGCACTTCCGTCATATCAACGGAAAGAAGGAGGAAGACATCACCCAAATAGGCAAGCCCTTGCCGCTTTGCACGGTGAGGCTTACCGGCACTACATCAACTCGGCTCCAAAGCCTCACCTATTCGTAAGATCGCATCGCGGAAATGCAACTCGGTCGGCCTGTGCGAAGATGTCGCACTTTCAAGTTGTTCGCGGAGCACCTGAAGCTCGCCGCGAGCGAACGACACTATATCGGTTTGCACTGCATCCTCATGTTCCAGCAGCGTCGCCATCCGATCAAGGTAGGATCGCTGTAAATTTCTCCGGTACACATCGGTTTCACGACCTGACGCAAGCTCTGACCACACACCACTTCTAAGGTCGACAAGCATCTCATTAAGCGAATACGCCTGGTCTCCATAGAATGCTTCCTGTTCGATAAGCCGCTTCATGCGCTCGACATTCAAAACCTGATCCAAGCCGCTCGACTGTCGCGCATGCACGAGGTCTATCGCCCCGGTCGCCTGAAACCTCTCCAGGATATCACTATCTAATAGCCAGTGTGGTGTCGCAAAAACCTGCCGATTCAGATACTCAATCGCCCTCTTCTGCTTGTCGGCCTTCACCATCTCGTACTGAACACCTGCCTGCCCCTGGCGCTTACGCGTCCTGACGATCCCTCCGACGTTTGCCACCACATGACCGGTATACCGGCTCCACTGGCTTACCACATTGTTGTATAGCTCTTCGAGAGCCGAGTAGTCGTCACCCTCTACATAGGTCCAGTCGATCAGGTTGTCCGCAATCCGCTTTAGGTTCTCAACTCCATAGTCTGACGCACGCATAGCATCGTCTCCTATTGCCTCCGTCAGAGAGGAAGGATCCGCGCCACCCCTCATGGGGCTTGAGAAGAGATAGACTGGGTCTTCTTGCCATTCTTCGACGAAGTTTCGCATTCCTTCCTGTTCTGAATAGCGGTCCTGACCCAGATGCATCCTGTAGCCCCACTCAATCGCGAACTTGTCATAGGGACCCACTAAAGGCATTAAACAGGTGTCATCTCCGGGCTGAGCGACATAGTTGAAGCGCGCATAATCCATAATGGACGATGCCACCCCCATTTCGCATACAAATCGGGTACGCAGGTCTTCGACAGAATAAGACGAAGAGGACTGCATGTTGTGCTGCAACCCAATTGTGTGCCCGACCTCGTGAGCTGACACGAACCTTATGAGTTCGCCCATCAGATCGTCAGAGAACTCCACACCTCTCGCGTCTTCGTTGGCTGCCGCAGTCTGAATAAAGAACCAATTGCGCAGCAGGTTCATCACGTTGTGGTACCACTGGATGTCACTTTCTAGGATCTCACCAGTACGAGGATCATGAACGTGTGGACCAGACGCATTCTGCACGTCTGACGCCAAGTAGCGGATTACTGAGTATCGGGCGTCCTCAGGACTCCAGGCGGGGTCTTCTGGAGCATCCATGGCGATGATCGCGTTACTAAAGCCAGCGGTCTCAAACGCCACCTGCCAGTCCTCAACCCCCTGCTTCAGATATGGGACCCACTTTTCGGGGGTGGCAGGGTCGATGTAATAGACGATGGGTTGCACCGGATCAACGACTTCACCACGAGCATAGGCCTCGGGGTCACTAGGCTCGAGGCGCCATCGGGTCACATAACAAGTTTCCACCGCCCGTTGAGCCTCCAGGCCGTAGTCGGTCTGTGTCGTGCTGAAGAAACCAACGCGTTCATCGCATAGACGTGGCTCGATGGGGTCATCCGGCAAAAGGAGCATCGAATGGTGCATTTCCATCGAAAGAGTGTTGCTTGCCTCGTTCGACGGAGCTTCGGTCGCTTCATAAGTCAGGACGCGACGTACCTCAACATTGCGTGGGAATGCACTCGCGCGGTCGATGTAGGTCCGATCACCATCTACACGGCGAACTCCATAGGAAGAACGTCGTCGCTTTTGTAGGCCAAGCATCGTGACGTCTTCAGTAAAGAGATTCGTCACGTTAACCACGACCGCCGTGGAATCCTCATTCATGACTTCGACATCAAACGCCATGACGATTGGCTCAAAATTAGAGTTTCGAACAGCGGCGGCGATCGTTGTGGAATCTCCTGCAAAATTGTCGTAACTCACTAAACGAAGCAGCACGCGCTCGCCATTGTGCTCCCATCGTACCGTAGATGTATTCGACTTAGAGCCGCCATACCCCGCACCATCAGGTGTTCGGGCGACCCGGCTGAGCAAGAGCATTTCTCGATCCATCATATCGAGTGGGATCTCATAGTAGAGATCCGCTCCGATCATGTGCGTATCAAAAAGACCCTCACTGGTGACCGCATCTTCGGTGATCACTTCCGAGTACGTGTTTTCTTCAGGCTCTCCGTCAGATTCTTGGCCCTGCTGAAATGCAGCAACAGGCGCCACCATGATGAAGAGAGAAAGGAGAGCGAACAACGTTGAGTTGCGAAGCATGGTAGTCGTGGGTTTGTCAGTAATGTGTGGACCCCACTAGCGAAAAGAGCTAGGAAGCCAATGTGGATCCCTAATGCACAGGAGGACAGGGCCTCGCTGGGTAACGCTTAATCAGAAAAGGAAACAAATCTTGGACAGAAGCCTTCGGCCCCATGATAGATGCCGAAGGCTTCTGATCCGCTCCAGATCTTTCCCTAGTGGCCCTCTGGCACAGTCATGGAAATTCCAGCTTCTGCTAAGCGCGCACTCATGGTACGTGCTAATCCCAACACGTTCTCAGCCTTTTCCAAAGCAGCTTCCAGGGCAGGTTTTGCATCGTAGTAGCGGGCGATAAGCGCATCACTAGGAGGCTCCCAGAAGGCAAGTACTTCGTCCTTCAGACCGCTGACTTGGCCGAACACATTCTCAGGATTAGCCTGACCGCCACCAAACCGGCGCCCCCCTTGCTGCCGAGGCACACCGAACTTGACCCTCGCCTCATCCCAAGCTTCCTGGAACGAGTCAAAGTCCGCTTTCAGGGCCTCCGGGACTTCAGAGTCTTGCATCTGGTCAACAGCCGAGGTCACCTCCTCGTGTACCTGAGCAAGGATCGAGTACATGTGCTGGCCACTGCGCTGCACCTCGTGCAAATCGTTCGCCACATTGTCATACGCGATTCGTTCTTGTCCTGACAGTCTCACCTCCGAATCCATGACGATAGTCATGGATTCGGAGTCGACCACCTCTCCCTCCACGACGAGTTCGACATGATATGAGCCTGGCCTCACGAACGGACCTGCGTCTCCGCTTGGTCCGTCTTCTTCCGTCTCGCAAATATCACGAGAAAGGTACCCGGGTGCTGGGGGCGGAGTCGGTACACCCTCAATATCCGCATTCCCACTTCCCCGCCCGAATCCACCGAAACCACCGATCGCACCGCCCAGTACGGGCTCGACGCGCTGGTCCCAGCACATTGTCCGGATACCTGGTTTTCTCCGGCTTTCGGGCGCGAACAACTCACGTACCAGATGCCCTGACTCGTCCATGATCCTGAGGGACAGCTCTCCGACTTCATCATCCAGATAGTACTGCATAATGGCCTCAGCCGGAGGATTCTCACCGACAAAATACTGATGGCCCCAGAACTCTTCGTTCTTATCGTCCATCATCTTGAATTGCAGTGCCGTTGGCACACTGAACAGGCGGGCATCGGACTCAGTGGCGGCAACGTATTCCTGGATGGGCTCGAGGTGATCAAGGATGAAGAGAGCCCTACCGTGCGTAGCAACGATCATTGCGTTGTCGCGTTCGTGAAGCGTGATCTCATCCACTCGAACAGTGGGAAGATTCGCACGCAGCCTCCGCCAGCTTTCTCCGCGATCAAGTGAGAGAAAAATGCCGGTTTCTGTCCCTACATAAAGGACATCTCCATTCCTATGATCCTCAGTCAACGTTCTGACATTCTCGCCTTCAAGCCCATCCGTAATCGATCGGAACGTCATTCCGAAGTCCTCACTGACCCATACATAAGGGTCGTAATCATTGCTCAGATGATTGTCGATGGTCACATACACTCGATCGGCAGCGAAGCTGGAGGGTACTACCTCAGACACCCAACCCATATGAGGTGCATCAGGCAACCGATCGCCGACGCTCTGCCAAGAAGCTCCACCATCACGTGAAACGTGCACTGTGCCATCATCACCACCAGTGTAGTAAACACCAGCCGACGCCGGAGATTCTGCAAGAGATACGAGAGTCGGCCAGTTCGAAATTCCATCATTCCGGGCAATCGTTACTTCACTGTTTAACACGCCCATTGTCCGGATGGTGTCGCGGTCGGCTCCAGAAGAGAGATCCGGACTTATAGCAACCCACGAGTCTCCACGATCAGATGACCTGAAAACCTTCTGAGCTGCCGCTATGAGGACCCCTGGATCATGAGGTGAACGAATAAACGGAGTGTCCCAGTGCCACCGATAACGGTCCCCTTGCATGTGATTTACGACGTTTGTCGCTGAGGGACGAATACTCTTTGATTCACCGGTCACGACATCACGACGGACCATGTTTCCTCCCTGAGATTCGGCGTATACAATCCGCGGATTACGCAAATCGGGCATCGCTACAAAGCCGTCACCCCCTCGCACCTGATACCAATCGTAATTGGTGATTCCAACGTTCTGACGCGTTGCACTAGGACCACACCAGCTGTAGTTGTCTTGCATGCCACCACAAACATTGAACGGGCGTTCCATGTCGTAGTTCACGTGGTAGAAGAGTCCCACCGGCAAGTTTGGCAGGAAGCTCCATGTGCGACTTGCATCCCATGAAACTGCAAGCCCACCATCGTTTCCGATCAGTACGTGATCTGGGTTCTCCGGATTGATCCAGATAGCGTGCACGTCGTCGTGGGTCAGACGAGCCGCGTCGGTTGCGAACGTCTCGCCACCGTCAATGGTTAGGTGCAGTCCGACACCGCCCATATAGACCCGGTCGGGGTCAACCGGATCGATGCGGACCTGGCTGAAGTACATTGGACGAGGATTTGTGTTGCTCATGAGCGTCCATGTCGCGCCGCCATCTTGTGAGCGATAAAGACCCGTCAGGTTCTCAACTTCCTCATCTTCATCCTGATCTCTAACACCAGGTCCATTACCACCGACTCGTGGACCTTCGACCAGGGCATATACGACCTGATCGTCACGCCCGTAGACGTCTACCTCAATGCGGCCGAGCGGACCATCCGGGAACCCGCCTCCAGTCACCCGGGTCCAGTTGTCTCCCCCGTCAACTGACTTCCACACGCCACTTCCCGGACCACCGCCGTTCATGCAACACGCGTTACGACGGCGCTGGTAGGTTGAAGCATAGAGTGTATTCGAGTTGGTACTTGAGCGAACGAGAGCGTTTGCACCGGTATCGTCATCCACCTCAAGCACCTTCGTCCAGCTTTCCCCGCCGTTCGTGGTCTTGAAGACACCTCTATCCCCCCCCGACCCAAAAAGTGGTCCGGTAGCGGCAACAAGGACGACTTCACTATTCCTCGGGTCAATTAAAATTCGGTTGATGTGGCGCGAGTCCTCCAAACCCATGTGGTCGAATGTCTGTCCGCCATCGGTCGACTTATAGACACCACCACCCCAAGAGGTCGTCTGTCTGTTATTGGATTCTCCCGCACCAACCCATACCAGGTCCGGATCTGTCTGAGAGATTGCTACGTCACCCAGCGCAATCAGTCCCTCGTCCTGAAACAGCGGCTCGAAGAGCGCGCCCCCAGACGTGGTCTTCCATAGGCCGCTATGGGCGGTAGCCGCATAGTAAATGGCCGGATTGGCCTCATACACAGCTAAATCGGAAATGCGGCCAGACATAGTCGCTGGTCCGATCGAGCGAAAATGGAGCGAATCGAATTCTTCGGCGACGGACTGGGCCTCGAGCGAAGTCCCGCCCGAAATCCCCATTAGTACCAAAAGAATGATAGAAGAACGATTAACCTTCATGAGCTTTTCCAGTGCTAGTTCGGGAGAGGTGCCCAATGTCGGCAACGCTAAGAAGGCAGGAAAGGGGACCTGGCCCTCGAACTCATAATCGGACCAAGGAGAGAATCGCTAAGGAGTTCTCTGGACGGCAGCCGCTTCCTCAACGATCCTGACGGATCGTATCTCACCGTGACCGAAGACCTGTGCTCAACCTTACTGAAATTTTCGATTCCATCTGGGAAGCACTCGCCAAGGGGCGTATCCATGCAAGAGATGCGTTCCATACACCTGCCGTTGGCACGGTTCGTGGCGGACAGCCAGAAGTACGAACTGTCGTGCTCCGTCATGTCGACAGTAAGGCGGGGATCCTTGGGTTCCATACAGATCGTCGAAGTCCGAAGGTTCAGGATCTAACAGCAGGCTCGACCTTGGCGTGGCACTTCTACGACCGTGAGCGAAAGGTGCAAATACGGGCGCGTGGATCGGGGCTCGTGCACACAGATGATGAGATCGCTGATGAAGCCTGGAGAGAAGTGGCACCGCTCGGACGTCGGTGCTACGGACAAATCAAGGGACCTGGTGTTTCGAGCACCGATCCGCAGGTGAGCCTTCCATCTTTAGAGGCGCTAGAAGCCGAAGAGTCCAGCGTCGTCGCTGAATGTCGAGAAAATTTTTGTGTCATTCGGAGCAGATTGACCGAAATCGACTGGTTTTATCTTGAGTTTCAGGGGCACAGACGCGCTCGATTCACCCGAACTCAGAGTGACTGGCAAAGTATGTGGGTTGCGCCCTAAATCGTCAGCACGCACGCCGGTTTTCGACGTAGCTTGCCAGCCTGATCATCGCCACCTCTAGCTCCTCATACTGAACGCACGGATAGACCACCCGAAACATACCGTGCTTGGTGTGCCCAAAACCCACGCCAGGGGTTAGAAGAACTCCGGTTTCGTCGAAAAGCCTTCGCCACAGGCTCATCTCCCCGCTTTCGGAATCTTCCTCGAGAAATTCTGAAAGGTCTACCCACAAGAAGAGGCTACCCCTAGCGGGTACATACGGTACTCCCATATCTCGAAAGGATCGGGCGGCGAGCGCATATGAATCGGTTAGGCGCTTCTGATTTCGAGTGATGAAGTCGTTAATGAATTCGTCTTCTGTCAGTACGCGGCTCAATACCCACTGTGTGTAGTTAGAAAGCGAGTGCGTCAGGTTAAGGTTCTCATAAGCCTCAAGCGCTCTCTTGTTTAGCGTCCACAGAATACCCACTCGAAAACCAGATATCCCCAAGTCTTTCGACAGGGAATACCAGAGATGCAGGTACTCGCTTTGCCTAGCTTTCATCACTTGTGCGAATGAACTGAAGGCCATTTGCGAGACATAATCATCGCGGATATCCGGGTGCCCAGTGTCTATGATCGACAACCCGTAGATCTCGTTGACTATGAGATGCACTTGGTGCGCTATACACCAATCGGCAATCAGTTTCAGTCTGTCGACGTCGTAAATCCCCCCCGTCGGATTGTCTGGAGAGGTCAGAATAAGGAGTCGGAAACGCCGACCTGAGTCAGTGATGTCTTCCCAAGCACGCTCTAAATCATCGACGGTAAGTAGAGGTCCGTCTGCAAGCTCCGATATCTCATGGTGCGTTACGAGATCATAGCGTTCGATCTTTGAGAAATTGCCAAGATCCTTTGTGTAAACTGGATAGCATGGTGCGGGGATGACAGCTACATCCCCCTCTTCAGCAAGGACAAAAGCCGTCATCTCAATAACACCCGTGGCACCAGGTGACACGACGACCTCGTCCGGCTCGATTGAGCACCCCGTCAGATGAGTTCCCATAAAGTGGGCTAGTGCCTTCCTGAATGCTGGAGCACCACCTGCAGCTGTGTAACTGGGGACCCAGTCCGGGATCGACTCTGAGCCTGCTATCGATTCGATCCTTGCCCTGAGGTCAAGCCAACTGAGCCGATTTTTAGCGATGTTGAGAGGGATCTTTCCTTGAGGATTTTCGGTGGGATGGTAACGATCCCGTTCCGTCTCTCTTAACGCATCGTAATCGATTCGGAGAGGGCTAGCCGCAGCATGCGCTCCCCGAGACGAAAGTGAGTCCGTCACGGCCTATAAATCTCCAGTCTTCGGTTGGAACCCATCAATCTAGGTGGAGGGCATTAGTGATGCTCAAGATACCACATTGGGCGACTACTGGCGTTTACAATTAGTCCATCCCACAGATGACCAGTAGCTTGTGCGGTTGTCCTCACGCATGCGAACAGAGAGTTCACGTTTGGGTCTCACCACATTCGACGCGATCGCTTTCATAGCGTTCTTGTCAGCAGTGATCGGCATCTCGCTATACGCATCGCGCGACGAGGACACATCGGAGGATTATTTCTTAGCTGGTCGAAGCCTAACGTGGTGGCTGATCGGATTCAGCTTGATAGCCTCAAACATCTCTACCGAGCATTTCATCGGGATGGCCGGATCCGGCTTCGGGTCTGCCGGTATGGCAATCGCCTCATACGAGTGGATCGCCGCCCTTTCACTGGTGATCGTAGCGTTCTGGGTTCTTCCCCTTTTCCTGCGTCTAGGCATCTTCACGATGCCCGAGTTCTTGGAGCACCGGTACGGGAACCCGGCACGCACAATCATGGCCATCTATTTGATGGCTGCTTACGTCGGCGTTGCGATCGCTGGTGTCCTCTACTCAGGGGCACTCGGACTTCAAACGATCTTCGGACTCGACCTGCTGCCAGGCATATGGCTTATAGGAATCCTAGCCGGTGCATACACAGTATACGGAGGACTCAAAGCAGTCGTCTGGTCAGACCTTCTTCAGGGCTCTGCGCTGCTGATTGGCGGATGCGTAGTGACAGTGCTAGGGCTTTCCGAAGTCGGTGGCCTGCAGTCGTTCTTGGCGGCCAATGAAGATAAGCTCCACATGGTGCTCCCAGCTGACGACCCGGAGCTTCCATGGACGATCTTTCTACTTGGGATCTGGATCCCAAATATGTTCTACTGGGGTTTCAACCAGTTCATTACGCAGCGTACGCTAGGCGCTCGCTCACTAGCCGCCGGGCAACGCGGGATCATCTTCGCAGCCGGACTTAAGCTCATCATCCCTTTCATCATCGTTTTTCCCGGGATCATAGCATTCCAGCTCTACGGGTCATCAATCAGCGACGGTGATCAAGCCTATCCAATGCTCATTCGGGATCTGCTTCCCGCAGGGCTGCGAGGGATATTCTTCGCCGCACTCTTTGGAGCGGTGATGAGCAGCCTAGACTCGATGCTTAACTCAGCCTCGACGCTCTTCACAATGGACATTTACAAGCGTCACCTGAGCCCAAACGCAGACGCTCACCGAGTCGTCCGGATTGGTCGTATGGCAACAGCTGTCTTTGTTGTCATAGGGTGTATACTCGCGCCATTCCCAGCACAGTTCGAAGGTGTTTACGAGTATATGCAGCTCGTGTGGGGCTTCATTTCTCCAGCCATTACAGCGGTCTTCATTTTCGGACTACTGATTCCACGGGCTCCTCTGTCAGCCGCGGTCAGTGGACTCTTGGTCGGACCGGTCACGTATGGGCTGTTGAATTGGCAACTGCCTGAGGTCGCATTCTTGAATCATATGGCGTTCACCTTCCTGGTGATTGTCGCCGTCATGACCGGGCTTACTGTTCTCCAACCCCGAACCGAGCCAGTCGTCTACAACACCGTGTCTGACATTGATATGACGCCAAGCCGAGGTGCCCGAATGGGTGGGGTTTTCGTTGCCCTCACCACTGTAGCGTTATACGCAGTGTTCTGGTAACCAGACGAGTCGGTGCTCGTAGGATGAGACGCTCGCAGGTAGCGTCTTTCTGCTTGTGAGGTGCTCAATTCAACCTTACATAAACGTAGACTCAAATTCACAAGACGAGATGATCAATGTCGAATTCTTCTACCCCTCGCCGAGCATTCCTTGGAGGAGCGATCGCAGCAGCCGGTGTAGCCGCTCTGCCAGCGTGCGCACGTGCAGCCAAGGATCAAATGCCCTCAGACGCCTGGATGGACGAAGTCCCAGGTGAACACCGCTGCCTCTTCGACTTCAACCAGCACAAGAACGGGGCAACACTCCTACACATCCTGAACTACTTGAATACCTACAGCACCGCTTACGACAAATCATCCGGTGAAGTCGGAGCTGCTGCTACTCTCTACGGCATCAACCCAGGATCGAGTATTGCCCTAGGCTTCGACGACGAGATATGGGAAAAGTACGAGCTGGGAGCATACCACCAACTTCTCGACGCGGATGGTCAGGCCTACACCCGAAATGTCTTCTGGCAGCCAGAGTCATCCGATGCACATCTGTTAGCCCTCGGCACAGGCATAGAACCTATCGCACCGTTCTTAGGAGCAATGCCGGCGCTAGGGATTCAGAGCCTTCAAGGGATGGGCACCAAGTTCATCATGTGTAATAACGCTCTAAACGCGTGGTCATTCGAGCTCGCTTCACGAGGTAAGGGTGAACAAGAAGAAATCAACGCCGAGCTAAGAGCTCACCTGCTCCCTGGAGTGAGTATTGTTCCTGCAATGGTTATCGCCATTGAGTTGGCACAGGAAGCCGGTATACGCTACAACAAGCAGTAGAACACCCAAGGCCGCTTATCGCTTGGTCTACATCAAGACGAGATGTGTAGCCATAACGAATCGTAAGAGTAGTTCAATGACCAGAACGACCGACATCTGCGATATCAAAAGCTGGTTGTTCATATTGGGCCTTCCAGTCGCACTTGTGGCTTGTGAAGCTTCTGGGCCAGTTGATTGTTGTTCTGAGATTGCGGAAGTCGATGTGTTACCGGCCCGCGCTATGGTCCTTTCCCTTAATGACAGCCTGACATTTAAAGCGATTCCAAGGGACAGTCGCGGGATTGCACAAACAGCGAATACTGTCGGCTGGTCTTCATCAGATTTATCTGTAGCCACAATCACACCTGATGGAAAAGCGATCGCGGTTGGACAGGGGAAAACCATCATTGCAGCATCAGCAGATGGGATAAGCGGTTCAGCATGGCTGGAGGTCTTCGTCCCCGCCGAGATCGAATCTTACTTGCCCGGACAATCATATGTAGGGCGAGAAGGCTAC
This sequence comes from Gemmatimonadales bacterium UBA2960, assembly GCA_002348465.1. Taxonomy (GTDB): domain Bacteria; phylum Gemmatimonadota; class Gemmatimonadetes; order Longimicrobiales; family Gaopeijiaceae; genus UBA2589. Next base: position 1,837 of record DEBI01000036.1, on the reverse strand, counting down.
GCTGAATACATCCCGGGAGAACTTCCGGTAGTCATCTCAGCACCTCATGGGGGTGACCTCAAGCCAAACGAGATCAATGATCGGACGTACGGCGTTACCGGAGCAGATCGGAATACGAGAGATCTAACATTCAGAGTCAGAGACGCGCTCATAGATGCTACTGGATATGCACCGCATGTGATCATATCTCACCTGCACCGATCAAAACTCGACCCTAATCGAGAGATCGTAGAAGCGGCCCAAGGTGACCTGTACGCGGAACAAGCTTGGACAGAGTTCCAAGATTTCATCCGGATAGCTAGAGAAACCGTCGCAGCTGACTATGGGTCAGGGATGTACTTTGATATACATGGGCACGGGCACCCTATAAACAGAATCGAACTCGGCTATCTGCTCGGGCGCAGCGATCTAAATCTTTCTGATACCTTCCTAGACAACACAACCATCAGAGACAAGTCGAGCGTCCGCTCTCTTGGAACTGAGTCCGAGCTTTCATTTTCTCGGCTTCTTCGCGGAGAGACCTCATTCGGAGGATACCTCCAGGAAGCAGGCTTCCGCTCCGTGCCCAGTCCCTCAGATCCGTCACCAAATGAGGATGCCTACTTCACAGGGGGATACAACACCCGTCGATGGGGCTCGCTGACTGGCGGAGAAGTAGTCAGCGGTATCCAATTAGAGCACCAGTTTACCGGAATACGTGACACACAGGCAAACCGCCAAGCGTACGCGGTCGTCCTAGCTGAGGTTATCGAGCTTTACATGGAAGAGCACTTCGGATTCTTTGAACCGAACTAGTTAAGAGATCCGAAAAAACCAGTCCACGTGGGAAGCTTCATGCCACGGTCTGGAGAGGTGCCGATCAGAACTTTATGCTCCACCTTCGATGACTTCGAGGCTGCATTGTAGAGACCCACGTCGTTGACTGAGCTTCCAAGCTTTCTCGGAGCAACTCGACCACTCAAGAACTCCAAGGTCTTGGGCAATGCCGAAAAGTGGGACCTGAGCTTCTGACCACACACCGATGATGCTTTCAGGGTCGTGGCGATCAGCTAAGACCACTGCCTGCAGGTCAATCGCGTTAAAGTCGACGACAATAAATCCGCCCTCAGGAAGCCCCATGAACGGATGCATAATCCTGTAGCAGTAGATCTTGTCACCCTGTGCCTGAGCTGCTGCCGAAACCATCCATCTCGTGTCGTAGTTGCGATCCATGCTCACTGGCTCTGGATTCTCCCGCGACATCGTTGGCGGCTGCTTCAGCCAACCTTCGTGGGCGTAGGAAGATTTGATCTCACGCCCATCGTCTCGATCAAACACCTTTCACCCCCTCCCCTAGCGCCTCAGCGTCTTCACCGAATGTCGCCTCCTTCGCTCTAGCCGCGAGCTTGCGAGCAACAGCCATTTCTTCCTCAGTCAACTCATCAACCGGCGTCATCTCGAATCGCTCGATTACCTCAAGCCTACGTTCAATATCGGACAGTGACGTCTTCCCTTTTTTGGCCGTCTCGAGGGTCTTTTGAAGAGCCAACTGGTCGCTCTGACCTTTGTCTAAAGAAACGCCGAACTGAAACGCGGCAAGCTGGTCATCATTTACCCGGCCCATGGCTATTTCCCCAATCACCTCCACCCGTCTCGCCAAAGCAACCTTGTTTCCAGCCTTCATCGATCCTTCACCTGTAAGGAGCCAATGACCATCAATTCCGAGCACCTGAACAAACTTGGCAATGATGTCGGGAGAGGGACTCACATCACGTTTCCATCTCGACACCTGTTGCGGTGATGAGCCGATTTCCTCGGCAATTTCCCGTTGTTCCCTGGGATCTGCCGCCAAAGCCAT